>CACYZW010000023.1 GCA_902778995.1 uncultured Eubacteriales bacterium
CGCTGCCGGCGATTGCCCATAGGGCAAGCGCCGGTGCGTCTCCGGAAATCACTTGTGATTTCAGGCAAATCTGTCAAAGGGGTGGCAAGGCGACAAACCCTTCGGGTTTGTCGGTCCGGCCTGTGGGCCGGACTGCCGACGGCTCAAATCGAAGATTTGAGGCGCGGCACCGTATGACGGGGGAAGCAGGTCCCCCGACAATTACCATTCGCCCGTAGGGTGAATGGTAACAACGGACGCGGGCAACGGCGGCATTCATATCGTTTTTTTGCTTTTCACGCTTTGAAAAGTGTGATATACTCTATGGGATAAACCGTATTGGATGGGGAACAGGGAAAATGGGAATCGCCTTCTTTGGCACGACGACCCTGCTGTCAGGAGACGGTGGAGAAGCCGCATCCGAAGACGGTCATTCCGATTCACTGGGATAATTTCTTCCTGCCCCTGGCCGGACCGGCGAAGGGCATGCCCTTCTTCATCGAGGACACGAAGACCGTTTTTTACAGGCAGGCGCGGTATTGCGAATCGGGGGCCATCGACTGCCTGATACAGATTCCGGGAACGAGCATTGAGGCGTAAAACCCTGTGACAATGGAGGATATGACCATGATACACGGCAACCTGACCGGCATCCGGGAGAGCACGCTGAACGAGCTGGAAAAGCTGTACGACGCGGAATTTGAGCGTGACGCCTATTTGCCCGACCGGCTGTTGAACATACTGGTGCGCTATACGGATCTTTTGAACCGGGAGATGCTGGTGTACCTGGGACGGGACGGCACGGTACTGGAGATCGCCGTGGGCAGCATCGGCTCCATTGCACTGCCGGAGCTGCACCTGCGCCGCAACCTGGACCGCCTGTCCGGCTTCCGCTGCATCCACACCCATCCCGGCGGGGAGGCGCGTCTCTCCGACGTGGACATCCAGGCCCTGCGCCTGCTGCGCTTCGACAGCATGTGCGCCGTGGGCGTGGGGGAGGGGCGCTGCACCGGCATCAGCGCCGCCTTCCTGGGCGAGGTGGAGTATGAAAACCTCTCCATCGTCGTCAAGGGCCCGGTGAAGCCCGGGCGCATCCCCCAGCAGCTGTGGATGAAGGAGATCGAGCTGGCCGAGGATCGGGTGAAGAAGGCCATCGAAAGGGGCGGCATCGTGGAGGAGGCCGAGAAGGTCATGCTCATCTCCACCGATTCCGAGGAATCCCTGGACGAGCTGGCCTCGCTGGCCGAGACCGCCGGGGCCATGGTGATCACCCGGGTCATCCAGAACCGCCAAAAGCCCGACAGCGCCACCTACATCGGCAGCGGCAAGGCCGAGGAGCTGGCCCTGACGTGCCAGGCCATGGAGATCGATCTGGCCATACTGGACGACGAGCTGACCGGGGCCCAGCAGAAGAACCTGGAGAACATCCTCGGGGTGCGGGTCATCGACCGCACGGCGCTGATACTGGACATCTTCGCCCAGCGGGCCCAGTCCGCCGAGGGCAAGCTGCAGGTGGAGCTGGCGCAGATGAAGTATCGCCTGCCCCGACTGCAGGGCATGGGCACGGTGCTGTCCCGCCTGGGCGGCGGCATCGGCACCCGGGGCCCCGGCGAGACCCGGCTGGAGGTGGATCGCCGCCGCATCCGCCGCCGCATCGACGACCTGGAGGCCCAATTAAAGGAGATCAAGAAACAGCGGGACCTGCACCGCGCGCGCCGGGAAAAGACGGGCCAGACCACCGTGGCGCTGGTGGGCTACACCAACGCGGGAAAGTCCACGCTGCTGAACGCGCTTTCCGGCGCGGATGTGCTTGTGGAGGACAAGCTCTTCGCCACGCTGGACCCGGTGATGCGCCAGGTGGAGCTCCCGGAGAACCGCCGGTGCCTGGTGGTGGATACGGTGGGCTTCATCCGCAAGCTGCCCCACCAGCTGGTGCAGGCCTTCCGATCTACGCTGGAGGAGGCGCTCTACGCCGACCTGCTGGTGGTGGTGTCCGACCTGTCCAGCCCGAACTACGCCCAGCAGCGGGCCACCGTGTTTCAGGTGCTCAGCGAGCTGGGGGCCGGGGACAAGCCCGTGCTGGAGGCGCTGAACAAGGCGGATCGGGTGAACATCACCGGCATGATCGAGCCCGCCGACGCCATACTGATCTCGGCCAGGGAAGGCATGGGGCTGGACGCGCTGAAGGCGGAGATTTCCCGGCGCATCGCCGCCATGCGCCATCGGGCCGAGCTGCTGATTCCCTATGACAAGGGCGGCGTGCTTTCGCTGATCCACGGCAAGGGCCAGGTGCTTTCGGAGGAATACACCGCCGAGGGCACAAGGGTGGTCTGCCTGCTGGACGCCGCGCTGTACCAGAAAGTGATGGGAATGATGAAAAATGGGGAATGAGGAATGAGGAATGGGGAATGGCGGTTCAAATCCCTGACGGGATTTCCACATTCATTCTCAATTCCCGAGGGCCTGCCTCGGCCCCATCGACAGGGGCCTACTGGCCCGTTCTCGCTGAAAACTCTCCAATGGAGAGTTTTCCGGGCGCTCGAACCACTGGAAACAGTCCACTGGACTGTTTTCCGGGCGCTCGATGTCCCAATTCCCCATTATTATAGGAGGTTGACCATGACGCAATCTGATTTTTCCGCCCTCGTCGAAAGGGGCGTCGTGCTGCTGGACGGGGCGACGGGGTCGCAGCTGCGGGCGAAGGGCATGCCCGTGGGCGTCAGCACCGAGCTTTGGGCCTACGAGCACCCGGAGGTGATCGTGGCCTTGCAGCGCGCCTATGTGGACGCGGGCAGCGACATCATCTATGCCCCCACCTTTTCCGCCAACCGCGTGGGGCTGGGGCTGCACAGCCTTGAGCATCGGCTGGCGGAGCTGAACGCGGGGCTGGTGAAGCTGTCGAAGCAGGCCGCCGGAGGCCGGGCGCTGGTGGCCGGGGACTTCACCACCACCGGCAAGCCGCTGGAGCCCATCGGCCCCATGAGCTATCAGGCGCTGCTGGACATCTACCGGGAGCAGATCGAGGTCGTGGTCGCCGCCGGGGCCGATCTGCTGGGCGCGGAGACCATGCTGACCGTGGACGAGTGCGCATGCTTCGTGGAGGCGGCGCGGTCGGTGTGCGACCTGCCCGTCATGTGCACGCTGACCATCGAGGCCGACGGCCACCTGCTGTTCGGCGGCAACGTGGTGGAGGCGGTGGAGACCCTGCAAGCGCTGGGCGTCAGCGCCGTGGGACTGAATTGCTCCGTGGGGCCGGATCAGCTGGCGGCTGTGGTGGCGTCCATGAAGGCCGTGGCCGCCGTGCCCGTCATCGCCAAGCCCAACGCGGGCATGCCGGTGATGGACGAGCAGGGGCAGGCCCATTACAGCATGACGCCCGCCCGGTTTGCCGGGTCCATGAAGCGATTGGTGGACGCCGGGGCGCGGATCATCGGCGGCTGCTGCGGCACCGGGCCGGAGTACATCGCGGCGCTGAAGGGGATGCTGTGATCAGAGTGGTTGGCTGAAAAGCAAAAAACCCGGCTGGCAATCGTGCCGGCCGGGTAAGTTTGCGGTTATCGTTATTCGGGCTGAATGGAGGCGGCGACGGCGCCCCAAACCAGATCGGCATTCTCCACGGACGCGGGCCAGCAGGTGACCTCCAGGATGCTGCCCGCCTGGGTGGTGAAGGAGATGTTCACGGTGTCCTGCTCGGGCATCCGATAGGTGACGCAGGGCAGGCCGTTCACGGTCGCCATTTCAACCTCGGTTACGCCATCCGTCTGGGCCAGAGAATCGGCATACTCCTCGAGACTCATGCCGTTCACATCCACATACACGACGGCGACGGCCGCGGACTGATCGTCGGGCTGGAAATAGCCGATGTAGCCCTTGGAGGTGTCTTCCTCGGTGAGATCAATGGGGTTGATGCCGTCGGGCAGCCACATCTTCACGGCGACTTCGTCGAAGGTGTAGAACTGACCGGTAACGCCGCCAGCCTCGAGGGCGGGCGTAACGTCTTCCCAGTTCAGGGAGGGGGTCTCTTCGGCCAGGGCTGCGGGCATCAGCGCGACGCAGATCAGCACAAGCAGGGAAATAAACTTCTTCATGTAATCCAAACGCTCCTTTATGGAAAATTTCACTCATTAGTATAATGTGTTTATTATGGAAATACAAGTGTGATTGTGTTAAGGAAATACCGCATAATCGAGTCGTGCAGTAACGAGATGAATTTTAGTCGATTGCAAACTGCGGATTTCGCAGGCTTGCTGGCGGCAAGTCAAGAAATCAGCAGAAAGCAGGCGGCTGAAATTCAGCCGTTAATGCGCCATGAGCATTGTGCGGTATTTCCTCAAGGAAATAATACATTAATTAAGACGGAAGGACAGCACATGAGGCCTGCCGCAGCGGGGGATGGCAGGATAAAAAAACGGTGGACGGGTCGGAATGAATATGGTAAAATGTAGGCCAAACGACATGCGCGGGACTTCGCCCGGGCGAGAAAAAAAGGAGTGCAAGACCATGAAGCTGTTCGTATCCGCCGACATCGAGGGTACCACCGGCATTACCCTCTGGGACGAGACGACCAACGGCCACCCCCGTTACCCCTATTTTCAGGAGCAGATGACCAGGGAGGTCGCCGCCGCATGCCAGGGGGCCATCGACGCGGGCTGCGACGACATTCTCATCAGGGACGCCCACGACAGTGCCTGCAACCTGATTCCGTCCATGCTGCCCGAGGATGCCCGCGTCTTCCGGGGCTGGGGCAGCGACATCATGGGCATGATGTCCGGCCTGGAGCCGGATTGCGACGGCGTGTTTTTCACGGGCTATCACTCGGGCGCGGGCATGGATACCAACCCGCTGTCCCATACCTCGAATACCAAAAACAACTATGTGCGCATCAACGACAAGCTGGCCCCCGAGCTGCTGATCAACGGCTTCACGGCGGCGTATTTCGGCGTGCCCGTGCGTCTCGTCACCGGGGACAAGGGCCTGTGCGACTGGATGAAGGCGATCAATCCCAACGTGGAAACGGTGGCGGTCAGCGAGGGCCGGGGCCGGGGCTCCATTTCCATACACCCCAACAAGGCCGTGCGCCTGATTCGGGAGGCCGCCGCCCGCGCCGTGAAAAAGGACGCCGCGTCCTGCATGTTCCCCCTGCCGGAGCATTTCAAGGTCGAGATTTCCTTCAAGGAGCACCACCGGGCGAAAATCGCGAGCAACTATCCCGGCGTTGCGCAGACCGGAGTGACCACGGTTGTGTACGAGGCGGACGACTGGATGGACGTGCGGCGGATGATGCTTTTTGTACTTTGACGATCATAATATGCGCGGGTATCCATTTGAAACGAATCAGGGGGCGGAACAATGAGCGACAACAGGACGATGATCCGCGATCTGACCCACGGTCCGGTCGCGGCGCAGCTTTTGGTATTCGCCTTTCCGCTGTTTGTCTCCAACGCCCTGCAGGCCCTCTACAACCTGGTGGACATGATCGTCGTCGGCAACTATATCGGCGCGGCGGGCATGTCCGCCGTGTCCATCGGCGGCGACATACTGCACCTTTTGACCTTCGTGGCCATGGGCTTTTCCTCGGCGGGCCAGATCATCATCGCCCGGGCGGTGGGCGCGGGGCGGCACGACGACATCAGGAAGACCATCGGCACCATGTTCACCTTTCTGCTGGGCGCGTCCGTGGCCATCGCCGTGATATGTTTCTGCCTTCGCCATGCGGTGCTGGGATGGCTCAACACCCCCGCCGCGGCGGAGGCCTTTACCATGGACTACATGGTCACCTGCGTCTGCGGTCTGGTGTTCATCTACGGCTACAACATCGTCAGCGCCATACTGCGCGGCATGGGTGACAGCAAGCGGCCCTTCATATTCATCGCCGTCGCCGCGATCCTGAACACGGTGCTGGACGTCATATTTGTCAAATATCTCGGCCTTGAGGTGTTCGGCGCCGCGCTGGCAACGGTCATCGGCCAGGGCGTCAGCTTCGTGGCCTCGATCGTCTACCTGTACCGCCGCCGCGACAGCTTTGGCTTTGATTTCAGGCCCGAGAGCTTTCGCATCGACCCGGCGGCCTTCAGGCGCCTGCTCGCCCTCGGCATACCGATGGCGATACAGTCCGCCGCCGTCAGCTTCTCCAAGATCATCGTGATGGCCTGGATCAACCTGTTCGACGTGACCTATTCTGCGCTGGCGGGCATCTACAACAAGATCAACATCATGGTGAACGTCATCACCATGTCCTTTACCACCGCCGGCAGCACCATGGTCGGGCAAAACCTCGGCGCGCGGAAATACGATCGGGTCAATCGCACGTTGGGCATCGTCCTGGGCATCGGCATGACCATCGCCGTGGCGCTGCACATCGTCATGGTGGTCTGTCCCGACGCGGTCTACGGCATATTCACCCCGGACAGGGAATTGCTGGCCGTCGCCTCCGTGCTCACGGTGCCAACCATACTGAACTTCTACGGCGCGGCCACGCGCAGCGGCGCGTTTTCGCTGATCAACGGGTCGGGGCGCTCCAGGATCAACCTGGCCGTGGCCATCATCGACGGCGTCATCGCCAGGATCGGGCTGGCCGCGCTGCTGGGCTTCGGACTGCACATGGATTGCTACGGCTTTTGGATGGGCGACGCGCTGGCCGGCTTCATGCCCCTGCTCATTGGCGGCGTGTTCTACCTGAGCGGCAGATGGAGGGAGGATCCCGCGGGAAGGGACAGATGACAAGGGAAAACGGGCGGTTGACGCCCGTTTTCTGTCATAAATGGACGCATTTTGCAGGCGACGCCAATGCAGCAAGCAGAAAATCCTTCCGATCTTCTTCTTTCGGAAGGATTTTCTGCGCTTGCAGCCTTTTTCAGCGGCCTGCAGTCTGTCGACTTTGTCAACATCCTGGAACGGGCGGTCGACGCCCGTCTTCCCTTGTCACACGTACCGCACGTCCCCGTCCTTTTCCTCGATCTGCGGCGATTCGCCCCGTGCGAGGCGCGCCCGGTAGTCCTGGATCGCGGCGTGCAGGGCCTCCTCGGCCAGCACGGAACAGTGCACCTTCACCGGCGGCAGGCCGCCCAGGGCCTCCATGACCATCTTGTTGGTCACCTTCTCGGCCTCCTCCAATGTCATGCCCTTGACGATCTCAGTGGCCTTGCTGGAGGTGGCGATGGCCGCGCCGCAGCCGAAGGTCTTGAACTTCACGTCGGTGATCACGTCGTTTTCAACCTTGATGTAGATGCGCATGATGTCGCCGCACTTGGCGTTGCCCACGGTGCCCACGCCGCTGGCGTCCGACATCTCGCCCATGTTCCTGGGATTCATGAAATGGTCCATGACCTGCTCTGTATATTCCATAATCGTGCCTCCAATATTCGATCAATCGTCGGTGCCCACGGTCTCCACACCCCGGGGCCCCTATAAAAACTCTCATCGTCGGCGGGCGGCTGAATTTCAGCCATCTTTGTCTTGCAAAAACCTTGACTGCCCGCCAGGCAGCCTGCGTCTTTTGCAAGGCAAATCTGACTAAAATTCATCTCGCCGGCCAACGCGTTAGTTTTCATAGGTGCCCTTGAGAAAATCCTCGTACAGCGGCGACATGTCCCGCAGCCGTCCAACGATCTCCACAAGGCTGTCCACCACGTAGTCCGCTTCCTCCAGGGTGTTTTCCTCGCACAGGCTCAGGCGGACGGAGCCGTTGGCGTGCTCGTGGGAGACGCCGATGGCCAGCAGCACGTGGCTGGGGTCCAGCGAACCGGAGGTGCAGGCGGAGCCGGAGGACGCCGCGATGCCCTTGAAATCCAGGTGAAGCAGTATGCTCTCGCTCTCCACGAAGTAGAAGGAGAGATTGATGTTGCCGCACATGCGCTTCGTGGGATGGCCGTTCAGCTGCACATGGGGAATCTCCTTCAATATGCGCCCGATCATGTGGTCGCGGATGGCCGCCATACTGGCCGCGCGCGCTTCCACGTCGGCGGTCGCCAGCTCGATGGCCTTGCCCATGCCCACGATGCCGGCCAGGTTCTCGGTGCCGGGGCGCTGGCCACGCTCCTGCGCGCCGCCCTGCATCAGCCTTTGCAGGCGCACGCCCTGGCGCACGTACAGCGCGCCGATGCCCTTGGGGGCGTGGAACTTGTGGCCGGACATGGAAAGCATGTCGATGCCCTGGGCCTTCACGTCGATGGGCACATGCCCGATGGCCTGCACCGCGTCGGTGTGAAACAGCACGCCGTGCGCTTTCGCCACCGCCGCCAGCTCGGGGATGGGCTCGATGGTGCCGATCTCATTGTTGGCGTACATGATGCTCACCAGTACGGTGTCGGGGCGTATCGCCGCCTCCAGCTGCTCCGGCGTCACCAGGCCGTCCCGGTCCACGGGCAGGTAGGTGACCTCGAAGCCCTCCTTTTCAAGCTGCTGGCAGGTGTGCAGTATGGCGTGATGCTCGAAATTGGTGGTGATGATGTGCCTGCCCCTGTTCCTGTTGGCATAGGCGATGCCCCGCAGCGCCCAGTTGTCCGCCTCGGTGCCGCAGCCGGTGAAATAGATTTCCCTGGGTTCGGCCCCGATGGCCTTCGCCACCTGCGCACGGGCCGCCTCCACGGCCTTGCGGGCCTGGCGGCCGAAGCCGTGCACCGACGAGGGGTTGCCGAAGATTTCGCAAAAATAGGGCTGCATCGCCGCCATGACCGGCTCGGTCACGCGGGTCGTCGCGCCGTTGTCCATGTACACTCTCATGCCGTCGTATCCTCCTGCGCGTTCATGCGCCTGTAATCCTCCACCATGTCCTGTAGCGTGATGCCGTCCACGATGGCGTTCATGCCGTCCCGGAGCTTCATCCACACGGTTCTGGACGGGCAGGCGCAGGCCTTTTCGCAGCAATCTTCCCCGTCCAGGCAGTTCACCAGGTTCAGACCGCCCTCCAGCACCCGCAGCACGTCGCCCACGGAAATGGCGTCCGCCGGCCTCGCCAGCATGTAGCCGCCCTGGGCCCCGCGGGTGCTGGTGACCAGCCCGGAGCGCTTCAGCGCCGCGATCAGCTGTTCCAGATAGGCTTCGGGCATGCCGCCCCGCTCGGCGATGGCCTTGATGGACTGCGGGCCGTTATCAGCGTTCAGGGCGAGGTCGTACATCGTCTGGATGCCGTAGCGTCCCCGGGTCGATAGCTTCATGGCGCGCCTCCCGGTCAGATTAATTCCGAGTTTTTCACTCGGGATAGCTTGTGTATTGTATCACCGTTTGCCGGAATCGTCAATCAATTCCGACTTATTTTATTGGAATTTAACGGATGCGGGGCAGTCGGCCGGTTCGTTGGCGGAATATGCGCCTGAGGGGGGCGATGCAAACGGGGAGGCAACCCCTTCCGACCTTGCTGCAAGGAGGAGATCACCAGGATTTCCGGCTTCACCCTTGTAGAGGCTGCCGCAGGCAAGTCAGAAGAGGTCGTTCCTATTCCAAATTATGAAAAACATCGCGCTGTCGTTTTTCTCCTGTCCGACCCATTATAACAGGATATTTGTCTTGATTTTGCACGCATGTAATGATATAATTATGGAGAAACAAATGCATTTTATAAAAGGGGAGATTGAAATGAAGTTTAGAATCATATTATTGATTTTTATAATACTTTGTGTTCAGTATTTTTCATATGCAGAGGAATCGTCGGACAAAGGTTTTTGGGGTGGTATCGGCGACTGGGTTTCAAATGCGACGTCTGACGTAAACAACTGGGCAAATGAAGCCGCCTCAGATATTCAAAATTGGACAGGAGATGTTGCTTCTGGTGCATGGGAAGGTGTGAATACTTTCTTTAATCCTCCAAGTACAGAAGGGATTCCATCGATTGCCCCTGAACCAGAATTGCCTGAGGGAACAATGAAGATGTACCTTGGGTATGAACCGGTAAATACGGGACTTGATAATGGTTATTCTAATGAAAACAGCATAGGTCGGGGAGATCCCCACTTTGGTATGACGCTCGGTAAGTTTTATATCAGTGGGTTTACTTCTGCAATCAATGATTCAGAGGGTAACTTCATCTTTTTAAAAACACTTGGTGATAACGTTGAATTGCACTATGAGCTTGTCCAGGATATTAATATGCTGGATGGAGATACTTCCGTTAGTATCAATGCGGATAACGGTGGATATGATAAGTATTTTGGCATTTCTCCAACATATTTCGGACAGGGTACGCTAATTGTCAGGCATACGGATTATCAAAACAACAAAGGGGAACCGCAAGTTTATACCAATTACTTGGCAGCAAAGATGACAGGCGAAGCGGACACAGTAATTTCATTAAAAGAAGAAGGCGATTATGAAGTAGCTTTGGATTATGAAATAAAAAAAGACAGTCGTATACTTGGCTTGGGAGCAACGACATCAAATTACACAAATTACAAAGTGTTCTTTAAGTTTTCTGTTCGTAATGGTAATTGTATGATCTATCCGTTTGATGCAATGACAGAAGCAGAATTGCAAAATACTTCAATTGCGGAGAATGGGTTTAAACTTGATCTTGCGCGTTCAAGGTATCTGACCATAGATGTGACACGATCGATTATAGTCGAAAGCCCAACGGGCATGATTGAAGATGTGCGTTTCAATCGCCCTGCCAAGGATGGCGATGTGTATGGTGATGAAGGTATCTATACAATCTCTGTGAAGAATAAGTATACAGGGGAATCAACGGTGAAAACAATATTTGTTGGTTCGGAGGAACTGTTAGAAGAGTACATCAGTAATGGTTTCTCTGCGGATAGGCTCGGATAAGGAGGTCAGCAGGATGAAAAAAATAATTTCGATGTTGGTTATCTTTGTGTTGTTAGTCGTATCATATGCGCCGGCTGGTATTCTTGCAGAGGAGAGCGTACCCGTATTTAAAAGCGTTGGCGATCCGAAGCTTCTGGATTATGTTGAAGGCACCATTTATGAGGAGCTTGTTTCAACGCTGAACAGCGATGGCTATTTCGTCGAAAATGTCAGCGCTATTTATATCTCTCAGGAATACTTGGATGAGCTTGCCTACAATTCTCAAGCGAATGTGTTTTTCGGATATACATTACAGGAATTGGAAAAGCAGTTTCAAGGTAAGAAGTATATCTTCACGTTGGGTACTAATAATGAAACTATTGTAGAACCTTGGACAGCTTATGATGATCCCTATGAGCGCGTCGTCAGAAATGTTGCCGTGGGAACAGGCGTCATCCTGATTTGCGTTACGGTGTCCGTCGTGTCCGCTGGTGTAGGCGCACCAGCTGTAAGCATGGTATTCGCCGTGGGCGCAAAGACAGGAGCGACATGCGCTCTATCAAGTGCCGCTATAGGAGGCGTATCAGCGGGCATAGTCACCGGCATTCAGACTGGAGACATGAATGCAGCGTTACAGGCCGCCGCTTTAGCTGGTAGTGAAGAATTCAAATGGGGAGCAATCAGTGGCGCAATATCGGGTGCTGCGGGAGAGGCGATAGCCCTTAAAGGTGCAACGATAAATGGACTTACTATGAATCAGGCAGCGGCAATCCAGAAGGAATCCGGATATCCGTTGGACGTAATTAAAACATTTAATAGTATGGAACAGTATGATATATGTAAAAAAGCGGGGCTTTCTCCGAAAATGATTGATGGTAAAATAGCACTTGTAAGGAATATAGATATTGATTTCACTGATGAATTTGGAAGAACAAATCTACAACGGATGCAGGAAGGGCTCGCTGCACTTGATCCGTTATCGGGTGAGTCGTATCAACTTCATCATATTGGTCAAGAAATGGATTCAACGCTTGCTATTCTGACACATTCAGAGCATATGCAAGGCGGCAATAACCTGATTTGGCATGAATTAGGAGAAGCTACGAAGATCAATAGAAATGTGTTTGATAAACAGAGAATGGCGTTCTGGAAGAACATAGCCGAAGTCATGAAATCAACGGGGGCAGCATAATGAAAGACATTATAATGAGTATCAAAAATAAACCTTTATTTGTAGGATTGGAAGGCGCTTCTGTTGAAACTGTCAGCAAAGCAGAACGCTCGTTAGGAGTTTGTTTTGCAAAAGACTATCGTGAATATGTTTGTAATATGGGAGTGGCTTCGTTCCAAGGTCATGAATTAACAGGTTTATGTAAATCTGCTCGACTTGATGTTGTTACAGTTACTATGTATGAACGCAACATTAATCCTACTATTCCTAAGGATTGGTATGTTATTGAACAAACAAACATTGATGGTATTGTAATATGGCAGAATGAATTAGGAGAAATATATCAAACAATACCCGGATTAAAGCCAACAAAGATTTGTGATTCGTTGATTGATTATGTCAATCTCTGAAGTATATTAGTCCCATTTCTCCCCCCTTGACTTTTAACACGTCCCGGCATTATAATATCCCCACAGGCGATGACGGAGAGAGTAGCGCTTGCCGAAGTCCACAGAGAGCCGGGGAAGGTGAAAGCCGGCGGCGGGGGGCGGCGCGAACATGGCTCCCGAGCTCCGGGTGTGAGCTGCCGCAAGGCTTGAGCGTCCGGCGTAGGCATACCCGCCGCCACGTTACAGGCATATAAGGCGCGCTTTGGGGCACGATCACCCCATATCGCGTGAAAAGGGTTGGTACCGCGCACACCGCGCCCCTGTATGACGGGGGCGCGTATTCATTTGCGAAACGGGAGGAAGGGAACGCGCTTTCATTTCCCGCTCCAAATTCCAGATTATCCAGAAGGGGGAAGAACACCATGCCAAAGCCCACGTTCTACATCACCACGCCCATCTACTATCCCAGCGGCAACATGCACATCGGCCACACCTACACCACGGTGGCGGCGGACACCATGACCCGCTTCAAGAAGCAAACGGGCTATGACACCTATTTCCTCACCGGCACGGACGAGCACGGCCAGAAGATCGAGCGCAAGGCCGCCGAGGCCGGCGTGACGCCCCAGGCCTTCGTGGACAGGATCGTGGCCGAGACCAAGGACCTGTGGAAGCTGATGAACATCGACTATGACGACTTCATCCGCACCACCCAGCCGCGCCACGAGAAGATCGTTCAGAAGATATTCAAGCAGTTCTACGACCAGGGCGACATCTACAAGAGCGAGTACGAGGGCCTGTACTGCACGCCCTGCGAATCGTTCTGGACGCCCACCCAGGTGAAGAACGGCTGCTGCCCCGATTGCGGCAGGCCCGTGGAGCCCATGAAGGAGGAGAGCTATTTCTTCCGCATGAGCAAGTATCAGGACTGGATGATTCAGTATATCGAGGAGCATCCGGACTTCATCCAGCCGCCGTCGCGGGCCAATGAGATGCTGAACAACTTCCTGCGGCCGGGCCTGCAGGACCTGTGCGTCAGCCGCACGTCGTTCAAATGGGGCGTGCCGGTGGACTTCGATCCCGGCCACGTGGTTTACGTGTGGATCGACGCCCTCAGCAACTACATCACCGCCCTGGGCTACGGCACCGACCACGACGAGCTGTTCCAAAAGTATTGGCCTGCCGACGTGCACCTGGTGGGCAAGGAGATCGTGCGCTTCCACACCATCTACTGGCCCATCATGCTCCACGCCCTGGGCCTGCCCCTGCCCAAGCAGGTGTTCGGCCACGGCTGGCTGCTGTTCGGCGAGGACAAGATGTCCAAGTCCAAGGGCAACATCGTCTATCCCGGCCCCATCGTGGAGCGCTACGGCGTGGACGCCCTGCGCTATTACCTGATGCGCGAGATGCCCTTCGGCGCGGACGGCAACTATACCAACGAATCCTTCCTGACCCGCATGAACGCCGACCTGGTGAACGACCTGGGCAACCTGGTCAGCCGCACCGTGGCGATGATCGAAAAGTATTTCGACGGCGTCGTGCCCGCGCCGGGCGCGCTGGAGGGGCCTGATCTGGACCTCAAGGCCCGCTTCGAGGCCCTGCCCGCCGTCGTGGAGACGCAGATGAACAAGCTGCAATTCTCCGTGGCCCTCGCGGAAATCTGGAAGCTGATCGGCGAGTGCAACAAGTACATCGACATCACCCAGCCCTGGGTGCTGGGCAAGAGCGACGAGGGCAAGCCGAGGCTGCAGACCGTGATGTACGTGCTGGCGGAGTGCATCCGCGCCATCGCCGTGTACATCCAGCCCACCATGCCCGCCACGCCCGGGCGCATCTACGCCCAGCTGGGCGTGACCGATCCCGCGCTGATGACCTGGGAGAGCGTACAGAAATTCGGCGGCTTGAAGCCCGGCACCGTGGTGAAGAAGGGCGAGGCGCTGTTCCCCCGCGTGGACATCAAGAAGGAACTGGAGGCCATGGCCGCCGGGAAGGACAAGGAACAGAAGAAGGCGGAAAAGGCCGAAGCCAAGGCGCAGAAGAAGGACGACAAGGCGTCAGGGCAGGAAGCGGGGAAGGCCGAAGCCGGCATCGCCTCCTTCGACGATTTCATGAAGATCAAGCTGATCGCCGCGAAGGTCATCGCCTGCGAGAAGGTGGCAAAGAGCGAAAAGCTGCTCAAGGAGACGCTGGACATCGGAAACGGCCAGACGAAGACCGTCTGCTCCGGCATCGCCAAATACTACAGCCCCGAGGCCATGGTGGGCAAGACCGTGGTGCTGGTGAACAACTTCGCGCCCCGCAAGATGGCCGGGCAGGTGTCCGAGGGCATGCTGCTTTGCGCCGAGGACCCCGACGGCAGCGTGCGGCTGCTGACCGTGGACGGCGACGTCGCGCCGGGCAGCGAAATCGGATAATGATCGACGCGAAGTTTGTCCGGGGGCTGTCGGTGGACTGGTCCCGGGTGCCGCAGGACAGCTACATTCGCGCCATTCCCGCCATCGCGGGGCTGGAAGGGCTGACCTTCGAGCACAACGTCACCTTTTTTGTGGGGGAGAACGCCACCGGCAAGAGCACGCTGCTGGAGGCCATCGCCCTGGCCTATGGCTTCAATCCCGAGGGTGGCACGCTGAACTATCGCTTCTCCACCTGGGAATATACGTCCACGCTGGGCGACGCGCTGCGGCTGGTCAAGGGCTACAGGCGCGCGCCGGTGGGTTACTTCTTTCGGGCGGAGAGCTTCTTCAACCTGGCAAGCAAGGCCGCAGAATACGACGCCCAGCGGGGGCGGCCCAGCTACGGCGTGCGAGACCTGCACAGCCAGTCCCATGGCGAGAGCTTTCTCAGCTTCTTCCAGA
This sequence comes from uncultured Eubacteriales bacterium, assembly GCA_902778995.1. Lineage (GTDB taxonomy): Bacteria > Bacillota > Clostridia > Christensenellales > Aristaeellaceae > UBA2862. The sequence continues at coordinate 15,132 of CACYZW010000023.1, forward strand.
CCTTCGACGGGCCGGGGCTGTATCTGATGGACGAGCCCGAGGCGGCGCTGTCGCCCCAGCGCCAGCTGACGCTGCTGCTGCAAATGGCGCGGATGGCGGCCGGGGGCGCGCAGTTTATCGTGGCCTCCCATTCGCCGATATTGCTCGGGATGCCCGATGCGGGCATATTGAGCTTCGATGGCGGCCGGATCCACAGCTGCGCCTGGCGGGATACCGACAGCTACCAGATCACGGAGATGTTCATCAATCGGCGGGAGAGCCTGTTGGGCAAGCTGATGACGGAGGAGGCGTGAGGGCAGACATGCAATTATTCGACACCCATTGTCACATCGCCGACCCGAGATTCGACGGGGATCGGGAAGCAGTCATACAGCGCTTTCTTGACGCCAACGTCAGGCGGGCGCTGGTGGTGGCCGACCCGAGGGAGGAGCTATACGACGGCTCGGAGGACGAGGGCGGCAGGCTGGTTGCCGTGGGCAACCAGGAAAAGGTGTTCGCCGTCGTCGAAGCCCACGATTTCCTGTACGGGGCCGTCGGCGTGCATCCCCACAACGCCTCGGGCTGGAACGCCGACGCCGAGGCGACGGTGCGGCGGTATCTTCAGCACCCGAAGTGCCGCCTGCTGGGGGAGATCGGGCTGGATTACCACTACGACCTTTCGCCCCGGGATGTGCAGCAGGACGTGTTCGACGTCCAGCTGGATATGGCCTGGGAACTGGGCTTTTCCGTGCAGCTGCACATCCGCGAGGCTCACGGCGACTGCATGGACATGCTGCGCGCCAGGGCCCGGTCGGGGCGCATGCCACCGGGCATCATGCACTGCTACACCGGCAGCTGGGAGAGCGCGAAGGTGTATCTCGACCTGGGGCTTTACATCAGTCTGTCCGGCGCCGTGACCTTCAGGAACGCGCCGAAGCTGTCGGAGGTGGCTCAAAACGTGCCCGCTGGCCGGCTGCTGATCGAGACGGACTGTCCCTACATGGCGCCCGTGCCCCTGCGGGGACGGCGCAACGAGCCTGCCTTTATCGTACACACCCTTGAAAAGGTGGCCGCGCTGCGGGGCGCGGCGCCGGAGGATCTGGCCGGACAGCTTTGGGAAAATTCCAACAGGGCGCTGGGAATCGGCGAACAGGGGAAAAAGGCAATCAATGGACATAATTAGAAAGATGCAACCCGATATCATGTTGGGCCTGGGCGCGATATGCGGCATGCTGGCTTTGCTTGTCTACATGACAAAGACAATGTCGCAGGAGCGAAAGCTTGCGCTGATGCTGATGCAAATCAGCGCCATGTTCCTGATGATATCCGATCGCCGCGCCTATATCTACAGAGGCGACACGAGCACGCTGGGCTGGTGGATGGTCAGGATCAGCAATTTCCTCGTCTTCTTTCTGACGCTCGTCGTGATCTACAGCTTCAACCTGTATCTGATCGACCTGTTTACCCATGAGGGAAAGCTGAAAACTGTGCCGCGCCGGTTAAAGGTCGCGGGTATTCTGTCCCTGATAGGCATGGCGCTGGTCGTCGTCTCCCAGTTTACCGGCTTTTACTATACCTTTGACGCGATGAACCGATACCAGCGCGCGCCGGGTTTCATCATCTGCTATCTGGTGCCCCTGTCGATCATTGTCTTGCAGACGACCGTCATCATGCAGCATCGCAAGGTTTTGAACCGCGACATCAGGATCCCGCTGCTGCTGTTCACCGGCTTAAGCATCGTTTCCGCCGTGCTGCAGGTGTTCGTGTACGGCATTTCGCTGAACAACATGACCATTGCCCTCATGTCGATTATGCTGTATGTGTTCGCGCTGAAGGATATGGGCAGGGAGGTCGAACGCGGGCGGAAGCTGGAAATCGAGCACTACAAGGAAGAGCAGAAGAAGGAACACACGCTGTTTGAACAGACGGCAGAGGCGCTTGCGAGCGCCATTGACGCCAAGGACGCCTATACCCACGGCCATTCGATCCGCGTGGCCATGTATTCCACGCAGATCGCCCGGGAGGCGGGCATACCGGAGGACGAATGCGAGAAAATCTACTTCGCGGCGTTGCTGCACGACGTGGGCAAGATTGGCGTTCCCGACGCCATTATCAACAAGCAGGGCAAGCTGACTGACGAGGAGTTTGCCCAGATCAAGATGCATCCCGTATACGGCAACCAGATTCTTTCCAGCATCTACAGGATGCCCTATCTGAGCCTCGGTGCGCACTACCATCACGAGCGCTACGACGGCAAGGGCTATCCCGACGGCCTGAAGGGCGAGGACATTCCGGAGATCGCCCGCATCATCGCCGTGGCCGATTCCTACGACGCCATGACCTCCAAGCGCAGCTATCGCGACACGATTCCCCAGCAGAAGGTGCGCGAGGAGCTGGTAAAGGGCATGGGGTCCCAGTTTGACCCGAAATACGCCAGGATCATGCTGCACATGATCGACCTGGACATCGAATACGGCATGCGCGAGCACAAGGAGGATACGGACGACGCCTTCATCAGCCGCATCAAATGCGAGAAAATCTACTACGAATGCTCGCTGGGCATACCCGTCACCGATAAAAAGGTCCTGATTCGCCTTTACAGCAAATCAGACGGCACTTCCCCCGAAGCCCAAAGCCTGCCGACGCTCTTGCTGTTCGACGCGCTGGACGCCCGCGTGCATGTGGACGAGGCCAAGCGGAAGGATCTGCTGTATCTGGAATACGCGCGCCTGCGCTTTGACGGCCAGTCGACCTGCGAGGGCGCGCGGAAGCTGGAAACCCACTTCAAGCCGCGGGAAAGCCGGTCGGCAAGCCGCCAGAATACGGGCTACACCAGCTACAGCATTGAGGCGGCCCGCGTGAAGGATCACGTCCTCGTCAGGATCTCGGGCGACGAAAAGACGGTGGAATTCATCATCGCGCTGCCCGACAGCGCCCGTTTTTCCTATCTCTCCCTCACCGGCGAGCACTGCATCATCAGCAACATCCACGTGGATTACGAAGAAACCCCCGTCCCGGAGGATGCCATCCCGCGCATTGCCAAGGAGATCAGCTTCATTCGCGGCTGCCCCCAGGGGGATGTGCCCAACGTTCAGGTGGACGGCTGGCGCACCTCTTCCACGGAGGGCATGAAGATTGCCGGGGACGCGAAGCTCACCTTCCACAGCAAAAGCCTGCCCACGGCGCGGCTGGTGTGGCATTGCCCGTATGTCAGCCTTTACACGTCGAAGGACGGCGCGGTAAACGGGGAAGGCTATCGGGAGTTCCTGCTGCTTCGCCTGGACGGTGAAAGCTGGGATTCCGACGCCCACGCCACAAATGACAGCATCATAAGCCACACGCATGCCTTCCCCGGCTGGAACGTCTGGAAGGACGAGAACAAAAAGGGCATCGACTGGGAGGTCACGATCCGGCGCGAGGGCAACTGCGTCGAGATGGACACCGAGACCCTCGGCATTTCGATCCGCAACAGGACGACGATCAAAGACGAAGTCGAAGACCTGTATGTCGCGCTCACCGGCGACCAGTGCGCGCTGACGGACATCCACATGACGCCCCTTGCTTCCGACGCATCCCACTGATCATCCTTCCCGCGCCTTCCGCATACACTGAATCTCAGAACGGAGGGGATGGCATGCAGAAGGATGGCGAGGCGCGGGTCGTGGAGGGGCACAGCCTGACCTTGACGGATCGCAAGCGGCTGAGCCTGACGGGCGTGGAGGACGTGGACTGCTTTAATGAGCAGATCGTGGTGCTGCGCACGCCGCTGGGCACGCTCAGCGTGGCCGGGGCGGGCCTGAATATCAGCCAGCTGAGCCTGGAATCCGGGCGGGTGGACATCGAGGGCGAGGTTGAGGCCCTGGAGTACAGCGGCGGCAGGAAGTCCGGCGGGCTGTTGGGCCGGCTGTTTCGCTGATGCTGTTCGCGACGGTCGGCCAGGGCTGGGTGTTCCTGTGGATGGCGGCGGCGGGCGCGCTGATCGCCTGCTGGTACGCGCTGCTGGCGGCGTTGCGCCGTCTGCTTGCGGCGGGCTTCTGGCTTTCCCTGGCGGCGGACGCGGCCTTTGGCGTCGGGACGGCGGCGATTTTCTGCGGCGCGCTGGTGGCGGCGGACTACGGCCGGGTGCGGCTGTTTTCCATCCTGGGGGCGCTGACGGGCTTCGCGCTGTGCGCGGCGGGCTTGTTTCCCCCCGCAAGGCGGGCAGCATCGGCGCTGGTGCGCATGCATCGTCAAATTTTCGCAACAATTCGCGATTTTCGTTGGATTAAAGTCATATTTAGATGACAGGAATAAGAACGCGAATGTCGAAATTTAACACAGATTTGCCTGTGGATCGGGCATGGCTGTGGCTTGCGGGATGGTATCGGTTCGCCTGTGAGCTGCGGTCTGTTACGAAGGATGAGGTGAGACGGATCATGCGGCGCAGGGTCAAACCGAGGTTTTGGGGGTTTATGATCGCGATGACGCTGATCGTGTTTCTCGTCAGCTTTGCGGTGCTGCGCATTCGCTATGGCTACGGCGCGCAGCGGCTGGAGCGCGCCCGGAGCGAGCGCGACGCCCTGGCGGCCGAGGCCAAGGCGCTGGGCGACACGCTGGAATTTGCACAGACCGATGAATACGTCATGCGGATCGCCCGGGATGAGCTGAACATGATCATGCCCGACGAGGTGCGGTATGTGAACGGGACGCGGTAAACCCCCCGGGATCCCCGCAAGGCCCAGGACGGGCATGCTGCAGAGACAAACCGTTGCATATGGATGTATGTACAGGTCCTTCGACTCCGCTGACGATCCGCCCGGGATGACAGCGCATCGCTGCCGTCCCGGGCGAAGCGAGGCCGAAGGACCTGTTCGTTTCGACACCGTGGTTTGCTGTCGTACAGTGGGATGCTTCGATGCATATTGGCTGTCGGAGCGCAAAAACCCCATTCAACAAGGGAGGAAATCAACATGGCAAATGAAATCTTTGGCTTTATCGGCTGCGGCAACATGGGCGGCGCGCTGGCGACGGCGGTGAGCCGGGTCGTCGGGGGCGGGCGCGTGCTGCTGGCCAACCGCACCCCGGACAAGTCCGCGCGGCTGGCCGAGGCCCTCGGGGCGCAGGCCTGCGACAATCTCCGGGCCGCCAGGGAGAGCGACTTCCTGTTTCTGGGCGTGAAGCCCTTCATGATGGCGGACATGCTCTCCGGCATCCGTGAAGCGCTGCTGGAACGGGCGCGGCCCTGCGTGCTGGTGTCGATGGCGGCGGGGCTGACCATCGACACGATCCGCAGCATGGCCGGCGTCGATTTCCCGATCATCCGCATCAATCCCAACACGCCCTGCGCGGTGGGCAAGGGGCTGGTGATGGTCTGCGCCGACGGCATCGCCGACGACGACCCCCGCATGCGCGCCTTCCGCGAGGCCATGGCCGGGGCGGGGCTGCTGGACGACGTGGAGGAGCGGCTGATGGACGCGGGCAGCGCTGTGGCCGGCTGCGGCCCGGCCTTCGCCGCGCTGATGATCGAGGCGCTGGCCGACGGCGGCGTGGCCTGCGGGCTGCCCCGGCCCAAGGCCCAGATGTACGCGGCCCAGATGATGCTGGGCACTGCGGCGCTGGCCCTTGAGACGGGCAGGCATCCCGGCCAGATGAAGGACGCGGTGTGCAGCCCCGGCGGCACCACCATACTGGGCGTGCGGGCGCTGGAAAAGGGCGGCTTCAGGAGCGCGGCCTTCGAGGCCGTGATCGCCGCCTACGAGGCCACGCTGAAGCTGGCGAAGAAGTGATGGACGCCTTGATGAATCCCACAGGCGTCAGCGGCGTCTGGATCGGCGTGGCGCTGGCCTTGATCGCCGTGGCGGTGATCTGCGGGGCGCTGCTCCATGCCAGGAGCGAGCGCCGTCAGGCGCGGGCGCTGCTTCGCCTGCGCCAGGACGCCGCCCAGCAATCCGAAGCCGTGACCCGCCTCAGCGAGGGCCTGAACGCGGCCCTTCGGCAGATCGAGGCCATGTCCGGCGCGATGGAGCTGCGCCAGGATCGCATGCGCCGCACGCTGGACGAGCGGATGGAGCTGATGAACCGGGCCAACGAGCGCCGACTGGAGCAGATGCAGGCGCTGGTGTCGGACAAGCTGGACGGCAGGCTGAGCGAATCCTTCGGCGCGGTCAACGACCAGCTGGCCAACGTCCACCGCGGCCTGGGCGAGATGCGGGAGCTGGCCGCCGGCGTGACGGACCTTCAAAAGATGCTGGGCGGCGTAAAGACGAGGGGCGTCTGGGGCGAGGTACAGCTTCGGGCGCTGCTGGAGCAGCTCTTCGCGCCGGGACAGGTGGTGGAAAACGCCGCCATCCCCGAGGGCTCCCAGACCCGTGTGGAGTTTGCGCTGCGCGTCCCCGCGGGGGACGGGGAGCGGCTGCTGCCCATCGACGCCAAGTTTCCCCAGGAGGACTACCTGCGCCTGGTGGAGGCCTCCGAGGCCGGGAACGCCGAAGCGGTTCAGCGCAGCGGCATGCAGATGGAGCGCGCCGTGGCGGAGCAGGCCCGGCGCATTCACGACAAGTACATCCGCCCGCCCCGGACCACCGACTTCGCCGTGATGTTCCTGCCCACCGAGAGCCTCTATGCCGAGGTGGCCCGCCGGGAGGGCCTGATCGGGCGGGTTCAGGAGCGGTTCCGGGTGCTGATCTCCGGCCCCGCGACGCTCTGCGCGCTGCTGACCAGCGTTCAGATGGGCATGCGCACGGTGACGCTGGAAAAGCGCAGCGGCGAGGTGCTGGACATGCTCTCCGGCATGAAGCAGGATTTTGCCCGGTTCGATGAATCCATCCAGCGCATGCGCCAGCGCCTGACCCAGGCCGAGGGGGAGCTGGATGTCCTGGAGCGCCAGTCCAGAAGGGTGCTTCGGGCGCTGGACAACGTGGACGGGACGGAAATATAGATTAATCCTTGACAATTATTTACATCGGCGTTATTATATCTATAATAAAAGGCTTAATCGGCGGCGCTTTTTTGAGCACCGCCAGATTTGGATTTACAGGAGGCGGACGATATGAAGCGGTTCATCATACGGCAGCTTGCGCTCGTTCTGGCGCTGGCTATGCTGCTCGCGCTGATCGGCGTGGCGGAGGACGCGAATGTCATCGGCGTCGATCCCGTGGGCGTCGACATGACCGAACTGGCGCTGGGCGACCTGGACATCGACGGCATAGAGCTGGAGCTGCCGGGCGCGGGGAACGCGGGAGATACGCCGGTGACCATCGACGGCAGCGGCCTGGGGTCGGAGGATGGCCTGGCGCTGGATATCGACGGCGATCTTGACGCAGTGATGGACGATGCCGCGCTTTCTGTCGACGCTGAACTGAGCGTGAAGGACCTGGCGCTCATCGACGGAGCCACAGGCGCGGGCATGGGATCCGGCAATTTCTGCGCCAATATTCCCGGCGCGCAGGCGGACAACGACGCCCTCGCGGACGCCTACCTGCGAAGCGTGCTGCCCGGCTTCGGCCGACACCGCAGCAATTCCTCCCCGGAGGAGGGCCGCAATGGCCTGGTGAGAAGGGGCCTGACGGGGACGGTGGCGCTGTACGACGCCATCAAGCCGCTGATCGTGGAGGTCGCCGAAGGCAAGCGAACCTCCACCGAGTTCACCATTGACAGCGCGGCGCTGGGGATGGAGGATCATTGGTGGACGCCCGAGGATCTGGGCGCCTCGGGCTTCGATGACGAAAACTTCTGGAGCCTTCTGCTGCAGAAGGAGGGCATTGATGTATGGGGGTTGATGGGGGCGCTGCTGGAGGACTGTCCCTACCATCTTTACTGGTTTGACAAGACGAAGGGCTATTATGTTAACTGCGACGGTTCATTTAATGATGATTACAGCAGATATCGGCTTGAAACCGTGTATCTGTCACTGACTGTAGCTGAGGAATATGCCGCAGGCGAATACACCGTGAACGCCCTTCCGAACTGTATCAGCCAGGCTGTCACGAACATCAACAAGGCCGTCAGCGATAACGCAGGCCTGGGCGATTATGAGAAGCTGAAAGCCTATGCCGACGTCATCTGCGGTTATGTGGAATACAACTATTCCGCCGCAGAATACGACAATACGCCCTACGGCAACCCCTGGCAGCTGGTTTGGATCTTCGACGGCGTCCAGGACACCGAGGTGGTCTGCGAGGGCTACGCCAAGGGCTTCAAGTACCTGTGCGATCTGAGTACCTTCCAGGCAGACGTGGCGTGCGTGCTGGTGACGGGAATTATGTCCTATGATGGCGGCAGTGGCAGGCATATGTGGAATTCCCTCAGGATGCCCGACGGCAAGTGCTACCTGGTGGATGTGACCAACTGTGACGAGGGCGACTGCTGCGATTATTCGCTGTTCCTGAAGGGCTGCGAAGGTGAGGCGGGCGGACCCTATACGATCGGGAATCTGAATTATAAATTCTCTGATGGTCTTGACGACCAGTTCGGCGGGGGCATGTTCTGGCTGACCTATTCCAATACGGATTATGACGCGTCGGCCCCTGTGCCGACGACGGCGCCGACGACCAAGCCCACGACGGCGCCGACGACCAAGCCGACGACAGCGCCGACGACCAAGCCGACGACGGCGCCGACGACCAAGCCGACGACGGCACCGACGGCAGCGCCGACGACCAAGCCGACGACCGAGCCGACGACGGCGCCGACGACCAAGCCGACGGCAGCGCCGACGACCAAGCCGACGACAGCGCCCACGGCAGCGCCGACGACCAAGCCGACGACGGCGCCGACGACGGCGCCGACGACGGCGCCGACGACCAAGCCCACGGCAGCGCCGACGACCAAGCCGACGACAGCGCCGACGACAGCGCCCACGACAGCTCCGACGACCAAGCCCACGACAGCGCCCACGACAGCGCCGACGACCAAGCCCACGACAGCGCCGAAGCGGTTGGACTCGCAGTTATGTAAAGTGACTGTAAAGGATCAGGTCTACACCGGCAAGGCCCTCGAGCCTGCGGTGACGGTGAAGTACGGCAGCGTGACGCTGAAGAAGGGCACCGATTATACCGTCGCCTACAAGAACAACGTGAAGCCCGGCAAGGGCACGGTCACGGTGACGGGCAGGGGC
>CACYZW010000024.1 GCA_902778995.1 uncultured Eubacteriales bacterium
CTTCTGGAAAATGGGATTTTCCGCCATAAAAATGCCTGCGGGGTCGGCGTACACGCCGCCGCCCCCGATTGGAAAGGGGAACCCTGAGCAGTAACGCAGTCCTCCTCTTTTTGCTGTTGACACCATGTAAATTGCATGCTATAATTGTTACATATAAGGCGGGATAATTGGGAAGAATTGGAATGCGTGTTAAGGAAATACCTCATGATGTGGTATTTCCTTAAACATGCGGGAAAGGGCCAAAAGAATCTTTTGGAAGGAAGTGCAGAGATGAAAAAAATCAAGGACAAGCAGCTGTTGGTTGGCGCGGATTTCGCGGGCTATCCGCTGAAGGAGGCCGTGTGCGCGCACCTGCGGGCCAAGGGCTGGACGATCACCGACGTGGGCGTCACCGACCCCAACGTGGACGACACCGAGAACATGTTCCACCGCATCGGCCTGCGGGTCGGCGCAATGATCGCCGAGGGCGAATTCGAGCGCGCGCTGGTGTTCTGCGGCACGGGCATGGGCATTCACATCGCGGCCAGCAAGTGTCCCCACGTCCACGCGGGCGTGGTGGAATCCGTTCCCGCGGCGCTGCGGGCCATCACCGGCAACGGCGTGAACGTGCTGGCCATGGGCGCGTTCTACGTGGCCCCGCAGATGGGCTGCGACATCGCGGACGCCTACCTGAACGCCGAGCTGGGCAGCGGCTACGAGTGGTGGCACAATTTCTACGAGTTCCACAAGCTGGCCATCGACGAGCTGGAGGCCTTCGACTACGAGACCTACAAGAAGAACGGCTTCAAGCTGAACCACCTGGGCGACTATCCCCTGACCCTGGACACGAAGGACGACCTGCGCTTCCAGCTGCGGGGCGACAAATAGATTCGGACGGGGGACGCTGCCCCACACCTCCCCGAGGGGGTGTGACCGACTTGTATGATATCACAGGATGTTAAGTCCAAAGGGACTGAACATAGAATGAAAAGGAGGATTTACCCATGAAGAAAGTCATCGCACTGATCGTCGCGGCCCTGATGCTGCTCACCTGCGTCTCCGCACTGGCGGAGGGCTTTGAGATCGTCGTCGTGCCGAAGGACGCATCCAACCCCTGGTTCGTGCGCATGAACACCGGCGTCGAGGAGTACGCCAAGGCCCATCCCGAGGACACCATCTATCAGAAGGGCACCCCCGAGATCGACCCCACCCTCCAGTATCAGCTGGTCATGGACCTGGTGGCCCAGGGCGTGGACGCCATCTGCGTGGTTCCCGTCGACCTGGAATCCATCGAGCCCGCGCTGAAGGCCGCCCGCGAGGCCGGCATCGTGGTCATCGCCCATGAGGGCGCGGCCCTGCAGAACGTCGATTACGACATCGAGGCCTTCAACAACGAGCTGTACGGCGCGTTCATCATGGACAACCTGGCCGCCGCCATGGGCGAAGAGGGCCTGTACACCACCATGGTCGCCGACCTGACCAACGGCAGCCACAACGAATGGGCGGACGGCGGCGTGAAGCGCGCCACCGAGGCCTATCCGAACATGAAGCTGCTGGAGAGCGACCCCCGCGTGGAGAGCCATGACAACGGCGACACCGCCTACAACGTGGCCAAGGAGCTGTTCAAAAAGTATCCCGACCTGAAGGGCATCATGGGCACCTCCTCCTTCGACGCCCCCGGCGTCGCCCGCGCCATCGAGGAGCTGGGCCTGTCCGGCAAGGTGTTCACCGCCGGCACCGGCATGCCCGGTGACAACGCCGAGCTGCTCAAGTCCGGCGCCGTGCAGTACCTGACCCTGTGGGATCCCGCGCTGGCCGGCCAGGCCATGGTGGCGCTGGCCCAGAAGCTGCTGAACAACGAAGAGATCACCGCGCCCGTGAATCTGGGTGTGGAGGGCTACGAGGCCCTGGAGTTCAAAGCGGGCTCCGAGACCGTCCTGGAGGGCCAGGGCTGGATCACCATCACCGCCGACAACGTGGATTCCTTCGGATTCTGATCTTTCCCGACGGCACTGGCGGAGAGGTTCCGGCCTCTCCGCCGGTTATGCTTTATGCGAATAAACTGTTCAGTCCGCTGGGTAAACGGGGACGGATGCATCGGGCCCCGGCCCGGCACTTTCCTCATTTATCGAGCCGACTGAACAGAATGTGAAAGGGTGAAAGCCATGTCTGAATACCTGCTGAGGGCGGTGGACATCGTAAAGACCTTCGCGGGCGTCAAGGCCCTGCAGGGGGTCTCGCTGGACATCAGGCCCGGCGAGATCCACTGTCTCGCCGGCGAGAACGGCTGCGGCAAGTCCACGCTCATCAAGGTCATTTCCGGCGTCTACCAGCCGGATTCCGGCTACATCGAATTCAACGGGCAGAGGTACACGTCCATCACGCCCCGGGAATCCATCGCCATGGGCATACAGGTCATCTATCAGGACTTCTCCATCTTCCCGAACCTGACTGTCATGGAAAACCTGGCCTTCAATACCGAGCTGGCCGCCGGGCACAAGTTCGTGAACAGGCGGCGCATGAAGGAAATCGCCAGGGAGGCGCTCTCGAAGATCAACTTCAACGTGGCGCTGGACCGCCTGGTGGGCACGCTCACCGTGGCGGAAAAGCAGATGGTCGCCATCTGCCGGGCGCTGATGTTCGACGCCAAGCTCATCATCATGGACGAGCCCACCACCGCGCTGACCCGGAAGGAGGTCTCGGCCCTGTTTGAGATCATCCTCAAGCTGAAGGCCCAGGGCATCGCCATACTGTTCGTCAGCCACAAGCTGAACGAGGTGTTCGAGATCTCCGAGCGCTTCACCATCTTCCGCTCCGGCCAGCTGATCGCCACCGGCAACACCCAGGACCTGGACGACAAAAAATTCACCTACTACATGACCGGCCGCGAATTCGAGAACGTGAAGTTCAAGCCCTCGTTCGAGGCGGACAAACCGGTGCTGACGGTGAAGAACCTCACCGTGCCCGGCGCATTCGAGGACGTGTCCTTCGACCTGGCGCCGGGGCAGATACTGGGCATCACGGGCCTGCTGGATTCCGGGCGCACGGAGCTGTCGCTGGCGCTGTTCGGCCTGAGAAAGACCAGCGGCGGGGAGATATTGATGAAGGGGCAGAAGGTGGAGATCAGCAGCCCCAGGGACGCCATCGCGGCGGGCATCGGCCTGGTGCCGGAGGACCGGTTGAGCGAGGGCCTGTTCCTGCCCCAGCCCATCTCGGACAACATCGTCATCTCCGAAATCGACGAGCTGGCCGGGGCGCTGAGCGTGGTGGACAGCAAGCGCCGCCAGGCGGAGGTGGACAAGTGGGTCAAGGACCTGGCCATCGCCACCCCGAACCCGGACAACGCCTGCACCACCCTTTCCGGCGGCAACCAGCAGCGCATCGTGCTGGCGAAGTGGCTGGCCTGCAAGCCGGACGTGCTGATCCTGAACGGCCCCACCGTGGGCGTGGACATCGGCTCCAAGCACGACATCCACGCCATACTGCAGCGGCTGGCCAATCAGGGCATGGCGGTCATCATCATCTCCGACGACCTGCCGGAGATATTGGAAAACTGCTCCGATCTGCTGGTCATGCGGGCGGGACTCATCGTCGCCCGGCTGGACCCCACCACAACGGACGAAGCGCTGGTGCTCCAGCACATGATGTAAGGGGGTGCCGCAAGTGAAATCGATTCGCAAATTCACGGGGCGCGTGGAATTCTACATCGGCCTGGTGTTCATCGCGCTGTGCCTGCTGATCCAGGTGCGCTCCGGCCAGTTCTTTACCTCGAACAACATCGTGGACATACTTTCGGCGCTGGTGGTGCCGGGCATATTCGCCATCGGCGAATTCATGGTCATCGTGTCCGGCGGCTTCGACGTGTCCTTCCCGGCGCTGGCCTCCCTTTCCGCCTTTGCCACCACCAAGCTGTTCCTGGACATGAACTACCAGGGCAGCGCGCTGGTGCCCCTGCTGGTGGCCATCGCCATCGGGGCGGTGCTGGGCGCGCTGAACGGCCTGTTCATAGGCTACTTTGAGCTGCCCGCCATGATCGTCACGCTGGGCACATCGTCGGTGTTCAAGGGCTTCATGCAGGGCACGCTGGATTCCAAGCAGCTGGCGACCATCCCCCAGGGCATGCGGGACTTCGGCACCTCGGCCCTGTTCGTGGCAAAGAACGCGACCTCCGGCCTGACCAGCCGCATGCCCATGACGTTCATATGCTTCGTGGCGGTGCTGGCTGTCGCCTGGTTCATACTGAACCGCACCATGTTCGGCCGCGGCATCTACGCCGTGGGCGGCAACGCGGTCTCGGCCCACCGCGCGGGCTTCAACGTAAAGCGCACCCGGTTCTTCATGTTCATTTTCGTGGGCATGATCTCCGCCCTGGCGGGCATGTGCCGCACCTGCATGATGCAGCAGATGCACCCCACCAACATGCTGGGCATGGAGATGAACATCATCGCCGGCGTGGTGCTGGGCGGCACGGCGGTGGTGGGCGGCAGCGGCACGCTGCTGGGCTGCATGCTGGGCACGGCGCTGATCGTGGTGGTGGAAAATTCCATGATCCTGATCGGCATCCCGACGGTCTGGAAGGACTTCTTCGTCGGCGCGCTCATCATCATCGGCACGGGCATTTCCGCCATGCGGGTCTACATCGCCAACAAACCCGGCGCGAACAGCCTGAGGAAGGAGGCGGTCAAATGAACGCGCTGACCAAATTCTACAGGAAGGACCGCCACCTCTCCCGGCTGATCGTCATGACCGTGGTCTGGCTGGTGTTCATGGCGGTCACCAAGTTCGACAAGTTCTACACCATCGCCAACTTCCAGACCATCGCGGGCAAGTTCCCGGAATTCGGGCTGATGTCCCTGGGCGCGATGCTGTGCATGATCACCGGCGGCATCGACCTGTCCAGCGTGGGCGTGGCCAACCTGACCAGCATACTGATGGCGCTGTACATGCGCTACCGGGCGGGCGAAAGCGCCTCGATTTCAGGGCTGATGATCGCGGAGGTCTTCCTGCTGGCCATGCTCATCGGCTGCGCGGCGGGGGCGCTGAACGGCATACTGATCTCCAAGATCCACATTCCCCCCATACTGGCCACGCTGGGCGTGAACCAGCTGCTGACCGGCATCGCGCTGGTGGTCACCAACGGCAAGGCGGTCTCGGACATCCCCACCACCTTCTCGGCGGTCATCAACCAGAAGCTGCTGAAGGTGGTGCCCGGCAAGCGCGGGGCGATGATGGGCCTCATCCCCGTGCAGCTGCTGTTCTTCATCGCGGCGGCGGTGCTGGTGTGGTTCCTGCTGGCCCGCACGACCTACGGCAGAAAGCTGTACCTGATGGGCACCAGCGAAAAGGTGGCCCGCTTCTCCGGCCTCAAGGTGGACCGGCTGCTCATCAAGACCTACGCCCTCTCCGGCATACTGGCGGCGCTGGGCGGCATGATCATGCTGGCGAACTACAACTCCGCCCGCTCGGACTACGGCAGCGTCTACACCCTGCAGTGCATACTGATCGTGGTGCTGGGCGGCGTCAGCCCCACCGGCGGCAAGGGCCGCATCTCCGGCGTGATGCTGTCCATCATACTGCTGTCGCTGCTGGAGGCGGGCATCAACCGCTTCCCCGAGATTTCCAGCTACTACATCACGCTGATCTGGGGCGCGGTGCTGCTGCTGGTCATGGTGCTGAACTACTTCGCCGAGCATCCGATAACCCGCAGGGCCAAGGCGTAAAAGGACAAGCCAGGGGAAAGCAGGGGCGCTGAAAGGCCCGCAAAAGCAGAAAACCCTTCCGACGAACCAAGATCGGAAGGGTTTTCTGTGTTCGCGGGCTTTGCCAGCGGTCTGAGGGGCTGCCTCTTTGAGACAGCCCCTTCACGTCGCCACTGCCGGATTGACGGGCGTGCCCTCGCAACGCGCGCCGGTTGTATTACGCTTTAACTGCGACGAACTCGATCTCCACCAGGCCGTCCCTCGGCAGGCGGGCGACCTCGACGCAGGAACGGGCAGGCTTGATGTCGCCGAAGAAATCGGCGTAGATGGCGTTGACGGCGGCAAAGTCGTTCATGTCCCTGATGAACACGGTGGTCTTGACGACGTCCGATTTGGCAAAGCCGGCCTCGTCCAGTATCGCCTGGATGGTGGCGAGGGACTGGCGGGTCTGGGCCTCCACGCCCTCCGGCATCGCCCCGGTTTCCGGGTTCAGCCCCAGCTGGCCGGACGAGAACAGCATGTTTCCGGCCTGGATGGCCAGGGAATAGGGGCCCACAGCCGCGGGCGCCTTGCTTGTAGTGATGACCTTGTTCATGGTTGACCTCCTTGAATTCTGCCTGGTTTCACGGTAAACGCTTCCCTCTTGCCTTTTACCTCCCCTGTTCCGCCTCCCAGATCAGCTCTCCCAGCGTCTGATAGAGGTGATCCGGCTCCACCGGCTTTGAAAGGTGGGCGTTCATGCCCGCCTGCAGGGAGCGCTGCACGTCCTCGTCGAAGGCGTTGGCGGTCAGGGCGATGATGGGGATTTTCTTCGCGTCCGGCCTGTCCAGCGCGCGAATGGCCGCCGCCGCCTCCAGGCCGTCCATCTCCGGCATGCGCACGTCCATCAGTATCGCGGAATAGGTTCCGACGTCGCTGCCCTGGAACATCTCCACGGCGATCCTGCCGTTTTCGGCGTGATCCGCCGCCATGTCCTCCATTTCGAGCACGTCCATCATGATCTCGGCGTTGATCTCCATGTCCTCGGCCAGCAGTATCCGGCGGCCCTCCAGGCTCGCCCGCTGCTTTTCCCGGAACAGGCGCATGTTGTTGCGCCGGGCGATCCGCTCGAATTCCGAAACCACGCCGGACGCGAACAGCGGCTTGGCGAGGAAGCCGTCCACGCCGGCCGACTGCGCCTCCTCCACGATCTCGTCCCAGTTGTAGGCCGTGAGGATGATGACGGTGATCTCGCTGCTGTAGCGCTCCCGGATCTGCTTCGTCGCCTCCAGGCCGTCCATCTCCGGCATCTGCCAGTCCATCAGCACCAGGTTATAGGGCTCCTGCTTCACATGCTGCACCTCCAGCATTTGCAGGGCCGCCTTGCCGCTCAGGCACACGTCCGCCCGAATGCCGGCCTCGTCCAGCACCATCCGCGCATGCTCGGCGGCGATCTCCTCGTCGTCCACCACCAGCACCCGCAGCCGGCTGTGATCCACCGCGTTCTTCATCGCCAGGTCCTGGCGCTCGCAGTTTTTCAGCGTCACCACCACGGTGAACTCCGTGCCCACGCCCTTTTCGGAGGCCACGGAGATCGTGCCGTTCATCATCTCCACGATGCGCTTGGTGATGGCCATGCCCAGGCCCGTGGAGCCGTACTTGTTCTTGCGGCTGCTGTCCTCCTGGGAGAAGGGCTCGAAGATCCTGGGGATATAATCCCTGTCGATGCCGATGCCGGTATCCCTGACGCAGAACCTGAGGGTGGACTGATCCTCGAACACCGCCATGCGCTCCACGGTCATGGTGACGCTGCCGGTCTCGGTGAATTTGATGGCGTTGGACAGTATGTTGATGAGGACCTCCTTCAGCTTCGTGTCGTCGCCGATGTAATGGTCGTCCACGGGGCTGAGTATGCGGCATTCGTAGGCGAGGCCCTTGTCGGCGCACTGGGACATGACCATGGTGTTGATCTGCTCCAACATGCCGCTGAAGGAAAATTCCTCCTTGCGCAGCACGATGCGCCCGGATTCGATGCGGCTCATGTCCAGTATGTCGTTGATGAGCTCCAGCAGGTGGCGGGCGCTTCCGCCGATCTTTTCGAGGTAATCCCGGGTCTGCGGCGAGATGGTCTCGTCGCGCAGGGCCAGGCTGTCCAGGCCGATGATGGCGTTCATGGGCGTGCGGATCTCGTGGCTCATGTTGGAGAGGAAGGCCGTCTTGGCTTCGCTGGCCTCCTCCGCGATGGCCAGCGCCTCCGCCAGCGCCTCGTTCTTCGCCATGCTTTCGCGCATCTCGGCGTCGATCTCCGTAAAGCCGAGGCCGACGGCGTGAACCATGTGGTCGTCCCGGTCTTCGGCGCGGCGCACGCCGGCCATTCGTATCATCTCATAGTATTCCCTGCCCTGCCGGCTCGCCAGGTAGCGATAGGCGATGATGGGCTGGGTGGCGAGGCTGGCGCGCACGTTTTCGGGGTCGATGAAGCGCTTGAAGCCCTCGCGATACGCCTCGGTCACGCTATGGTCGGCATACCAGGTAAAGCGCTCGTGATAGGGGAAATGGAGGCCCTCCGGAGGCTGTTCCCTGTCTTCGGGGTCGGCCCGATAGCATATGCCTTCGTCCTTGTCCAGATTGACGTGGTAAACGGAACGGTAATCCGACGCCATGGCGGTGATCATGCTGTTCGCCAGGGTGTTGGCGTGGTTGATGTGCTCGCGCAGGTCGTCCCGCAGGTCGGCGATCAGCGAATCCATCTTCAATATGCTCTCGTCCCGCAGGCCGGGCTCTCTGCGCGCCGCCGACTTGAGCGTCGTGTCGCCCGTCAGCTCGACCATGTCGTTGGCCAGGTCGCTCAGGTTGCGGTTGATGATCTCGACGCGGTTGCCGAACTGCCGGGTCAGGAACAGCACGATGGCAATGCCGACGCTCATGAACAGGGCGCAGGCGATGACGATCGTCCGGGCGTTCTGGTTGAGCTGGTGCTCGTACCACTCCGCCTCGAAATCCACGGTGACGATGCCCGCCACCTTGCCCCCGGAATTGAACACCGGGCTGTAGGCGCTGATATAGCGGCCCCATTTGTCCTCGTAGGGCCTGTCGTCCACGGCGGGCTCCCCCCGGCCCGCCCGCTGAAGCGCCTCGGTATAGACGGTGGGGGCGCCGAATTCCGCAGGGGCGACGGGGTCGGAATCGATGCCGAAGGTGAAGTGTCCTTCCGGCCCCTCCCTGACGTAATAGATATAGGCCAGGTTGATGTTGTCCCGGAAGACGACCAGCGTGTCCATCACCGACTGGTATTCCGGCGTTCCCACGTCCCGGGCCGTCAGCCTGTCCAGCACGTCGCCATCGAGCATGGCCGCAGCCGTGTTCACCACGTCCAGCATGCGCTCGTCGATCTGCGTGCGCACGGCGTTGCGGGACTGCTGCATCAGCACAGCCCCCAGCGCCAGGTTCGTGACGAGCAACGACAGGGCCGTCATCACCACGATCCTCGCGCGCATTCCCATTTTTTTCATAGAGGATACCCCACTGTTGCGTAATTTGGTGCTGCTGTCTCAGCTTCGCGCCTCCTTGCGCATGCGCTTGTTGGCATACATGAGCTTGTCCGCGCGGCGCACGACGTCCATGGCGGCCGCGTCCACCTGCGGGTCGTACTCGGCGATGCCCATGGCGACGTGTACCTGCTCCCAACTGTCCTGGGCGGCGGCGCAGAGGGCCTCGCGCTCCGCCTCGAACCGGTCGACGAGCGCCGCCCGGTTTTCATAATCGCTGCCCTTCAGTATCACGGCGAACTCGTCCCCGCCGACCCTGAACACGGGGCTGTGCTGAAACACGCGGCAGATCAGCCTGCACGCGGTCTTCAGGTACAGGTCGCCCTTGTCATGGCCGTACTGGTCGTTGATCCGCTTGAGGTCGTCGCAGTCGAACATGCCCACGGCGAACGCCTCCCCCGTCTTGTCCCCGTCGATCCGCACCTGCAGCGCCTCCATGGCGTCGGCGAAGGCCCCCTTGTTTTTCACGGAGGTCAGCGCGTCGATATACACGCGCTTGTTCAGGTCGCTGATATGCTCCTTCATGTTGCCGGCCAGGCGCTTGAAGGTGCGCGTCAGCCGGCCGACCTCGTCGTTGCCATTATAATCCAGCCTGAAGTCGTAATTACCCCTGTCCAGCTGCTCGGCGGCCTCGGTCAGCGCCTGGAGGGGCCTGGTGATGCGCCGGGTGTAGAACATCGTGAAGGCGCTCATGACCAGCAGCACCACCGCCGAGACGATGAGTATGCTGCGAATCAGCCGCCGCCACTCGCCCTCGGCCTCGATCACCGGAACGCAGACGATCAGGCGCATGCCGTTGCTCAGGGGCAGCCAGGCCGCCTGCTTTTCCACGCCTTCGAAGGTATACCGAAAAAAGGTGCTGTCGCTGAGCAGGCCCTCGGGAATCGGCGGCATGGTCGCCTCGGTCAGCGCCGTCACGTCGATGCGGGGATGGAAGAAAAGGCTTCCCTGCGCGTCGCTCAGGTAGGCGTAGCCGTTGTTGTAGAGCCGTATGCTCTCCACCTGTCCGGCCATCGTGGTGTAGTCGATCTCGATGCCCACCACCCCGATGAACCGGCCCTGCCAATAGATGGGCACGTTGTAGGAGATCACGCGCACATCCAGGTTGTCGGTGATATAGGGCGGAAGCCAGATGGGCTGGCCGGTGTGCTTGGGCACGGTGAACCAGACCAGCTTCGAGGTGTCCTGCGTGTCGTAGAGGGTGATGTCGGTGACCTGGTGCTCTGAAAAGCCTTCGCCGCCGAGATCGGTGTACCAGAAGCCCTTCACGGTGTCGGAAACGGCGGGATCGATGCGGTAATAGTAGGTCAGCACGCCGTTGGTCTTGTTCGCCATCTCCTCGAAATACCTGCCGACCCGATCCATGTGGCGCTCCAGCTGCTCCGTTTCCAGGCCGTCCAGATCCTGCTCCGCGAACGACGCGACCTTGGTGACCGACTTCTGGACGCTGTTGAAGTAATAGTTGAGGTTGCGCTCGCCGGTCTCGCAGAGCAGGAGCAGCAGCTGGTCGGATTCAAGGCGCTTGTTGTTGCGGATGAACATCACGCTGAGTAACGTGACGGCGGTCAGCGCGACGATCACGACGCAGACCGTCATCAGCGTTATTCTCGTTCGCAGCGAATGCATATTCCATCACCTTTCGTATCGCTTCCAGGTCAGTCGCCGGCATTGACATCGGGCTTCATGTTTCGGACGTACAGGTTTTCAAAGTCCGAGGGATGGAGCGGCCTGGAGAAGTAATAGCCCTGCACCATCGCGCACCCCAGGTCCTTCAGCAGCCTGAGCTGCCCCTGGGTCTCCACGCCCTCGGCGACGACGGGAATTTTCAGATTCCGGGCGATGTCGAGGATCAGCGCCACCAGCTGGATGTCCTTTTCGTCGTGCTCGATGTTCCGTATGAACGCCCTGTCCATCTTGAGCACATCGACGGGCATGGCGGAGAGCATGTTCAGCGACGAATAGCCGGTGCCGAAGTCGTCCATCTCCACCTCATAGCCCTTCTCGCGCAGGCTCTCCACGACGCGGATCACCTGGCCGGCGTTCTCGGTGTAGGCGGATTCGGTCACTTCCAGCTTGAACAGGCTGTGATCCAGGGCGTTGGCCTTCAGTATGCCGTCGAGGGTGTCCTCCAGCGACGGGTCGAACACGTCCACCCGCGACAGGTTGACGGAAACGGGGATCGTCACGCCGTACTTTTCCCGCCACCTCGCGATCTGGCGGGCCGCCTCGGCCCACACGTACTTGTCCACCATGCTGATCTGGCCGTTCCGCTCGAACAGGGGGACGAAGTCGTCCGGGGGGATCATGCCCAGCTCGGGATGCCGCCAGCGGATGAGCGCCTCCGCGCCCACGAGCCCCGGCGGTTCGCGCTGGATGTCGAACTTGGGCTGGTAATAGACCTCGAATTCGCCGTCGTCCATCGCGCGGCGCAGGTCGTTGAGCAGGCGCTGCTCGAAGATTTCCCGCTCGCGCACCTTTTCGTCGAACACGATCAGGTGCGCCTTGTAATGCCCGCGGGCCATGCTGCAGGCCGTGCGCGCCATGTCGAACTGCTGCTCGGGCTCCACCTTGGCCTGCCACGGCATGACGCCCATGCGCAGGCGGATGCTCGCGTTCGGCGCCATGTCGTTCAGTTTGCCCTGCAGGCGGTCGAAGATGGCCTGGTAGGCGTCCGTGTGGCGGCAATAAATATCGAAGCGATCCGCGCCGAAGCGCCCGGCGATGCCGCCGGATGCGTCGGCAATCGCGTGAACCTCGCTGCCGAGGGCGCGCAGGACGCGGTCGCCGAATTCCCGCCCGTTGAGGGCGTTCACGGAATGGAAGCGCTCGATGTTCAGCACGATGGCGTCCATCGGGACGTCGGGGTGCTCGCGGTACATGCGGTTGGCGTATTCAAAGAAGAAATCGCGGTTGTAAAGCCCCGTCAGGCCGTCGGTCTCGGTGGCGGAGATCAGCCTGCGGGCCTTGCGCTCCGCCCGCACGCTCTTCACCATCAGCGCCAGTATCACCAACATCACGGCGAAGACGGCGCCCATCACCGCCGTCAGGTTTTCCTGGACGAATTCGGAGAGGGTCAGTTTCGAGTCCTCGGCGATGTAGTAGGAGAGCGCCGAGTTCACGGTGGAATTTGAGATCATGCCCGTGGCCCTGGCCATGATGGAATACAATTCGGTCTGTCCCCTGGATATCGCGAAGCAAAAGTCCGTTTCGACGCCCGTCGTCAGGGTGGTCAGGTGGTACTTTTCGCAGGTCCTGGCGATATTGTTGTAGCGGTAATTGCTGATCAGCACACAGTCCGCCACGCCCTGGGAGACGGCCTTGAGGCAGTCCTGGGTGGTGGGGTAGTAGACCTTCCGCCATTCGGGGAAGTGCTCGAGCAGGAAGGCGTCGTAATTGTTGTTGCCCTCGTTGACCGCCACGATGACGTACTCCCGGTCCGGCCTGAACACCTGATCCGACATGTGCACCACCGCGTAGATGTCCGTGCTGACCAGGGGCGGCGTCATGACCAGGTTCATAATTTCGCCGTCGTAGGCGGTGAGGTTGGCGGGAAACACGCAATCCACCGCGCCCTCCTCCAGCGCCTTCAGGGCCGCGGCGGCGGTGGGATAGGCCGTCGGGACAAAATCGAGGCGGGCGTTCGCGATACACCCGGAGGCGTAGTTCAGGTAATCCTTCAGAATGCCCGTCAGCTCGCCGGTCTGGCTGTCCGCGGCGCAGAACGCCATGTAATTGTCCTGGTAGCCCACGCGGATGGGCCCGTGCGCGGCCAGCCAGTCCATCTCTTCCGTCGTCAGGAAGGCGTTCGCCCCCACCCGCTTGATGTACTTTTCAAACATCCGCTGGTTGTAGAACCGGTTTTCGTCCTGGATCCGGTCCATGGCGCTGTTCAGCTCGACCAGCAGATCGGGGCGGTTCCTGGCCACCGCGAAGTAGAAATCGGACGAACCGATCTTGCAGATCGGCACGGCGCTCTCGGAGCCGACAAAGGAATCCACCGTGACATAGGCGTCCAGTTCGCCGTCCACGAGCATTTGCAGCGATTCCTCTTCGCTGCCGGACACCTCGACCAGCTCGGCCTCGATCCGGTTTTCCCGGGCCCAGTCGATGTAGAAGTCCGTCTGTATGCTGCCCTTGTTCACGCCGACCCTTTTCCCCGTCAGCGTGGTGATATCCGTCCGGGAAATCTCCCGGTTGTCCGGCGCGACGAACAGGTAATACTCCTCGGCGCCCATGGGCAGGGCGGAAAAGCGCATGTACGCCTCCCGCTCGGGCGTATAGGAGACGTCGCTCATCAGGTCGATCTCGCCCTTTTCCAGCTTCTCCATCAGCTCCGACCAGCTGCCGGTGACGTATTCGAAGCTCCAGCCGGTATAGACGGACAGCTTCATCTGGTATTCGTAGGCGTAGCCGGAGCGCCGCCCGTATTGATCCATGTGGTTGAAGGACGACTCATACCAGCCGACGCGCACGGTCTTTGCCGCGTCCTGCGCCAGCGCGGCCAGCGGCGCCAAAAGCGCCGCAAGCATGATAAGGCACAGCGCGAGCGCCCCGCATCGCCTTGCGGCGGACGAAATCCGTTTTGTCATGGTCGGTCCTCCTTCTGCGCGGAAATTCAAGCCCGCGCGGATTATGTGACAATCCATCGGGGGCGGCGTGTACACCGACCCCGCAAACCCCTTTATCCGGAAAAAAGGCCGTCTTTTCAGAGGTGATTTCAGAGCGGGTCATCCGGCGTAAAACGGATGAACGCCTTCCGCAGGAGCTGTACAATGGCGCGATGGATTTCGCCGCAGGCCCGCTGCGCGGCAACGCCCTGTTCATTATACCATATCGGCCGCGCCTTTGCCATCCTCAAAAATGACAAAAATTGACGGTTTTGTCAAGGAGAAGCACATTTTTATCCGCATATCGCCCATATGTAAAAAATCAGTGGACGAAAAGGCCGGCATATGGTATAATTATATTGGTGATTTATACTGAGGGGGCACTGTCTGTGTACACATTTCCTACGGAAGCGCGAAAAGTCCTGGAGGCCATGCCGGTGCCGCTCGCCTATTACCAGCGGGACGGGGAGGACCGGATCGTCGCCACGCTGGTTACCGACGGGCTTTGCCGGATGATGAACGCCGACCGCCAGACGCTGACTTCCCTGCTCAACGGCAGCATGTTCGACCGGATACATCCGGACGACGTCGGGCGGGTCGCCCGCATCACCGGGGAATTCTCCAAGCACCTCTGCGGCTACGACGTCATCTACCGGGGCAAATACAACCCGGACGACGATTACCACTATATCCACTCCGTCGGCAAATTCCAGCCGACGCCGGACGGCAGCGATCTGGCGGTGATTGTGTATACCGACATTTCAAGCGCCCAGGGCGAGGGCAGGTTCCTGGTGGAAAACTACGAGCTGTTTCAAAAGGATCACTTTTACACCGACCCGGTGACCGGACTGCCCAACGGCAATTACCTGCACGAATTCGCCGACGAGCGGGTCAACCGGCTGCGGGACGGCAACCGGCAGGCGGCGCTGTTTCACTTCGACGTGCGCGGCATGCGCTCCTACAACGCCCAGTACGGCTATTCGAAGGGCGACGACCTGCTCCGCCTGGTGGCGGACGTGCTGAAGGACCACTTCCCGGACGCCATGATCGCCCGCGCCGCCGAGGACCACTTCATCGTCATCACCGAATACACAGATTCCCGGGACGTTACCGCCACCATCGAATCGGCGAACGCCAGGATCAGGTCCGGCGCCTACGGCAACACGCTGGGCATACAGGTGGGCATATGCCTTTACGACGCGAACACGGACACCGCCAAGGCCATGGAGCGCGCCCGCATCGCCCACAGGGACATCGGCCACGACCTGAACCGGCTGTTCGCCGTATACACCCACGAGACGGACGAACGCTACTGGAATCAGCAATACATCCTGGAGACCTTCGAGCAGGCGCTACAGCAGGAATGGATCAAGATATACTACCAGGCCATCATGCGGGTCAAGACGGGAAGGGCCGCCGCGCTGGAGGCGCTGGCCCGGTGGGTGGACCCCGTGCGGGGCATCATCTCCCCGGGCGAATTCATCCCCGTGCTGGAAAAATACCACCTGCTGTACAGGCTCGATTTGTACATGGTGGAGCAGTTTTTGAAGGAGCTGCCCCTGCGCGCCGAGGTCGGGCTGCCGATCATACCGGTATCCATCAATTTTTCCGCGCAGGATTTCGACCACGCGGACATCGTCGCCTCGCTGAACGCGCTGTTCCAGCGGCACGGGGTCGACAAGGAAAACATCATCATAGAGATCACCGAACAGGACGTGGCCACGGCGACCGACCGCTTCAAGCAGCAGCTCCACGACCTGCGCAACAACGGCTACCGGCTGTGGTTCGACGACTTCGGCAGCGGGTATTCCTCGCTGAACGTGCTCAGCCAGTTCGACGTGGACGTTTTGAAGATCGACCTGGAATTCCTCCGGCACCTGGACGATCACAACGGCGCGAACCGGCACATCATGCGCGCCATCGTGGAGATGGCGAAAAAGCTGGGCATCCGGACGCTGGTCGAGGGCATGGAGACGCAGGCGCATCTGCAGTTCCTGCGGGAAATCGGCTGCGACTTCGCCCAGGGCTTCTATTATTACAAGCCGGAATCCCTCGCCTCGATCATCTTCAAGATCCGCAAGGGCAACGCCATCCTCGCCTGCGAATCGCCCCAGGAGCGCAGGCAGCTGCGCCAGGAATGGAATGCCGCGCGCTCGAACCCCGACCCATGACCGCCGCAGGGCCTCAGATACCTCCCCCTGCCATCGCAAAGGAGTAATCTATGTTCAGCAAGCATTTTGTATTGAACGCACAGAGCCTTTCGATCATCGAACAGCTCGGCGAGCACATGCCGGGCGGCTTCTTCATCTACGAGGCGGACGAGCGCGAAACGCTGCTGTACGCCAACAGGGCCGTCTGCGACATATACGGCTGCGACACCCTGGAGGATTTCAAAGCCCTGACCGGGTTTTCCTTTCGGGGCATGGTGCATCCGGAGGATTACGAACAGGTCGCCGCATCCATCAAAAAGCAGGTCAACGAGAGCCGCTACGACCAGGATTACGTGGAATACCGGATCATCCGCAGGGACGGCGAGGTCCGCTGGGTGGACGACTACGGCCACTATGTGGAATCCGACGTCTATCACGGCCTGTATTACGTGTTCATGTCGGACATCACCGACAAGCACAGGCAGGCGGAATCCGACAAGGCCGTGCGCGCCGCCGTCATCGAGGCCCTCACCCGAACCTATGATTCGGTGTGGCTCATCCACGACATCAAGGCCGAGCTGTTCGAGCTGTACCGCGTCGACGAGGACATGGTGCATCTCATGCCCGCCCACGTGGCCATGAAGATCACCAAATTCTCCGAAGCCCTCGCCTTCTATTCCAAGCTGGTGCTGGAGGAGGACCGGCAGCAGTTCCTCGACGCGGTCACCGTGGACAACATCGTCAAAAACACCGGGGGCAAGGCGATCTACTCCGTGCCCTTCCGCCGGGTCTTTGAAAGCGGGGTCCGGTACTACCGGCTGGAGTTTGCCCAGCTGGACCTGCCCGACGGCAAGACCGGCATCGTGGCCGGCTTCAGGGACGTGGACGACGCGGTGCGCAAGGACCAGCAGATCCAGCAGTCCCTTACCCTGCGCTCCGCCGTCATCGAGGCCCTTACCCGCGTCTACGACTCGCTCTGGCTGATCAACGACGTGGAAACCCAGCGCTTCGAGCTGATGCGCGTCGACAAGGATATGGTGCACCTCATGCCCGCCCATGTGGCCGTGACCCTCAAAAAGTTCTCCCAGGCCTTCGCCTTTTATTCGAAGCTGGTGCTGGAGGAGGACCGCCAGCGGTTCCTGGAGGCGGTCACGCCGGAAAACATCGTCGAAAACACGGAGAACCGGCTGATCTACTCCGTGCCCTTCCGCCGGGTCTTTGAAAGGGGCGTCCGGTACTACCGGCTGGAGTTCGCCAAGCTGGACATCGGCAACGGCAGGACCGGCATCGTGGCCGGCTTCAAGGACGTGGACGACGAGGTGCGCCGGGACCAGCAGATCCAGGAATCCCTCGCCCTGCGCGCCGCCGTCATCGACGCCCTCACCCGGCCCTATGATTCGGTCTGGCTCATCAACGACGTGCGCACCCAGCAGTTCGAGCTGTACCGCATCGACGAAGACATGGTCCACCTCATGCCCGCCAACGCAGCCGCGAAGCTCGCGCGGTTTTCAGACGCCTTCGCCTTTTATTCAAAGCTGGTCGTTGAGGAGGACCGCCAGCGGTTCCTGGAGGCGGTCACGCCGGAAAACATCGTCAAGAACACGGAGAACCGGCCGATCTATTCCGTGCTGTACCGCCGCATGTTCGAGACCGGCTTCCGCTACTACCGGCTGGAATTTGCCAGGCTGAACATGGGCAGCGAAAAGACGCGCATCGTGGCCGGCTTCAAGGACGTGGACGACGAGGTGCGCAAGGACCAGCAGATCCAGCAGGCCCTCCGGGAGGCCATCGATGCGGCCAACGCCTCCAACAAGGCCAAGAGCGACTTCCTCTCCAGCATGAGCCACGACATCCGCACCCCCATGAACGGCATCATCGGCATGACCACCATCGCCGCCAACAACCTGAACGACCGGGAGCGGGTGGCGGACTGCCTGCGGAAGATCAAGGACTCCTCCAGCCACCTGCTGTCGCTGATCAACGAGGTCCTGGACATGAACAAGATCGAGTCCGGCAAGGTGGAGCTGGTGGAGGAGGAATTCAACCTGGCGGAGCTCATCGACACGATGCTCGCCATGACCCGCTCCCAGATGCAGGCCCACGGCCACACCTTCCGGGTGAACATCGGCAACCTGGAGCACGAGCAGGTCATCGGCGACAGCCGACGGCTGCAGCAGGTGTTCGTCAACATCATGAGCAACGCCATCAAGTACACCCCCGACGGCGGAAGGATCAGCCTCACCGTCAACGAAAGCCACACCCGGGCCCAGGATTTCGGCCATTACCAGTTCATATTCGAAGACAACGGCTACGGCATGACGGAGGAATTCCTGGAGCACCTGTTCGAGCCCTTCGCCCGGGCCAGCGACAAGCAGACCGCCGGCATACAGGGCACCGGCCTGGGCATGGCCATCACCCGGAACCTCGTGCGCATGATGGGCGGGGACATCTCCGTGGAGAGCGTCTACGGGGAGGGCTCCAAATTCACGGTCAACATCTATTTGAAGCTTGCAAACCATTCGAAGATCGACTACGACAGCTTCCGCGACCTGCGCGTGCTGGTGGCGGACGACGACGCCGCCTGCTGCGAATCCACCTGCGAGATACTCAACGACATGGGGATGAACAGCGAGTGGGTGCTCACCGGCAAGGCCGCCGTGGATCGGGTCAAGGTGCGCCGGGATCAGGGCCGGGATTTCTACGCCGTTATCATCGATTGGAAGCTGCCGGACATAGGCGGCGTGGAGACCACGCGGCAGATTCGCAGGCTGGTGGGCGAGGACGTGCCCATCATCATATTCTCCGCCTACGACTGGACGGAGATCGAACAGGACGCCCGGGAGGCGGGGGCCAACGCTTTCGTCAGCAAGCCCCTGTTCAAGACGAAGCTGGTCAACCTCTTTGACGCGCTGGTCAACCACCAGTCCAGCCAGGCCGACATGGAGGCGCCCCTGCGCGCGCTGGAGGAGATGAACCTGGACGGCCGCCGCATACTGCTGGCCGAGGACCAGGAGATCAACGCGGAAATCGCCACGGATTTCCTGGAGATGACCGGCGTGACGGTGGATTGGGTCCAGGACGGCGAGCAGGCGGTGAAAAAGCTGGCGGAATCGCCGGACGGGTATTATTCCATGATCTTCATGGACATACAGATGCCCAACATGAACGGCTACCAGGCCGCGAAGGCGATCAGGGCCATCGACCGGCCCTACGCCAGGCAGATTCCCATCGTGGCGATGACCGCCAACACCTTCACCGACGACGTATTGAACTGCAAAAAGGCGGGCATGAACGATCACATCGCCAAGCCCATCGACGTGGATATGCTGGCGCGGATGCTGGACACGTATGTGAAATGAGGGAATACAGGGTTTGGGAAAGGTAAATGAGCGGAGGCCGCGATGGCCTCCGCTCATGCTTATTGTAAGCCGAGATCGTCCTTGGACGGTTTGTATATCCTATTGCTTTTTCACGGTAACCACGAACGTCGCCTTCTTGCCGTTGGCGGTCTTGACGGTGATCGTTGCCTTGCCGGGCTTCATGGCCGTGACCACGCCCATTTGCGTGACCATGGCGATCTTCTTGTTGCTGGTCGTCCAGGTCAGCGTCGTCTTGGCCTTCACCGGGGTCAGCGTGGCCTTCAGCGTCAGCTTCTTGCGGACCTTGAGCGTAGCCCTTTCCTCGTTCAGCGTCACCTTCGTGGGCGCGACGGGTACGGTGATCTTGCAGGTCGCCTTCTTGCCGTTGGCCGTCTTGACCGTGATGGTGGCCGTGCCCTTCTTCAGCGCCTTGACCACGCCCTTCTGGGTGACGGTGGCGACCTTCTTGTTGCTGCTGGTCCATTTGAGGGTGGTCTTAGCTTTTGTGGGCTGTACCGTGGCCTTCAGTTTCAGGGTCAGGCCCGCATATAGGGTGGCTTTGGTATTGTTCAGCTTCACGCCCGTGGGCCCCAGCTTGGGAACCACCTGCTGTTCGACGAGCGTTTTTCCGCAGACGGCGCAGTGGCTGCCCTCGGTCAGGCCGGTCTCTGTATAGGTGGCGGGAACAGCGGGATCGGTCACGGGGGTATGTCCCTTGGCGGGAATGGTCTGCTGGGCTGTGATGACCGTGCCGCAGACGGAGCAGTGGCTGCCCTCGGTCTTGCCCGCTTTCGTACACGTCGCGGCAACGGCCTTGTCCGTCACGGCAGTGTGGCCCTTGGCGGGGACCGTCTGCTGCGCCTTGATCACTGTGCCGCAAACAGAGCAATGGCTACCCTCGGTCTTACCTGCCGCCGTGCACGTCGCGGCGACGGCCTTGTCTGTCACGGCAGTGTGGCCCTTGGCGGGGACCGTCTGCTGGGCCTTAAATACCGCGCCGCAGACCGAGCAGTGGCTGCCCTCGGTCTTGCCCGCCGCCGTGCAGGTCGCTTCCACCGCCGCGTCGGTTACGGGCGTGTGACCGGTGGCGGGGACCGTCTGCTGGGCCTTGATCACAGCGCCGCAGACGGAACAATGGCTGCCCTCGGTCTTGCCCGCCGCCGTGCAGGTCGCTTCCACCGCCGCGTCGGTCACGGGCGTGTGACCTGTGGCGGCGACCGTCTGCTGGGCCTTGATCACAGCGCCGCAGGCAGAGCAGTGGCTTCCCTCTGTTTTGCCTGCTGTCGTGCAGGTGGCGGGGACCCCGGGGTCGGTCACGAGCGTATGTCCCTTGGCGGGAATCGTCTGCTGAGCCTTGATGACCGTGCCGCAGACGGAACAATGGCTGCCCTCGGTCTTGCCGTCCGTCGTGCAGGTGGCGGGGACGGCGGGGTCGGTCACAGCGTTGTGATTCGATTTGTACACTTTGTAACCCCGCTCCTGCGCCCAGGTGGTGGCGGCGGTATCGCAGATAGTGTGGAAGGTGGAAGTTTTCGGAACGTCCCGGAACGCCCAATCCGCGATGCTGGTGGAATCGCCGAGAATCGTGATGTCCGCAAGGCCGTAGCACTTATCAAAGGCGTAATTTTCGATGAGCCCAATTTTATCCGGGATGACAATGCTCGACAGGTTATAGCACTCGGAAAACACGCCCTCTGAAAGGATTCCCAATGAATCCGGAATCTTGACGGTTCCCAGATTGGCACAGCCGGTAAAAGCGTATTTGTCAATCAAGCCGACGCTGTCCGGTATTGTCAGTTCGGTTAAACTGTCGCATCCATAAAAGGCTTCTTGACCAATACTGGTCACGCCATAGAGTATCGTAACGCTCGTCAGGTTATAGCAATTTTTAAACGCTTCCTCCGCAATCGTCTTAACGCTATCAGGAATCTTGATTCCTGTAAGAATATCACATCCTCTGAATACTCCTTCCGCTATCGCCGTCACCCCGTCCGGAATCGTCACCACGCCGCCGTCGCCTGTGTATCTCACCAACACCCCGTTGATGATCTCGAAGTCCTTTGGAGCGTTGGCGCTCGCACCTGTTGCCGCGACCTCGCCGGCCTCTCCGTCCAGCGTCAAACCGCCGTCCAGGTTCGGCAAGTCGCCGTCGAGCGAAACGCCCTCCAAATCCTCCAGAACGGACGGATCCATGTCCTCTATGACCACGTCCGATGCCCCGGTATTGTCTGTCTGTTCGTCCAGGAGCAAAATGCTTTCGTCGAGCTCCAATTCAAGTCCGTCCTCCGCCCACACGGGGAAGACCGCCTGCGCCAGAAGCACCAAGCAGAGCAGTGTCGTCAACAGCTTCTTCATGTGTCAAACCATCCCTTCATATATAGTCACATCATCATTTTACCCCATATCTGGTGAAAGTGTCAATACACCATATGTGATGTAAATACACTTCTCTGTGTAACCGGTTGCAACCCGGGGTTGGTATCTCGATGTATTGGAGGTCGGCTTTTTTTGCCTTCCCCCGATGGGGAAGGCAAAGAACATCCATACGCATTGCTATTTGCTGACGAACCCTGGGCAATGACTGTAACTGTCCGGTGCGGATGATGGTTGGGTTATAGCGTCAATGTCATAGCCAAATGCCTTTTCCCTCGTAAGCATCATTTTCATCCGTACCGAGCGGCTGGTTTCCCGCAAAAAAGAATAGGGAGGTTGATTTCACCATGAAGGAATATTGGGAAATCCTCCGCGAGCTGCGGGAAGACAGGGATTTGAAGCAAAGCACCGTCGCCCACGTCCTCGGCACCACTCAACAGGTATATTCCCGATATGAAAACGGCGTCAACGAGATGCCCATACGCCATCTGCGCACGCTGTGCGAATACTACAACGTCAGCGCGGATTATGTGCTGAGCATAGAGCGCAAATGAGCGGAGGCCGCGATGGCCTCCGCTCATCCATTTCAAAATGCCGTCACTTCCCGTTGCGCTTCACGTATTCCTCAAACCCATAGTGATCAAGCTCTCCCGTATAGGCGCAGGCACCCATGCGGGGGGAGTTGGTGACGGGCAGGGCCATGTCCAGGTCAATCTCCGCCTTCTCCGCACAAGCCTCGCAATAACATGCAGGCGCTTCGCCAAACATATCCTCCGTGTCCACCAGCTCTGCGGGCGCGCCGCACCCGGCGCACTTCCAATTGATAGGCGTGTTCCTTGCCAGCAGGCGCACGACCTCGCGCTGCTTTTTGCGGCGGGTCTGGCCTACGAAAGTGACCTGCAGCCGGGTGGTGTCGCCGAAATCGTATTCATAGCCGATCTGCGCGCCCTCGGGAAAGGCGCTCAGCTTGCAGCTCATCGGGTATTCCTGATAGCCCGGACCCTCGAAGGCGCTCATGTGGCCGCAGCATTCCAGCCAGATCTTGCGCAGGAAGTCGTCGAGGTTCTTCAGAGAAGACGTCAAAGGCATATCCAGCAGCAGCCAATAGCGCTTGTCCATGCCCTCCACCTTGATCAGGCAGCATTCCTGTTCCCCCTTGGAATCACTGTGCAGCTTGAGAATGTGGTTCTTCATCGCTACCTTGCCCAGCTCAGCCCCGCAGAGGTAGCAATTTCCCTTTTGCTGTTGTGTCGCCATGTGCAGCACTCCTTTTTGCCTATTTTTCCTCCCGCGCCACGGCCAGCATCAGCTTCAACCGGTTTTCCTGGTTGACGCGGGTGGCGCCGGGGTCATAGTCGATGGGGACGATGTTGGCCCTGGGGTATTTTTCCCGCAGGGCGCGGATGGTGCCCTTAAACGATGTTGGGCACGCCGGAATCGATCAGCTCGCACATCTCCGCCGTCAGCAGCCAGCCCTCGCCCATCTTGCAGCCCACGCCCAGCACGTCGCCCAGCTCCTCCCGGGTCTTTTTATAGGTGACGGGGGGATTGAAGCGGCTGTTTTTCCGGACGGCCCTCGAAATGGTGCGCTCCACACGGTTCACATAGCGCATCACCAGCCTGAAGGCGAACTGCTTGAATTTGTTGCCGCCGTACAGGTCCACGTCGTCGATGCTGTGGTCCAGGGCGTTGAGCAGGAAGCCCATCAGCCCCGGCACGTTCACCTGGCAGCCCTGTTCCAGCAGGAACTGCTCCAGGTGGTTGTTGGCCATGTGGGAATACTTGACGTAGATCTCGCCCACGATGCCCACCTGTATCTTGCTGGCGGGGGTGTAGGGCACGGCCTCGAAGTCCCTTGCGATCCGCGCCACGTTCCCCCTGAACCGCAGCGCCGCGGCCTTGGGGTTGCGCCGGAACTGCTCCGTCAGGCGGTTGGCCCAGGCGTCCACCAGCGCCGCGCAGCTTCCCTTTTCGTTCTCGTAGGGCTCCACCTGGTTTTTCAGGCACATCAGCACGTCGGCATAGAGTATCATCATCATCGACTGCATGAGCAGCGTCAGCGTCAGCCTGAAGCCGCTGTTCTTCTCCAGGCCCACCGGGTTCAGGGAAATCACGGGCACAAACCCCAGCCCCGCCTTGACCAGCGCCTTGCGCAGCAGGAAGATATAGTTCGAGGCGCGGCAGCCGCCGCCGGTCTGAGTGATGATCAGGGCGCACTTGTGCACGTCGTATTTGCCGCTCTGCAGCGCGTCGATGAACTGACCGATGCACAGCAGCGCCGGGTAGCAGGTGTCGTTGTGCACGTATTTCAGGCCCGTCTCCACCACGGAGGGGCCCTCGTTCTGCAGCAGCTCCATGTTGTAGCCGTGCAGCTCAAACACGTCGCGCACCAGCTTCAGATGCAGCGGCAGCATGTTGGGGATCAGTATGGTGTAATCCCGCTTCATTTCCCTGGTAAATTCGATGCGCTCTTGCATGGTTACTTCCTCTGTCCGGCGCACGGCGCCGGACAGCTCCCTCGACGAGGGAGCCATTTTTTCCGTTTTTTGTACGGAGCGCGGCGGCATGGATGGCGCCGCTACTGCTCCAACGCGGCGAACAGGCTGCGCAGGCGAATGCGCACCGCGCCGGGGTTGGAGATTTCGTCGATTTTGAGCTGGGTGTACAGCTTGCCGCCCGATTGCAGTATGCTGCGCACCTCGTCGGTGGTGATGGCGTCCACGCCGCAGCCGAAGGACACCAGCTGCACCAGGTTCACATTTGGGTCGCCGCATTCAGCCACGAACTTCGCCGCCGAATACAGGCGGGCGTGGTAGGTCCACTGGTTCAGCACGTTCACCGAAAACTTCTCCGCGTTCAGGTTCACCGAATCCTCGGTGACCACCACCGCGCCCAGCTGGGAGATCTGCTGGTCGATGCCGTGGCTGATCTCCGGGTCGATGTGGTAGGGCCGCCCGCAGAGCACCACCACCGGCAGGCCCTTCTCCCGGGCCTCCTTCAGCAGCTCGGCGCCCCTTTGCCGCACAGAGGCCATGTATGCCTCATAGGCGGCGTAGGCGGAGCGCACCGCCTGTCTGACCTCCCGTGCGGGAATGCCGGGGAAGTACTTCCCCAGTATCGCCGGGAATTTCCTTTCAAAATCACCGGGTCGGTGGATGCCCAGGTAGTCGCAGATGAACCGGGTCTGCCTGAGCCCCGGCACGTTCAGCCGCAGGACCTCGGGATAGTAGGCCACCACCGGGCAGTTGTAGTGGTTGTCGCCCCTGTACTCGTCCAGGTTGTAGCTCATGCAGGGATAGAATATGGCGTCCACATTCTGCCGCAGCAGCCATTCCACGTGGCCGTGCATCAGCTTGGCGGGGTAGCAGGCCGTGTCCGAGGGAATGGTGCGCTGGCCCGAGGCGTACAGCGCGTGGTCGGACTCGGGGGACTGGATCACCTGGAAGCCCAGCTTAGTGAACAGCGCGTGCCAGAAGGGGAACAGCTCGTACATGTTCAGCCCCATGGGGATGCCGATGCGCCCCCGCTTGCGCTCGCCGGAGGGATAGGCCCTCAGCATCCGCCGCTTTTCCTCGTACAGGTTGGGCAGGGACGCCTTGCCGCCGCCGGTCATCTTCTCGCAGCGGTTGCCGGAGATGAAGCGCCGGGGCGGGGCGTCGCCCTCGCTGTCGAAGCGTATGATGGTCAGCATGCAGTGGTTCTGGCAGCCCTGGCAGCGGGTGTTGGTGGTCTTTTGGGAAAAGCGCTCCAGTTCCCCGGCGGTCAGTATGCTGCTTTTTTCCCCGGTGGCGTGGGTCGCGCTCCACAGCGCCACGCCGTAGGCCCCCATGAGCCCGGCGATGTTGGGCCGCACCACGTTCCTGCCGATCTCCCGCTCGAAGGCCCGGAGCACGGCGTCGTTGAGGAACGTGCCCCCCTGCACCACGATGCGCTCGCCCAGCTGGGAGGCGTCGGCGGTGCGGATGACCTTGTACAGCGCGTTTTTCACGATGGAGATGGACAGCCCGGCGGAGATGTCCTCCAGGGTCGCGCCGTCCTTCTGGGCCTGCTTCACCGAGGAATTCATGAACACGGTGCAGCGGGAGCCCAGGTCCACCGGATGCTTTGCCAGCAGGCCCCGGCGGGCGAACTCGTCCACGGGCAGGCCGCCCGACGCCTGGGCGAAGGTCTGTATGAAGGAGCCGCAGCCCGAGGAGCAGGCCTCGTTCAGGAAGATGTCGTCGATGGCGTCATCCTTGATCTTGAAGCACTTGATGTCCTGGCCGCCGATGTCGATGATGAAATCCACCCCCGGCTGCAGCTTCCGGGCGGCGATCAGGTGGGCCATGGTCTCCACCACGCCGCAGTCCAGGCGGAAGGCGGTCTTGACCAGCGCCTCGCCGTAGCCCGTGGAGCCGGCCCCGGCCACGGTGGCGTTCGGGTATTCGGCGTAGAATTCCCGCAGGAAATCCCGCACGGCCGGCAGGGGATTGCCCTTGTTGGACATGTAGGCGGTCTTGAGCAGGTTGAAATCCTCGTCCACGGCCACGGCCTTGATGGTGGTGGAGCCGGAGTCGATGCCGATGTACACCCTGCCGTCGTAGCCGGGGCGGGAGACGGTCTCCACGCGGGCCCTGGCGTGGCGGGCGCGGAAGGCGTCGTAATCCGCCTGGCTTTCAAACAGCGGCGGACAGGCGGCGTAGCGGGCCTGGCCCGCGCGGCTGCGCACGCGGCGTATCACGTCCACGAGGTCCGCTTCGCGCTCGGCCTGCAGGGCCGCGCCCATGGCCACCGAGTACAGCGCGTCCGCCGGGTGTATGCCCCGGATGCCCAGCGCCTTGTCAAAGCAGTCCCGAAGCTCGGAAAAGAAGGTCAGCGGGCCGCCCAGGTACACCACGTTTCCGGCAATCTCCCGGCCCTGGGCAAGACCGGCGATGGTCTGCCCCGCCACGGCCTCGAAGATGCTGCGGGCGATGTCCTCCTTGCGGGCCCCCTGGTTCAGCAGGGGCTGGATATCCGACTTGGCGAACACGCCGCAGCGGCTGGCGATGGCGTAGCTGCGCTCGTGGTCCCGGGAGAGGGTCTCCAGCTGCTCCACGGGCACGTCCATCAGGGTGGCCATCTGGTCGATGAACGCGCCGGTGCCGCCGGCACAGGTGCCGTTCATGCGCACCTCGAGCCCGCCCGCGCCGGTCAGGAACAGTATCTTCGCGTCCTCGCCGCCCAGCTCCACGGCCACGTCGGCCTGGGGCGCCATCTCGCGAAGGGCCACGCGGGTGGCGTAGACCTCCTGGAGAAAGTCGATGTCCAGCTCCTCCGCCAGGCCCATGCCCGCCGAGCCGGAAATGCCCAGCTGAAACCGCTCGCCGGGAAATTTCGCGGCGATGGCGTGCAGCAGTACCTCGCAGAGCATGGCGATCTGGGACCGATGGCGCTCGTAGCGGCGGAACACGATTTTCCCCGCCTCGTCCAGCACCACGGCCTTGATCGTCGTCGATCCGATGTCCAATCCTATCTTCATACATACTCTCCGGCGCTGAAGCCCCGCGCGCGTAAATGTGATACATACATATCCAATTTAGAGAATAAACCATGAGTATGAATTGAAGATGAAGGTGAGATGAAAAAATGTGGAGGCGTCTACCGCTTGACCACCTTGACCTTGCATTTCAGCGTCTTGCCGTTCTTAACCTTCGCTGTGATGGTGCAACTGCCGGCCTTCTTCGCCGTGACCTTGCCGTTCTTGACCGCGGCAACCGCCTTGTTGCTGGAGGACCAGGTGACCGTGCGGCCCACGAGGCCGGAGACTTTCAGGGTAAAAGTACTGCCTTTTTTAAGAGACAGGGATGTCCTGGAGAGCTTGGCCGGGTCGGTGACCCTGACCTTGCATTTCAGCGTCTTGCCGTTCTTGACCTTCGCTGTGATGGTGCAGCTGCCGGCCTTCTTCGCCGTGACCTTGCCGTTCTTGACCGCGGCAACCGCCTTGTTGCTGGAGGACCAGGTGACCGTGCGGCCGAAGAGGTTGGAGACTTTCAGCTTGTGAGTGTCGCCAATCTTCATGGACAGGGAGGTCTTTGAGAGTTTCTCCTTATCTGTTATATCGACGACGTCAATGGAATGATTTTGCGCCCACTTGTAAGCGTCGGAGTCGGAGTAGGTATAGATCGTGAGACAGAAAACAGGGTCATGGGGGTCACCAAATGCGTTTTTATGAATTTTTATTGGCTTGGCAAGAATGGTGGCGCTGGCCAGGTCTTCGTTTTGATCGAAGGCCCCTTCCCCAATGCCGGTGACGCTGTCGGGTATGATGACGTTGGTCAAACCGCACGCATAGAAGGCTCTCGCTCCAATGCTGGTGACGCTGTCAGGTATGATGACGCTGGTCAAACCGCAAAAATAGAAGGCAGCTTCCCCAATGCTGGTAACGCTGTTGCCAATGGTGACGCTTTTCAGTCTTTCACAGAACAAGAAGGCATGTTCCCCAATGCTGGTGACGCTGTTGCCAATGGTGACGCTTTTCAGTCTGTCGCACGATTTAAAGGCATATTTCCCAATGCTGGTGACGCCGTTGCCAATGGTGATGCTGGTCAGATTGTTACAGCAACTGAAGGCATATTCTCCAATGCTTTTTACGCTATCTGGAATGGTTGCGCTGGTTTTTGCACCGGGACACTGGAGCAGGGTTTTCATATTATGGGTATACAATATACCTTTTTTTGAAGCAAAATAACGATTTTTACTGGATACTTTGATCTCTTTGAGCCTGTTGCATCCTCCGAAGGCCAAATTCCCAATGCTGGTGACGCTGTCGGGTATGGTGACGCTGGTCAAACCGCACGAATAGAAGGCTTTCTCTCCAATGCTGGTGACACTGTTGCCAATGGTGACGCTGGTCAGGCTGCCACAGCCAGAGAAGATACCTTTTTCGATGCCAGTGACGCGGTTGCCAATGGTGACGCTGGTCAGGTTGTCACAATCACGGAAAGCATCCTTCCCAACGCTGGTGACGTTGCCCAGTATGGTAACGCTGGTCAAGCCGGATCTATAGAAGGCTTCCTCTCCAATGCTGGTAACGCTGCCAGGTAGGGTGATGCTTGTCAGGCTGGAACAGTCTATGAACGCCCATGAGTCAATGCTGGTGACGCTGTCCGGGAGGGTGACGTCGGTCAGGCTGATGCATTTCCAGAAGGCACCAGCCCCAATGCTGGTAACGCTGCCAGGTATGGTGACTCTGGTCAGGCTGTCGCAATTCCTGAAGGCACCATACCCCATGCTGGTGACGCTGCCCAATATGGTGGCGCTGGTCAGGCGTCTGCACTCAGCGAAAGCCTCTTTTCCAATACTGGCGACGCTGTCGGGTATGGTGAGGCTGATCAGGCCGCACTTATAGAAGGCTTTCTCCCCAATGTCGGTGACGCTGTTGCCAATAGTGACATTGGTCAGACTGTCACAGCCAGAGAAGATATCATTGATAATGCTGGTGACGCTGTTGCCAATGGTGACGTTGGTCAGGCTGTCACAGCCATAGAAGTTATATTTTCCAATACTGTTGACGTTGCCCAATATAATGATGCTGATAAGGTTGGTACAATCCTGGAAAGCTCCGCGCTCAATGTCTGTGACGCTTTCGCCAATGGTGACGCTGGTCAGGCCTTTGCACGAATAAAAGGCCTCCTGTCCAATATTGGTGACGTTGTTGGGTATGGTGACGCTGGTCAAACCGCACGAATAGAAGGCTCTCGCTCCAATGCTGGTGACGTTGTCCGGGATGGTGACGCTGGTCAAACTGTCGCATCCGAAGAAGGTCTCATCCCCAATGCCGGTGACGCTGTCCGGGATGGTGACTCTGGTCAAGCTGTCACATAAAACGAAGACACCATTCCCAATGCTGGTGACGCTATCGGGTATGGTGACGCTGGTCAGACTGGAGCACCTTTCGAAGGCACCATTCCCAATGCTGGTGACGCTGTCCGGGATGGTGACTCCGGTCAGATCGGTGTACATATAGAAAGCCTTATCCCCAATACCGGTGACGCCATCGGGAATGACGACATCGCCGCCATTGCCTATATAATCGACCAGCACACCGTTATCATCAATAATAAACGCATCGTGGTCATAATTTCCGTCTGTATAGCTGTTCGACGCGGCCGGCACGTCCTTCGGCTGAACCTCTTCGTCGAGCATCAATGCATCGAGGCCGTCGTCCAGTATGATGCCGTCCTGCCCGAAGAGGCCCTCCGGGATGAGACCGTCTTCCTCCGGCACAATCTCCAGGCTGTCCTCCACCGATATCTCATCGGGGAAGATCTCCCCCTCATCCAATTCAATCGCGATATTCCCCTCGGCCAGCATGCCCGCGGGCAGCGTGGCGAAGACCATCAGCGCGACCAACAGGATCGCCGAAAGCCGATTCCGCAACTTCATGATACCTTCTCCTCCCTCAAATTACCATGGCGCTGACATGATTATACAATATCTGCCAGCGCCGTACAAGTATCGTTGCAAAAAACATTGAGAGATGACGAGGTGTCCCTCGGCTTATTTTCCCTCGATCACCGCGCGCTTCGCCTGCTCCTGCGCCTCGATCACCCGGTCGCACCATTCGTCGAATTCGGGGTCGGGGATCTGGCGCTCCGGGTGGGAGAGCAGGTAATCGAGGGCGATGCGCACGCCCCTGTCGAAGCGCACGTCGGTGCGCATGTCGGGCACGGTCCGCTTGAGCTTGCGGTTGTCGAACACCACCGACACCGCCTTGTCGCCGATGAGGCTGCCCTCGAAGTCATAGCCGTATTTGCGGCCCACGGCGGCCAGGAAGTCGCTGGCCACGTGATAGGGCTTCAATTCCACGCCCAGGGCGTCGGCGATGGTGGCGTAGATCTGGTTCCAGGTCAGCGTCTCGTCGCCGGTGATCTGGAAGGCCTCGCCGATGGCGTGTCGGTTGCCCATCAGGCCGGTATAGCCGACGGCGAAATCGGTGTTGAAGGTCATGGTCCACAGGGAGGTGCCGTCGCCCTGTATGATGACGGGCTTGCCCTCCAGCATGCGCTTGATCACCTGCCAGGAGCCCTTTTTGCCGTGCACCCCCAGGGGGACGCTGCGCTCGTCATAGGTGTGGCTGGGGCGCACGATGGTGACGGGGAAGCCCGCCTCCCGGTAGACCTTCATCAGGAAATCCTCGCAGGCGATCTTGTTCCGGGAGTATTCCCAATGGGGATTGGAGAGGGTCGTGCCCTCGGTGACGACGTAGCCCGCCGCCGGCTTGTGGTAGGCCGAGGCCGAGCTGGTGTAGATGTACTGGCGGGTGCGCCCCTTGAACAGGCGGTAGTCCCGTTCCACCTGGTCGGGGGTGAAGCCGATGAATTCGCAGACGCAGTCGAAGGTCATATCCCCCAGCTTGCGGCGCACGTCCGCCTCGTCGCCGACGTCGGCGACGATCGTATGCGCGCCCTCGGGCACGGCCTCGGGGCGGTTGCCCCGGTTCAGCAGCCAGACCTCCCAGCCCAGCTCGTTCACCAGTCTGCGGACGATGGCGGCGCTGATGGTGCCGGTGCCGCCGATAAAAAGTGCTTTCATCATCATTGATGTCCTCCCAAATCTGTCTGTTCCAGCCATTCGGCCAGCTCGTCGGCCTGGGGATGGGCGAGCCTGCGCAAGGCCTCCCCAAGGGCCCTGTTATCGTAGCGCGCGCCGACCAGCGCGGGGGCGATCCGGGCGATCATGGCCTCGTCCATGGCGTCGGAGAACACCTGGACGGACGCCACCGCGCCCGCCTTCAGGCCCAGCTCCAGCGTCACGCCGCCCCAGCCGAAGCGGCGGGCAAGGGTGGCGTCGAAGGGCAGCGCCTTGCCCATGCGAAAATCCCAGGAGGCGTATTCCCGCTCCAGCGCTTCGAGCCGGGCGGCGTCCAGCGCGCCCACGGACAGCGCCTGCGCGGGGCCGTATTCGGCCACGAACGCCCGTTTCAGCGCGTCCGCCAGGCCCGGAACGGTGATCCGGGGGTTGAGCGCCGCCAGGTTCACCACCCGGGCGCGCACGCTGTCGATGCCCTTCGCCCTCAGCTTGCCGTCGTCCGGGGCCAGGTAGCGGCCCAGCTTATCCAGCGCCACGCGCACCATGATCGTGCCGTGGTGCAGCGCGGCGTCCCCCGAAAAGCGGAAGGCGTTTCCGGAAAACTTCGCGCCGCCCTCCGCGATCACCAGATCGTTGCGGCCCGACAATTGCGCCGTTATGCCGAATTCGGCCACCGCACGGCGCACCACCTCCAGCTGGCGGCGCACGTCGTATTCCGAACGGGGCAGCACGAAGCTGAAGTTCAGGTTGCCCAGGTCGTGGTACACCGCGCCGCCGCCGCTGGAGCGCCGGGCCAGCGTGCCGCCCTCATCCTCGAGCAGCCTGACCCTGCATTCCTTCCAGGCGTTCTGGTGGCGGCCGATGACCACGGTATCCCGGTTCTGCCACAGGTACAGCACCCTTTCGCGGGAGCCCAGCGATTCAAACAGCAGCGCCTCCACCGCAAGGTTGCGCCAGGGGTTTTCACAATCGCCGGTGATTATGGTATTGCGCACGCTATCGCCTCCATGTGAATTATAGCATATCCGCCACATTCGCACAACGATGGAGTGTGTTTATAACCCGTCATTTGTCGCGATGACTGAACAGTTATATCGGATTAAGGCAACGGCCCGGGGCGATCAAACACCCCGGGCCGTTGCGTCATTCCTATACCGACAGTGATCAGTTCGGCGCGGCCACCTTGGAATCCACGTGCATGCCCATGCCGGCGGTATGGGCGGACACCTCGCTCGCCAGGTACAGCACGGCGTTGGCGACCTCTTCCGGCTTGGCGTAGCGCTTGTCCATGGCGTAATTGCCGGCCAGCATCGCCATGGCCTCCTCGTGGGTCATGGTATCGCCGAAGAAGTCCTTCTCGATGCGCAGCATCATGGGCGTGTCCACCGGGCCGGGGCACACGTAATTGACGTGGATGCCCGCCGGCCCCAGTTCCATCGCCACGCACTTGGTCAGGCCGGCGACGGCATACTTGGAGGAGACATAGGCGCTGTTGCCCGCGGTGGGCTCGTAGGCCGCGGCGGAGGCCACCACGACCACCGCGCCGGATTTCTTTTCGATCAGCGTGGGCGCGGCGTATTTCATCGTCAGCATGACGGCAAAGACATTGAGCATGTAGGTCTGCTCAAACAGTTCGAGGGTCATATCCTGAACGGGATGGGCCTTGCCCTCATAGCCGGCGTTGGGCACGATGATGTCCAGCGTGCCAAACCGGGCCTTGGCGGCTTCCACCAGGTTTTTGATGTCCGCTTCGTTGTTCATGTCGGCCACGAAACCTGCGAC
This sequence comes from uncultured Eubacteriales bacterium, assembly GCA_902778995.1. Lineage (GTDB taxonomy): Bacteria > Bacillota > Clostridia > Christensenellales > Aristaeellaceae > UBA2862. Next base: position 33,029 of record CACYZW010000024.1, read on the forward strand.
CTGACCCTCCGCCGCCTCCAGGGTGGGCAGGAGCGCGTCGATCTTGGACTGCCGGGTGGATGAGAAAGCCACCTTCGCGCCCTCGGCCAGGAAGCCCTTGACGATGGCCGTGCCAATGCCGCCGGTACCGCCGGTAACCAGAACCACTTTATCCTTGAGCTTGAGATCCATGAATAAATACCTTCCTTTCAACCGGCAGCGCCGGTAATGATAGCATGTGTCCTGTAGCCGTTTTTATCCTTGAAGGCCGAAATCCAGGCCGGTTTGCCTTATATTGTTGCGCCGCACGATATATGGCGCCGCACGGGCAAACAAGGGGGAAAAGCCTGTGCGGCGCCGCAAAAAACAGAACACGCCGGATCTTCGTCCAAACATGTCCTGTATGATTGCATTGCTTTTCTTTGGGGAGGAATCGGCAGGGCCCACCGGCGCGAGATCTTTGCCGGCGAACTCTCGCAATCGTACACGCGAAACGGACAGGTACCAGCTGCCGTTCCGCCGTCTGAGGCTGGAAGCGGTTTCCAGGTTCAGCCCTTGGGCCGAACCGCGAGCTCCTCACCCCTGGGGATTGAAGCGCCGCGCCCTGAGACATATCCTTCTTTAGTCCGAAGAAGTCGATACGTTCTTTCCACAGGCAGGTCTTCTGACTTGGTTTCATCGCGCCCGACCGCCTTCTCAGCCCTTCGGTCGTCGCCCCTCGGTCAACGCCTGCGGCCAATGGCTTGCTTTGTGGACGCTCCGCTTCACAGCAGCGGTCCTGTCGGAGAATCCCACTCCGTTCCCTATTCTCCCCGCCCGCCTGTTCAGCGCAGGCTGCAGGGCACCTGTGAATACCCGGTTATTCTGTTTTCCAAGGGTATTATAGCATATCGGCTTCAAAAATACAACAACATATTTTGTTACGCCGGGGGAGACGGACAGACGCCAGGGACAAAAAAACGGATGCTTTCGCATCCGCCTTTTTATGTACGATACAGATCACCAGGTCGTGAAGCGCAGGTAGCTCAGAGATGACCAGCCCTTCCTTCTGCCGTTATAGCTGACCTCGGCCCAGTTTCCGTTCACCCTGTACACGTTAACGCCCTTGGCGCCGTGGGGAATGCTGTAATAAACCTTGCTTCCGTTGGGCTTGTTGCGCACGTTCAGGCCGCTTTCCCGAGTCTCGACGGCGGCATGCGCGTTGGGCTTCAGATAGTTCTTGGAGGCGTAGCCCGTCAGGCCGCTGGGCGTCTTCACCTTATACCAGGTGCCGCTGCTGCTCAGCTTGATGACGGCCTGGCCCTTGGCCAGGCGGGCGATGATCCGGTAGTTCGTGCCGGGGCCGGAGCGCAGCCGCAGAGGATCTCTCTGGGTGGCAACGTGATAAACCGTATTGGTTCCGTTGGAAGCTCTCTCGGCGAGAGACGTTGCGGGAACGATTGCGACGAGCATCATGACCGCTAAAAGAACCGCGAGAATCCTTTTCATGGATTTCCCTCCTCAGATAGAATTGCCCTACCCGGGAACGATGGGACAGGTGGGACAGGCACCCCTGCCCATTATATGCTCTGCCCTCCCAGGATATGGCTCGTGGCAGTATTATACAACAAAAAACGAGGGGCAGATATTACAAGTTTATCACATTTTTGCGAACTGCAACCGCCGGGCATATGGTATAATTGGAATGGGAAATAAGAAGTGAGGATTATCTCACAATTCATAATGCATAATGCATAATTCATAATTCGTCCTTCAAAAAGGGGGAACAGCCATGCGCATCTATACCGGCAGGAGCCGCCTGATGGCGCCGGCCATGACCGACGTGTTGCGCCGGAGTATGGCCGGCGGCGAGCGGGACCACATCGTCGTCGTGCCCAAGCAGCTGACGCTGCAAACCGAGCGGGCGCTGCTGGCGGCGCTGGATCTCAAGGGCTCCTTCCGCCTGCAGGTATTGAGCCCGGAGCGGCTGTGCGGCCGCATCTTCGAGGCAGCCGGACAGCCCGGGGGCGCGCGGGTGGACGAGCGGGGAAGGGTCATGCTGGTGCGCGCCGCCGTGCACAGCGTGGACGACCGGCTCAGGCTCTACCACGGCGCGGCGGAGCGCAGGGGCTTTGCCGAGCGCTGCGCCCGGCAGCTGGAGCTGATCCGACAGGCGGGGCTGACCCCCGAGCGGCTTTTCGCCTGCGCCGAACAGGCCGAGGGCCTGTTGCGCATGAAGCTGGACGACCTGGGGGTCATATTGGAGGCCTACGAGGACCTGCTGGAGGGCCGCTTCCAGGACGGAGAATCGGAATTTGCCGAGGCCGTGAGCCGGGCCCCGGAGGCCATGTTCCTGCGGGACGCCTGCGTATTTTTCTACGGCTTTGACCTGACCCCGCCCATGCTGCACCGGCTGATCGGCGCGGTGGGCGCGGTCTGCGCCGACACCCATGTATTCCTGCCCCTCGCCAACGACGAAAACGCCCGGGATTTCGACGCCTTCCTGCCGCTGAAGGGCTGTCTCGAGCGCATGATCGTCGCCGCGAGGCGCTCGGGCGTCTGGCCCGAGCGAATCATGGTGGAGGCAGAGGGCGTCCCGGACGAGCGCCGCCTGGTCGTCGCCGCCCCGGCGCAGGCGGCGGAGCTGGCGCACCTGTCGGGCGAGCTGTTCGCCTATCCCGTCTCCCCCTGGCCCGGGCAAAAGCCGCCCATTCACGTGCAGGCCGTCACGCTGCGCGACCCGATGGAGGAGTGCCGCTTCGCCGCGGCGCTGTGCCGCAGGCTTGCCATGAAGAACGGCTGGCGCTGGAACGACATGCTGATCCTCTGCCGGGATATCGACGGCTATCGCCAGCCGCTGAAGGAAGCCTTTCGCGCCTGCGGCGTGCCCCTCTTCCTTTCGGCCAGCCGCCCGGCCTCCCGCCATCCGCTGGCGGAAAGCCTGATCGACGCGCTGCGCCTGACGGAGGCCGCGCCCCGCAGCGAGGACGCGCTGGCGCTGCTGCGCGCCGGCTACATGCCCCTGGAGGCGGACGAGGCCTGTCGCCTTTGCAATTACATCGAAAAATACGCCCTGAAGCCCCGGGCGCTGTCGCGCCCCCTGCGGCGGGGCAGCGAGGCGGAGCGGGAGGCGCTGGAGCCCCTGCGGGCACGCTTTGCCGCGCCCGTCGGCGCGCTGAAGCGGCGGCTGAAGCGCTCAAGGACCCTGAAGGACCAGCTGGCGGCGGTCTACGGCTTCATGGCGGACATCGGCGCGGCGGACCGGCTGCGCGAGCGCCTGAACACCCTGGCCGAAGCGGCTCTTCGGGAACAGGCCGGCGAGGAGGGCCAGGTCTGGAACCGGATCGTCGGCGCGCTGGATCAGATGGCCGGGCTGATGGGCGACGACCCCCTGCCCGTCTCCGAGCTGCGCCAGACCCTGACGGAATCGCTGGACGCCGCCATCATCAAGCCCCTGCCCCAGTCGGGGGACGCCGTGTACGCCCAGACCACGGACCGCATCACCGCCCAGCGCGCGAAGGCGCTGTTGATCCTGGGCGAGACCGACAGGGTGAGCGCGGACGCCGACGGGCTGTTGAACGCCGCCCAGACGCAGGCCTTCTCCCGCCTCGCCAGGGCCTGGCTGGGCTCGGACGGCATGGAGCTTTCGCGCATGCGGCGCTTTTACCTGAAGGCCTCGGTGGAGATGACCGGCGAATACCTGTGCGTCAGCGCGCCCCTCAGCGGCCTGGACGGCGGCGCGCAGCGTCCCGGCGCGCTGCATGCGCTCTTGAAGGGCGTATTTCCGGCGCTGCCGGTTCGCGGCGGCATATCGGAGGACGAGAACGTCCAGTGGATGCTGCGGAACGCGCCCGCCGCGGCGTCCGCCTGGGCGGCCCGTTCGCTGTCCGAGCTGGGCGAGGGCGAGGCCGCCCGTCCCTGGGACATCGCGGCGCTGGCCGGGCTTCGACAGATCGCAAGGGGACCGGACGCCACCGGCATACGCCGATCCCTGGAACAGATCGGCACGGCCCTGCGCCGGAGCGAGAGCGCCGACGCGCTGAACCCTGAAACGGCGGCCGCGCTGTACGGCGCGCTGCGCCGGCAGAGCATATCCCGGCTGGAGCAGTACGCCAAATGCCCCTTCGCCTATTTCACCGGCTACGGCCTGCGCCCGGAGCGCATTGAGCCCTTCCGGCTGAACGCGCGGGACGAGGGCGACTTCTTTCACAGGGCCGTGCACGAATTCCTGCTGTCCAGCATGGAGGATCTGAACCAACTGGACGACGCCGAGGCCGGGCGGCGCATGGACGGCATCGCCGACAGGCTCCTGGACGCGTTGGCCGAAGAGGGACCCCTGGGGGACAGCGCCGTGGCTCTGGCCGATCGCCGCCGCCTCAAGGCGACGGCCCGAACCTGCGCGGCCGTGCTGGCCGAGCACATGCGAGGCAGCCGCTTTTCACCCGCCGCGCTGGAAACGGATTTCGGCGTCGAGGACGGCATGGCGCGGCTGACGATAAACGCGATCAGCGGAGAATGCACGCTGGAGGGGCGCATCGACCGCATAGACGAGTGGGCCGACGGCGGCTATCTGCGCGTGATCGACTACAAGCGCGGCGGAAAGCCCCTGTCCCTGGACGAGGCCTGGTACGGGTTGAGCCTGCAGCTGCCCGTATACCTGGCCGCAGCCATAAAAAAGCGCCGGGAACAGAGCGCCGGCGTATACTATTTCGGCCTGAACGAGGGCATACAGAGGACGCAGAGCACCGATCCCGACGAGGTGGCGCAGGAGCGCCGGAAGAGCTTCCGGCTGAACGGGCTGGTCCCCGACGACGTGGCGCTGCTGGAGGCCCAATCCCCCAACTTCACCCAGGTGCTGAACGTGCGCGTCAACAGCGTGGGCGGATTGTACAAGGGCACCCTCGCCACCGACGCCAACGGCTTCAGCGCGCTGATGAAAAAGACGCTGAGCAAGGCCGGAGAGCATCTGGACGCCATCCGCGCGGGAATCACCCGGGTTTCCCCCGCAGTCCTCAGGCAGCAAAACCCCTGCCAGTATTGCGACTGGCGCGCCGTCTGCATGTTCGACGACCGCCTGGACAGCCGGTGCGTGCGCCGCTTCGAGACCATGAAGGCGGACGAGGTGCTGGAGCGGTTGAAATTGGATGAAAGGGGCAAGGGGTAGGGGTTAAGGGACATGCGGCCCGACTTCCAAACGCCTGACGCCCAACTCCCCCTCTTCCCCATACGTCTCCCGCAGGCGCGCGCCTGCCGCGGTGAGGCGGAAGCCGTCCATCTGGCCGTGTACGCGCATGCTGTAGATCTGCGCGTCGTTCACCAGCAGGCAATCCACCAGATCCAGGTCGGCGGCGTACATCACCTGGGCGACGGCATTCAGCCGGACGGCTTCGACATCGTCCGGCCCCCGGGCGGGATCATCCATCCACAGCACCATGTAGACATAGCGGGCGCCGTAGCCGACGGCGTCCATCACCATGCGGCGGGTATTTTCCGCCTCCCACCATTCCCCTTCGCCTTCAATGTCCATGACGGAAATCAGATTGAAGTTGAAATCGGAGTAGATGGTCCACAGGCCGGACTTCCGTTTCCGGGAAAGCAGCGGTTTCAAAAAGTCCGTCACCTGACGATAACAGCTCAGGCGAACGTCGCTGGCGTTGTGCAGGCGAATATAGGCCGATACCAGCCTGCCGGTCAGCGTGATCCATTCCGCCATGCCGAGCGTGACGCCCGGGACGCTCAATAACTGCCTGCGGGAAGCGCGAAACACGCCTCCCACAGAGCCAAAGCGATCCACGAGCAGCCGGGAAACCGACGACAGGTCCTGGCGGGGCAGCGCGTGGCAGAGTATCGTCTCCACCATCTCATAGGGCTTCAGGGCGTCCCAGCCCTCCTGCTCCAGCCTGTGGCGCAGTCGGTCCCTGTGCCCCTCCCACAGCGGCCTTCCCTCTTCGTCCCTTAAGCTTTCAATCCTCAATGCTGGTCTTCTCCCGTCCGAAAACATCGTAGGCCTGGTTGATGACCTCCCTGGCCGTGTCCGAAACGCCCCTGGACTGCTGCTCGCGGCCCTCTATATTCATGACGATGCCCACCGGCTGATTGAACGCCCCTGCCAGCGCCGCCTCGATCAGGGGCTTCTTTTTTTCCAGAACCGCCTTGATGGTCATTTCCTTCCGGCTGAATTCCACCACGACCTGGTTGCCGTCGAAGCGCACGAAGCGCATGGCGGACAACAGCTTGCGGATGGAGGGATTTTCTTCCTGCAACCGGGCGACGGCGTCCAGGTAAGCCTGCGGCGGCGCCTCGGAGGGGGCGACCCGGGGCGCGGGCGCCTCGGCCGCCGGCTTCCTTTCCTCCGGCTTCGCTTCGGCGGCGCGGGCCCTGGGCTTTGGCGCGACCGCGCCCCTTTCGATCAGCTTTTCCACCCGGTCCAGCCGCTCCCAGACCGTGGCGTCCGCCTCCTTTTCGGGGTGACAGGCCCGCACGGCGGCCAGCTCCAATACGGTCCGGGGGCGGGAGGCCCACTTGGTCTCGGGCTCCGCCTTCATAAACAGCCCAAGCATGCGGTCGAGGGCGTCGGCGTTTATGCGCCCGGCCTGGGCCGTGAAGCGCTCCGCGTCCTCCGGCGTGATCTCCAGCAGCCCGGCCAGCCCGTCGCTGATCGCCCCGGCCAGCATGACGCCCCGCAGGTGGGCCACGGTATCCCGAATGAACACCTGGGGATCGCTGCCCTGGCGCATCACCTGGTCGATCCGGGTGAGGGCGAGGCCGGCGTCGCCGTCGACCAGGGCGTCCACAAAATCGAACATCGCCGCGCGGCCCGCCGTGCCCAGCACATCCCTGGCCAGCTGGCCCGAGACCTCGCCGTCGGTATAGGAGAGGCAGACGTCCAGCAGGCTGAGGGCGTCGCGCAGCGCGCCCTCGGCGGCCCTGGCGATCTCCGAAAGGGCCTCCTCCGAGGCGCTCCTTCCGATTCCCGCGAGCACCGCCTTCAGCCGCCCGACGATCACATCGACGGAAATCCTGTGAAAGTCAAAGCGCTGGCAGCGGGAGAGTATCGTGGCGGGCAGGCGCTGGGGCTCGGTGGTGGCCAATATGAACACGGCATGGGCCGGAGGCTCCTCCAGGGTCTTGAGCAGGGCGTTGAAGGCCCCGGTGGAGAGCATGTGCACCTCGTCGATGATGTAGACCTTGTAGCGGGTCAGCGTGGGCGGATACTTGATCTTCTCCCGCAGGTCGCGGATCTCGTCCACGCCGTTGTTGCTGGCGGCGTCGATTTCCAGCACGTCCATGCTGTTCTCCTGCTTCAGCGCGCGGCAGATCTCGCATTCGCCGCAGGGATCGCCGTCCCTGGGATTCAGGCAGTTGATGGCCCTGGACAGCACCTTCGCCGCCGTGGTCTTGCCCGTGCCACGGGTGCCGCAAAACAGGTAGGCGTGGGCGATTCGGCCCGTCATGACCTGGTGCTTCAACGTGCGGGTGACGGCCTCCTGGCCGCAGATTTCAGAAAAGGTCTCCGGACGCCACGCGCGATACAATGCCTGATAACTCATTTTATAACCTCCAGGGGACATACACGTCGCCACACTTCTATTGTAACTGATTATCCATAAAAACGAAAGGGGGGCGGAAAATTTTTCTTGCAGCGCAGGGTCTCCCTTTGTTACCATTCACCCAACAAGCTAACTTGGCAGGGAGGTATCGGAGGGGAGCAGCCCCTCCGATGTTCAATCGGCCCCGGCGACATGTGCGGCGGGGCGGGGTGGTCTTGGCGGGGGAAGCAGGTCCCCCGCCAATTACCATTCGCCCGTAGGGTGAATGGTAACCTCCCTTTTCGATCGGGGACGGCTGCGCGCACGCCGACCCCGCAGGCCGGGCAGTAACCCTTTTTTACCCCGTTTTTAACAACGAGGTAAAGGCGAATACATCCGAGGCCGCTATAATGCATGATAGCGGGGTTTCCTCTTGAAATTCTGCATTCTCGGAAAAGGGGCGTGTATCATTGAAGAAAATCGTTCTCACCGGCGGCGGGACCGCCGGACATGTCACGCCCAACCTGGCGCTGATTCCCCGTCTCAGGGAAGATGGGTGGGAAATCCACTACATTGGCGCGGCGGACAGCGCCGAGCAGGCGCTGATCTCCCAGGTGGAGGGCGTCAGCTTCTACACGGTGTCCGTGGGCAAGCTGCGCCGCTACTTTGACCCGAAGAATTTTTCCGACCCCTTCCGGGTCATCAAAGGCGTGCGCCAGGCGACGAAGCTCATCAAAAAGATCAAGCCCAACGTGGTTTTCTCCAAGGGCGGCTTCGTATCGGTGCCCGTCGTGTACGGGGCGAAGCTGAACGGCGTGCCCGTGGTCAGCCATGAATCGGACATGACCCCCGGCCTTGCCAACAAGCTGTGCCTGCCCTTTACGAAGGTTCAGTGCTGCACCTTTCCCGAAGCGGTCAAATACGCCAGGGGCAAGGGCGTGCACACCGGTTCCCCGATCCGCCCCGAGATATTGAAGGGCGACAAGGAGAGGGGGCGCAGGCTTTACGGCCTGAACAACAGCCGGCCCGTGCTGATGGTGATGGGCGGCTCCAGCGGGGCGCAGGCCATCAACCAGGTGGTATGGCAGTGCCTGCCCAAGCTGACGGAAAACTTCCAGGTGCTGCATCTGTGCGGCAAGGGGAACCTTTCCCCGGTGCTGGAGGGCACGGACAATTACACCCAGGTGGAATACCTGAACGACGACAGGGAGATGGCCGACGCCTACGCCTGCGCGGACATACTGGTTTCCAGGGCGGGAAGCAATTCGCTGTGCGAGATACTGGCCGTGCGCAAGCCGGCGCTGCTGATTCCCTATCCCAAGGGCGCCAGCCGGGGCGACCAGATATTGAACGCGGAATCCTTCCGTGCCCAGGGCTTCAGCTACGTGCTCCAGCAGGAGGATATGACGCCGGAGACCCTCATCAAGGGCATCGAAAAGCTGTATCACGACCGCGGGGCGCTCTACGAGGCCATGGCGACCGAGCCCACCGCCAACGGCATTGACAAGGTGCTTGAACAGATATATAAGTATGCAAAATAAAAAGCGCGAAAGCGCTTTTCAGGATGTTGACTTTGTCAACATCCTGCAGGCCGCTGAAAAAGGCCGCAAGGCAAGGCGGCGAGCCTGCAAAAAAGGGCGTTTACCCCGTCGTAAATGACCGCATTTTGCAGGCGATGCCAACACAGCAAGCAGAAAATCCTTCCGATCTTCTTCTTTCGGAAGGATTTTCTGCGTTTGAGGGCTTTTTCAGCGGAATGAAGACACGAAAACGCTTTTTTTCTGTGATATATATGTGACATATACCAGAGAAAAGGGGGGAGTACGAAATATGAATCGGTACATGTTTGACGGTCATGGGTGACAGGTTACAACGATGGAGTGGAATCTACAACAAATTGGTAGCGAGTTTTTTTGCGGCATGCCGCCCTTGAGAGAGACAGCGAGTATCGTATATCAAATTCGGAGATGTAGTTGAAGCTCTTACAGATTGTTTATCTGTATTATACAGGTGATATGCTGCAACGATGGAGTGGAATCTACAACAAACTGCAATCGAGGTTTTTTGCGGCATGCCTTACGAACCGGGAAAGTCGCTGCATCATCTTCCGAGAGTCACGCGCCCAGCACTCCACGGCCTCGTTTGTGAACAGGCGGGCCGTGGAGGCTGTGCCACCGTAACTCTCTACAGATGATTTCGCTCATTCAAACGGTTCGTGCCGGCATGCCGCTTCTGAAGGAGACAGCGAGTATCGTATATCAAATTCGGAGATGAGAGTGACAGGTTACAACGATGGAGTGGAATCTTCAACAAACTGCAATCGAGGTTTTTTGCGGCATGCCTTACGAACCGGGAAAGTCGCTGCATCATCTTCCGAGAGTCACGCGCCCAGCACTCCACGGCCTCTGGCATGACTTAATCGTCTCTGGTTTATTCTATCCTTGTTTGTGAACAGGCGGGCCGTGGAGGCTGTGCCACCGTAACTCTCTACAGATGATTCCGCTCATTCAAACGGTTCGTGCCGGCATGCCGCCCATTATGGGGACAGCGAGTATCGTATATCAAATTCGGAGATGTAGTTGAATCTCTTACAGATTGTTTATCTGTATTATACAGGTGATATGCTGCAACGATGGAGTGGAATCTTCAACAAACTGCAATCGAGGTTTTTTGCGGCATGCCGCCCATTATGGGGACAGCGACAATCGTGGTCAGAATTCGGAGATGTAGTTGATGCTCTTGCAGATTTACTATGATAGTACCTGATACAAACTGTTCTTTTTTCGTTCAGGGTGTAGCCGCTTACTGACTGTCGTAACTTTAGAATATTCGTAACTATTCAGTCGCGCACTCCCTCCGACCCGCTTTGCGGGCCAGCTCCCTCTCTGAGGGAGCTGGCGCGTAGCGCCTGAGGGAGTTAGAGGGAGCTGGCTGGCCGTCAGGCCAGACTGAGGGAGTTCTCTCCTGATGGACTGAACAGATACGAATATTCAACGAATAATCATTTTCATCTCCGAATTTGATATACGATACTCGCTGTCCCCTTCAAGGGCGGCATGCCGGCACGAACCGTTTGAATGAGCGGAATCCAACCGTAGAGGATCACTGTGGCACAGCTCTCCGGCACGCCGTACCAGCGACAAAGTTATCAAAAAGAGGTATGAACATCTGTCGTCTGTATATATTTTGCGTTGCCGGTAGAGATGTGCGCGTGATCCTCGAAGGTGGATGCAGCGACTTTCCCGGTTCGTAAGGCATGCCGCAAAAAACCTCGATTGCAGTTTGTTGAAGATTCCACTCCATCGTTGCAGCATTCCATCTGTATTATACAGATAAACAAACAGTTATACCGCTCTGTCCACATACAATACCCCTTGTCTGTGGATACCCCAATTTGACAAAACCCGCGAAAAAAACGCGCTTTATATGGCTTTCTATGGACTTTTCAACACCGTGATGCTAAAATAAACTCGGTATGTTATCCACAAGCTGTGCAATAATCCGCCTGTGTTATCCACACGGCGGACGGAGGAAGAATACGCCATGAATTACACGCCTGAAGACAAGGCGAAATGGGATAAGGTCATCCAGATGATGGAGGAGACGTTGGTCAGATCGGCCCAACGCCCCTTCTTTGATACGTTCATCAAGCCCCTGAAGCTGTACGCCGTCACGTCGGACACACTGTACATTAGCGGCGACACCTCGTTCAACATCCGCCATGTGCAGAGCCGCTATGCCACGATGATCTACAGCACCGTGCCGCTGGTGTTCGGCCGCCGCTACGAGCTGGAATACTACACCGAGGCGGAAATCGCTCGGGTGGTGAACCAGCTTCGCCAGAATACGCTGAACCCGATGTACACCTTCGACAACTTCATCATCGGCGCATCCAACAACTTCGCGTATGCGGCGTCGCTGGCCGTTGCCCAGACCCCCGGCGAGGTCTACAACCCCCTGTTCGTCTACGGCGGCGTCGGCCTGGGAAAGACCCACCTGATGAACGCCATCGGCAATTACATCGCCGCCCAGAACGGCCGCCTGAACGTGCTGCTGATGACCAGCGAGACCATGACCAACGAGCTGATCGAAGGCATCGCCCGGAAAAAGACCTCCGAGCTGAGAAGCCGACTGAGAAACGTGGACGTGCTGATGGTGGACGACATACAGTTTCTTTCCCGCACAAAGGCCACCCAGGAGGAGTTCTTTCACACCTTCAACAGCCTGCACGACAACAAAAAGCAGATCATCATCGCCTCGGACCGCCCGCCCAAGGAGCTGCCCGAGATCGAGGAGCGCCTGCGCTCGCGGTTCGAATGGGGGCTGATCGTGGACATCCAAAAGCCCGACTACGAGACCCGCGTGGCCATACTGATGCAGAAGGCCAACGAAATGGCCATCGACGTGCCCTACGACGTGATAGAGTACATCGCCCAGAGCGTCAATTCCAACATACGGGAGCTGGAGGGCTGCCTGAACAGCCTGAACGCCCACGCCGAACTGATGCGCACCCCCATCACGCTGGAGATGGCGCGCGCCACGCTTTCGGGGCGCATCGGCTCACAGGCCGCCCGCGCGGTGACGCCGGAGCTGATCATCGACATGGTCGCCCGCCAGTACGACACCACCGCCGAGGACATCACCGGCAAGAACCGCAGCCAGCAGATCGCCCTGCCCCGGCAAATCGCCATGTACATATGCCGCAGGATGACCACGCTGTCCACCACCAGCATCGGCAGGGCCTTCGGCGGGCGGGACCACACCACGGTGATGCACGGCTGCGACAAGATCGCCGCCTCCATGAACGCCGACTTCGCCTTCAAAAAGAAGGTGGAGGAGATCATGGGGCTGATCGAGAGCCGATGACCCCGCCTGTGGAAAAGGGCGCCCCTTTCCACAGGACATCCACAGTGCCTGTGGAAGGGAAAACCCCTGCGCCACAGCGGTTTTGAGGGGATTTCCACAGTATGCACAGCCCCTTCTACTGCAACTATATATATTTATATATATAATGCCATACATTCCTGCGTGCCGCCGCCGGACGGGCGCGACACGCCGCCAAAGGGAGGAACCAGCGACATGAAATTCACCTGTTCGGCCACTACACTGACAGAAGCGCTGCAAATCGTTACAAAGGCGCTGCCCGGACGCACCACCAACCAGATCCTGGAGGGCATACTGGTGCAGACCGACATGAACGAGGTCATACTGACCTGCTCGGACGAGCGCATCACCATCGTCACCCGCATGGAGGCCTACGTCACCGAGCCCGGGCGCGGCGTGGTGCCCGGAAAGCTGTTCAATGAGATCGTCCGCCGGCTTTCCGAGGGGGACATCGACATCGCGATGAACGAGCGCTTTGTGTTCACGATCCGGGGCGCGGGCAACCGCACCAACATTTCCGGACAGGACCCCGACCTCTACCCCGCCCTGCCGGCCATCAGCGGCGAGAAGGAGATCTCCCTGCCCCAGGACATGCTGAAGGACATGATCCAAAAGACGGAGTTCGCCATCGCTGTGGAGGACGTGCGCGAGGTGCTGACCGGGTGTCTTCTGGAGATCGAGAGCGGAGACGTGACCATGGTGGCGCTGGACGGCTTCCGGCTGGCGCTGAAGCGGGCCAAGTGCGGCGACGTGCTGGAAAAGCTGTCGGCCATCATACCGGGCCGGGCCGTGGGCGACATCGGCAAGCTGCTCTCGGACGATCCCAACGCCTTCGCCACGCTGTCCTTCGGCGGGAACAAGCTGCACATCAAGCTGGAGAAGACGGAGATATTCGTCATACTGGTGAAGGGCGAATATATACAGTACCGCCAGATACTGCCCAACCGGTTCGCCACCCGCGTCACGGTGGATCTGGAGCCCTTCCGCCGGGGCATCGACCGCGCCGCGCTGATCGCCCGGGAGGGCAACAACAACCTGCTGGTGCTGAAGATTGCCAACGGCGAGATGGCCATAGAGGCCCATTCCCAGATCGGCGATGTCTACGAAAAGCTGGACATTCAGCAGGAGGGGGCGGACCTGAACATCGCCTTCAACGTCAAGTACCTGACGGATGTGGTGCGCTTCATCGACGCCGAGCAGATTGAGCTCAACATGAACAACGCCGTCAGTCCCTGCGTCATCACGCCCGTTGGGGACAGTGATTACCTCCATCTGGTGCTGCCGGTGCGCACCGGGGCGACGAATTGATTTGTCGGAGTGAAGCCATGGATACGGACAACGGGCAGACCATCGCCGCGATCGCCACGGCGGCGGGCGCGGGGGGCATCGCCATCGTGCGCGTCAGCGGCGGCGAGGCCGAAGCGATATTGAAGCAGATGTTTATTCCCGCTGCAAGGCGGGAATATTTTGAATCCCATCGGATGATGTACGGCCGGGCGGTGGGCGCGCAGGGCGAGACGCTTGACGAGGTCATGGCGGTTCTGATGCGCAGCCCCTCCACCTACACCCGGGAGGACGTGGCGGAGATTCACTGCCACGGCGGCGGGGCCAGCGCCAGCGCGGTTTTGAGGCGCGCGCTGGCGCTGGGCGCGCGGATGGCCAGGCCCGGGGAATTCACGCGGCGGGCCTTTATGAACGGGCGCATCGACCTTGCCCGGGCGGAGGCGGTGATGCAGCTGATCGGCGCCAACGGCGAGGCGGCGGCGCGGGCGTCCCTGAGGCAGCTTGAGGGCGGCGTGTCGGGCTTTGTGCGGCAGGTCTCGGAGCGCCTGAAGGACGTGCTGGCCCTGCTGGAGGCCTCCACGGACTTTCCCGAGGAGGTGGAGGAGGCGGTCGCCGCGGAATCGGTCGCCGAAAGCCTGCGGGACATCGCCGGCGAGATTGCGCGGCGCAGCGACAGCCGCAGCGCGCGGATGCTCCGGGAGGGCGCTTCCATCGTGCTGGCGGGGCGGCCCAACGTGGGCAAGTCGTCGCTGATGAACGCGCTGCTGAACCAGGAGCGGGCCATCGTCACCAGCATTCCCGGCACGACAAGGGACGTGCTGACGGAGCGCATCAGCATCGGCGGCGTGACGGCGGAAATTTCCGACACCGCAGGCCGACGGGACACCCAGGACCCCATCGAGCGCATCGGCGTGGACAGGGCCCGGCGGGCCGCGGAGGGGGCGGACGTGGTGCTGATCGTGCTGGACGCCGCCCAGGCGCTGGACGAATCCGACGCGGAGCTGGTGAAGGCCGCCGACGGGCGGGCGATCATATGCCTGAACAAGAGCGATTTGAAGCCTGTGCTGACAGCACAACAGATAAAGGACATGACGGACGCGCAGATATTGGAAATATCCGCGCAGACGGGACAGGGATTGGAACGGCTGATGGCGGAATTGGGGCGGCGAATCGCTGTGGGCGAGGAAAACAGCGGCCAGCTCACGGCGCAGAGGCACATCGAGCTGGCGCACAGGGCGGAGGAAAGCCTGAAACAGGCCGTACAAGCCATCGAAGCGGGCATGCCGCTGGATACCGCCGCCATCGATATCCGGGAGGCGCTGTCCATACTGTCAGAAATCACCGGCGAAAACGCCTCCGAGGCGGTCATCGACAGGGTGTTTGAAAGCTTTTGTGTGGGAAAATAATTGTTATCGGCGGGGGAGCCAGCTCCCCCGCCAAACGGTGCCGCGCCTCAAATCTCTGATTTGAGCCGTCGGCAGTCCGGCCTACAGGCCGGACCGGCAAACCTTTTGGGTTTGCCGCCTCGGAAACGCACCGGCGATTGCCCTATGGGCAATCGCCGGCAGCGCCGGGCTGGCATCCGCAGGATGCGCCCGGGCTGGTCGCGCCTGCGCGTAGGCGCTATGGCGCGACTGCTATGCGGCAAATCTGCAAGGAAGTAATTTTTCTTCTGGGAAATGGAATTTCCCGGCAGAAAAATTACCCCGTTGCCGCCGCACATGTCGCCGGCAACGATTTAAATTATTTTTTTATCGTTATGCTTCCGTATAAGCCGAAGGCGCACAGCGCCGCGATCAGCAGGGCAACGCTGGTCATGGCGACGGCGTCGGAGAGCGGGCCATGGGGCAAAAGGCGCGAAAGCGCGCCACATACCCCGGCCACGGCGGCGACGGCGAGCAGCAGGCGGTTCAGGGGCCTGGATTCCAGGGGCGAGCGCCGGAAGGGCGTGCGGCAGGCCTCGTAGAGGGCGAGCCCGGCAAACAGGGGCGCGGCGACGGGGCCTGCGGGCCACAGCAGCGTCAGCGCGGCGAGCATGAGCGCCGGACACAGCGCCGCTTGCAGCATCGACAGGGGCGCGCGGCGCATGACCTCAAAATTGAGTACGGGATTGCGCTTGCCGCCCAGCGCGATGCAGATGACCAGTCCGACGCATGCCGAAAGAGCGGAGGTGATCAGGGGCCAGACGGGATCGACGGCGGCGATCTCCACGGCGCCATAATTGCGCGGCATGCACAGCATCAACCCCAACAGCGTCAGGACAGCGGTGATACACCAGCTGAACATGGCGCTCTTTTTATCGCCGATGGCGTATAAATATTCACAGAATACCTGCTCTGCATTCAGAAGCATGCCGCAGGGAACAAGGGGGATGAGCGCCCGGGTTCCGGGGATCAGATGCAGTATCAGCGCCGCCAGGGCCGCCCCAGGAAGCTGGGCGATGAGCGCGACAATCGCGCTGCCCTGGACGTATTTCACCGACGGCTGGGCGGCGAAGGTCGCACGGAGGCCGTCGGAGGCGGCGAGGGAACAGAGCTTGACGGCATAGAGGGCCGCAAACAGGGCCAGCGCCGCCGCGCCGCGCCCCAGCAGAGAGGCGGCGAGAAAGGCCAGCGGAAGGAGTATGTCGGCCGGACGGAAGAGATAGGAGAAGGGATGCTTCTTTTTCATGGCGATGGTCCTTTTCTTGAATATTGTTTTTACAGGTGGCAGTTTGGAAGTTTAGAGTCAGAAACTGCATTACAATCACAATTCCTCATTCCTCATTCCTAATTCATAATTCCTGGTTCCTGGTTCCTGGTTCCCAGTTCCTAATTCCTAATTCCTGGTTCCTAGTTCCTAATTCCCAGTTCCTAGTACATTGAATAAAAATTAACTAGCCACATCATTCTTGGCTTCATCTTCAGAAATTTCATCAAGCTTGTATGTCCAGTGATAAACCACAGGATC
>CACYZW010000025.1 GCA_902778995.1 uncultured Eubacteriales bacterium
AGTATACTACGCTTTGCGGTATGGCGCAAACGTTACAACCTGTGTTTCATTCATGGTGTACCCACACTGCGGGATGCCGATTTAGAAACACACTCTAATATTCGCATTCCCTGCCGCTGTCGCCACAGCGCCGCGGCGCGGGTGGGTCGTCGTCCTGCGCTTGCCGTCGCCGTCAGTACAGCATCGGAGCCGTTGCAGGAGCGTCGTGCAATCTGTCCTGTCCATCCCCGGTCATTGAGGCTTCATAGCCTCAGGGTAGGTGACGCGCTTGCCGTCCCACTTCACAGGGAACATGTCCTTCGTATAGTGGACATTGCCGAACACGTCCTTCACCACGAACCGCATCAGGTAGTCGCCGACCGGCAGCTTTTCCGGGGCAATGCGCATGCTCTTGGCCAGCGTTATCTCCTTTGTCGGGAGGTGGTCGGCGATCTTATTGAGCTTACTGCTGTACAGTACCCGACACAGGCTGACTTTTTCGCCCTCGATTTCCGACATGGGGTACACGTCCCTCCCGGGAAGCCCGGTATGGGAATCAAGCTCGTTCCAGATTCCCTGTATCTCATATTGGGTCTGCATCACCTCGCCCTGTTCATCCATGAACGGATAATCCTTCTTGACCCGCATCTGCATGACTTGATCGGAATAGATCACCGGGATATTGTACAGGACGTATTCCTCCGTGTCGTCCGCAATCTCCATATACTGGGGCATGCCGCCCAGGGTCGGCCAGGTGCCGTCGAACCCCGCCGCGTATTTCACGGCGCCCGTTTCCTCGTCCATTTCGACTTCCAGTTCTCCGCTCGTGCCCAGCGAATACAGTACGCCGCTCTTGGCGTCCTTCTGCATCAGCTCGTAGGCGAGGAACACGGAGGCCGCGTCTCCGGTTTCCATGGTCAGCCAGGCCGTGCTGCCGTCCTCCGAATAGGATACGGTGGGTTTGATCAGGTAATTGACGCGGTCCAGCTCCGGCAGCCTTTCCGTCTTTTCGTAGACCC
Source organism: uncultured Eubacteriales bacterium (assembly GCA_902778995.1). Classification (GTDB taxonomy): domain Bacteria; phylum Bacillota; class Clostridia; order Christensenellales; family Aristaeellaceae; genus UBA2862. Next base: position 999 of record CACYZW010000025.1, read on the forward strand.
AATCCGGCGCGTCCCACTTCGGATTGATGCAGTCCAGATAGGCGAGGTGCTCCGCGTTCTTGCTCGTCCTGGCAAAGTGATCCAGCGTCAGAGCGTCCATGTTCAGGGCGTTGAACACCGAAAGGCCGTGGGAATACATGTGGCTGGAGGAGCGCAGGTTGTAGACGACGGCGTCCTCAACGGCGTCCTGTACCGCATGCGCCGCCTTTGGCGATATGCCGCCCTTGATCGCGCGCTGCGCCAGATCGAACAGGTCGTACATTTCGCGCGCCATGTAATTTTCCGTGTAGTAGGTCGCCCGGGCGTATTTGTACAGGGCTTCGGGGTTCTGCGTCAGGCCAGCAACCTCGAGTATGAAGGCGTTGAAGGCCGCCGCCAGCGCGTCGGTTTTGCTCAGGTCGATCACGGACATCGTAAACATGCCCATCGTGTCCTTGTCGTCCTTCTCCGCATAGGACTGCTGCGTCAGGTCGCAGACCCGCTTCGCCAGCTGAACGGCGCTGCACTCCGGGCGTTCATAGAGGTAGGACACCCACTTGCCGTAGCAGGTGCCGTCTCCCGCCATGACCTCCTCCGAGGCCGCCAGGTAATCCGCGTAGGGCGCCATCGCCTGGCAAACCTCCAGCGAGGCCATCAGGCACATGTCCGTCAGGATCAGGTCGAAATGGACGCCGCCGTCCCGCAGCGCCCGCTCCAGCGCATATACGGGCATGATCGTCCTGTCGTAGTTCTCATCCACGATCATGCCGTCCAGACTCCCGCCGCCGTGATCCCACAGCAGCAGCATGTTCTTCTTCGCCGGGTAGTTTTCCCCCGCCCATTTTATGAAATCCGAGAGCGTGTCCGCGTGGGACATGCAGGCGTCCTCGGCCTCCTCCACGAGGGTGAAGCCGTCCTTCCCGTAAGCCCAGCGCTGCAGCCGGTCGTTGGCGACCTCGACGCCGATATTGTCCTGGGTGTGCCATTCCTTCGTGCCGCCCGTCTGGATCAGCATGTTGACACTTTCGTTGGCCGTCGCCTCGGCGATTCCCGCCAGGTTCAACGTCGCCGCTCCAAGGTTCGATTCCAGATCGGTTCCGCACAGGTAAAACAGCACGTTCCATTCGCATTCGGGTTCCTGATTCGCTTCCTCTGCGATGCCGGTGGTCAGGCCGAGAAGCATAAGGATGGTGAGCAACACTGCGATTGTCTTCTTCATTTTTGACTTCCTTTCTGTGGGCTTTGGTACTGTCAGGCAGTGCTTCAGGGACGGAACCGACGCCGGGACTGCTTCGGCGTCCCAACCGGCAGACCTTCGAAGCCGGTCATAGAGCATTATACCATACTGTTTCCCGTATTTCCAGCGTATTATCAAAAAACTGTTTTTCACTTGCTCGGGAGAATATAATAAAGGCGCAATATTGATTTGATATACTACTCCCGTTCAAGTTGCCAAATGACCGTTCCACAGGCATACGGTCAACAGACATTCAACAAGGGGGGACAAGCCGTTGGATATTCAATACCTTCTTTTTCTGCAGAACCTCAGAAACATCACCAACAACGCGCTGACGCCGTTCATGGAGATGATTTCACTGGGCGCCGTCACGTATCTGGTCATCATTCCCGCGCTGATCTATTGGTGCGTCGACAAGCGCAGCGGCCTGTATACGATGGCCTGTTATACGACCACCGTCGCCGTAAACGCCGTGGTCAAGCTCACCGCCTGCATCTACCGCCCGTGGATCAGGGACAACCGGGTGCTCCCGGCGGGCGACGCCATCAGCACCGCAACGGGCTATTCCTTCCCCAGCGGGCACACCACGACCGCCACACCCATCTACGGCGCCCTGGCGGTCAGCGCCTGGAAGAAGATGCGCTGGGTTTCCATAGTGTGCATTGTCTTTGCACTGTTAATCTGCTTTTCCCGCAATTACCTCGGCGTTCACACGCCGCAGGACGTGCTCATCGGCATGACCGAAAGCGCGCTGATCCTGTGGGCGTTTTTCAAGCTGTTCGCGTATCTCAAAGAGCATCCCGAGAAGGAAAACATCTTCCTTGCCATCGGCGTCGTCTTTGGCATCGCGGCGACGGTCTACATCTCCGTCAAGTCCTATCCGATGGACTATGTCGACGGAAAGCTGCTGGTCGACCCTCAAAAGATGATGAAGGACGGCTATGGCGACATCGCAAAGCTCATCGCCTTCTGTGTGGGCCGGTTCATCGAAAAGACCTGGGTACAGTTCAAGCCCACATGCTCAAAGCGCAATGTCGTCGCCGGACTGGTGGGCATGGTGATTGCCTACTGCATCATCGAAACCCTTCCCGATTCCATGGAGGCGCTGTTCGGCTATCACTGGGGATGCTTCGCCTATAATGCCATCTTCACGCTGTTCATCATGGCAATTTGGCCCGCAGTCATGAAAAAGGCCTTGAAAAAAGGGGCCGCAACCGAATAACCGAAGCAGCGAGGCGGCCGAAAGGCCGCCTCCCTTATGCTTTTTAGGCGCTGTCACCGGTTTTCATGGCCTCCACTCGCAGACGTTCTGTTCCGCACTTTCCCCTTTTCGTCTCACCGTAAAAGCAGCTTAACGCATAATCGGGTCGTGCAGCAACGAGATGAATTTTTAGTCGACTGCAAACTGCAAATTTCGAAGGCTCGCTGGCGGAGAAGGTCCACCGGGTTACGGACAGGGCGCGGAAGGTGGTCGACTAGCCGGATTCGGATGCAGCGACCATGGAAAAGGTGCGCCGGAAGATCAATACCGGCTGGACGATCCATCTGGAGCAGCTATTGCCCAAAGGTCAGATGTATCTTCACGATCTCGCTCCGCGCGGGCCACTTATAGTGAAAGCCCCATGCGGAGACGCCGGATGTCGTGATGGCCGTCATGTCCCCGTATTCCTCTGCGCCGCAGTACATATCCCCGAGGATATTCGCCCCCAGGAATGAAAACACGTTAAAGCCGTGGGTATGACCGGAAACCGCCAGGTCAGAGCCCAACACGGACAGGGCGCTGTAATGGGACGGCCTGTGGATCGCGGTTATGATCGGCTTGTCTGGATCCGGTCGGACCTGAGAAAACAGCTGTTCGATATCGGACGCGCCGTGGTGCTCGTCCGGAACGCCGATGATCTGGATATCCCGTCCAACCGTGACCATTTTGCCGTCCAGAACCGTTACGCCGGCCCTTCGCATTTCCTCCGCGACCCACGCGCCGTCGTGGTTGCCGGAGACATAGAACATGCCGTACCTCGGCTTTTTGATCGTCTCCAGTACCCGGCGGACATCCTTCACATCCTTTGCATTTGTGGTCTCGTCGAAAATATCCCCGTCCAGCAGAAGCACATCCGCCTCGCAGGCGTCGATCATCTCCTGCATTTCGTCGTACAGGTATTCCCAGGTGCCGGCTCCGGCGTGAACGTCGGCCACCAGGCAGATCGTCAATTCCCTTTCCGCAGATTTCGCAGCCGCCCTGACCTCATATGTCTGCAAATGCAGGAAATCAATGTTGAAATAGCCGAGGACGCACATGCCGAAGCTGATGGAAGTAAACAGGACCGCAAAGAACTTCTTGTCCACATAGTACGCCCTGGCACGGTCGCTTATCTCCCTGCCCGTGTGCCTCAATATGAACTGATATGCCTGGGAATAAATCAACAAAATGAGGTAAAGCAGGGCCATCAGCGTCAACGGGATATAGTAAAATGTTCCCAGCCTGCACAGCTCATAGCGGATGTTATCGTAGGGAATATACCTGAACCACGTAAAGATCGCGGTGACGGAGAGCAGGCCGACGATATGCCACAGGAAGAGCACCTTGCGAAAGGTCCGGTTTTCCCGCCACGCCCTGGGATAATTCCGGTATACAAACCAGGTGATGAACAGATAGCCGAAGGCAGCCAAGGCGAACGCCAGCGTATTCATCCCTCGCCCGCCTCCCGATCCCTGTCGCTGCGGTAATTCTGAATCGCGCGAATCAGGCCGTTGCGCAGGAACAGGACGACCTGAACGATGGCCAGCACAGTCAGCGCGCCGTGTACCCACAGGTACCAGACCGGCACGCCGTGGGTAGACAGCAGGCGGACGAGGACGACGATCATACAAATCGGTATGACGAATGAAGCGATGACGCAGATCACGCCCACCGTATCAGCCATTTTGTGTGCTCTTTTTGGATGTCGGATGCCCATATTTTGCGTACCGTGCCCCCTGGTTCAGGGTTTTTCGTCGTTCCGATGTGCGCCCGCCCTGCCGACGCGATATGCATGTCAAACGACAATGGGCGAGCTCCAGGCCTTTTTCCCGTCCGCGTCCGTCAGTTGGATGCGCACGAACCTGTCGCCGGGGCGAATGCGGTATGTCTCCCCGGTCAGCCCTTCGCCGCTGCTGCAACGGCCATCCACCCAATAGAGGTTCGAGCAGAATGTTATCCGGGACACGGGAGAGCAATCGACGGTTATCCTGTCATCCTCATGCGTGATGCTGTAAATCTCCGGCCCCTGGGTCGCATAGAAGCGGCCCGCCTTCAGCGCGGACAGTATGTCCGTCACGGTCAATGCCTCCGCCTGCACCATGATCCAGGCGGCGCATTGCTCCCCCTGGTATCGGTGGGAATCATCCGCCGCCACAAGGCGATAATACTTCCCGTTCGCAGCCGTCACGTCCAACAGGCTTTCAGAGTTGCCCCGGGGACCGTTGAAGGGTTCGTCCGACATGGTGTTATACACCTCGGACAGCTCCACGCCGTCAAGGGACGCGAGGAATTCCGTCGTATTCAACGACCAGGCGGGATGCGCGGCAATCGCTACGCCCCCAACGCCGTTCACGCGGCCGATCACCTCCGTATGGGACATGCCGCGAACGATACCCCGGGCGTCCTCCGCCCTTTGGAACAGGCACACCAGGTGCAGCACCTGGGTGGGAAAGTTGAAATCGTACTCCACCCCCGGCAGCACAAGCATGCCCCTGTAGGCCTGTTCCGCGCTGACGCGCCAATGGTCGGTCAGCGCCAGGAAATCATATCCGGCGTCATGATACGCTTCAAAGACTTCCTCCGGGGATAGGCGCCCGTCGCTGGCTGTGCTGTGGGCATGGGTATTGCCTTTATAGAACCGTCGTCCCGGTATAAACAGCTTCATGCGGGTTAATTGACCTCCAGTTCAAATTCCCTCCTGATGGTGTGGTAGAGGTATTCCAGAGCCCAGTACGCCTCCTGATGGGAATAGAAGTGCAGATATTCGCTTTCATCCATGCGCACACCGCAGGTTCTGGCCCCCCTGACAAACGCGCGATGTTTGCTCAGCTGCATAACCTCGTCGATGCCGCCCGAGAGCAGATGGCGAAGGTAATAGGTGCCGTCGGGGTCTTCCCCGATTTCGATTCCAAAGAAATCCATGAAGTCAATGATGTTCTGCCGTCCAGGATAGCTCCGCCTGTGGTAATGATAATATTTCGGGGTTTCGCTGGGCTGCGGGCTGTTCTCTTCGCGCACCGCATCGGATTGGTACAAGAGATCATACACGGCGTCTGCCTCCCTTCAAATCGTCTGTCATGCTATCAAGAAAATTCCGTATTGTGTTGCCTTGTCCTATTCCTTGGTCCGCCGCAGATTCCAGCGGCGAATGGCCTTTTCGATCTCCACAATCGGGATGACCGTCACGGCCATTCCCAGGGCGATCAGATACTGTCCGAAGGCTATGGGCTTGAACGAGAACATCCTGTTCAGGAAGGGGACAAACACCACTGCGGCGGTCACCAGCAGCGAGAAGGCCAGGGTCAGCCACAGCATCTTATTCTGCTTTTTCAGGCTGAACAGGGACGCCACCCGCGAGCGCATGTTGAAGGAATGGAAAACCTCGATCATGCTCAGCGTCAGGAAGGCCATCGTCATGCCCGTGGCGGATTCATTGATGGCCCACGCCCCGCACTCCATCCGGTTGCCGATAAAGTAGCTGAAAACCGTCACAGCGGCGATGATAAGCCCCTGAAAGGCGATGTCGAAGCCCAGCCCATCGCTGAATATGCTCTCCTTGCGGCTTCTGGGCGGGCGCTGCATGACATCCGCCTCCGCCTCCTCCATGCCCAGGGCAATGGCCGGGAAGGTGTCGGTGATCAGATTGATCCAGAGGATGTGGACGGGCTTCAGTATGGAAAAGCCCATCAGCGTCGCGGAGAACACCGCCAGCACCTCCGCCAGGTTCGCGGAGAGCAGGAACTGTATCGCCTTGCGGATGTTGTCGTAGATGCGCCGCCCCTCGCCCACTGCGGAGACGATGGTGGCGAAATTGTCGTCGGTCAGGATCATGTCCGCCACGGATTTGGTGACGTCGGTTCCGGTGATGCCCATGCCCACGCCGATGTCCGCGCTCTTGATGGAGGGGGCGTCGTTGACGCCGTCTCCGGTCATGGCCGTCACCATGCCCAGGGCCTTCCAGGCGTTGACGATGCGCACCTTGTTTTCCGGCTGGACGCGGGCATAGACGGAATAGCGGCGCACATCCTCGGCAAAGACATCGTCCGGGATGGCGTCCAGCTCCGCCCCGGTGATGGCCATCTGCCCGGGCTCCAGGATGCCCAGTTCGCGGGCAATGGCGGTCGCGGTGTCCTTGTGGTCACCGGTGATCATGATGGGACGGATGCCGGCGCTGCGGCATTTTTCGATGGCGTCCTTGACCTCCGGACGGATGGGATCGATCATGCCGCACATGCCGATCCAGGTCATATCCTGTTCCAGCTCCCCAGGGTTGTTGGAGGCCGGTTTTTCATCGTAGATGCGCTGCGCGGCGGCCAGCACGCGCAGCGCCTGGTCGGCCATGGCCTTGTTTTCAGCGAGTATCCGGCTCCGCTTTACCTCCGTCAGGGGCACGGCCCTGCCGTCCTCCCAAACGGTATTGCATCGGCGAAGCACCTCGTCCGGGGCGCCCTTGGTAAACTGTATGAAGCCCTGGCCGGCGCGGGCCCGATGGAGGGTGGACATCATCTTGCGCAGCGAATCAAAGGGCGCCTCGTCCACGCGGGGCATTTCCTCGGCCAATTCATACTTGGGCATGCCGTTTCGTTTGGCGTCGTTGACCAGGGCGCATTCAGTGGCCTCGCCCACCGCCTCGCCGTTTTCAAGCTCCGCGTCGGAGCACAGCGCCATGGCTGTGATGAGCAGGGCCTCGTCCTGCGTGACCTTCTTGACCACGGTCATTTTGTTCTGGGTCAGCGTGCCGGTCTTGTCCGAACAGATAATCTGGGTGCAGCCCAGGGTTTCCACGGCGGTCAGCTTCCGGATGATGGCGTGGTTTTTGCTCATCTTGGTCACGCCGATGGACAGGAGTATCGTCACCACCGCGCTCAGGCCCTCGGGGATGGCCGCGACGGCCAGGGAGACGGCGACCATAAAGGTATCCAGCACGGCCTTTCCGCCGCTTCGCACCAGGTTGACGATAAACACGAAGGCGCAGATCACCAGGATCATCGCGGACAGCTTCCGGGACAGCTCGTTGAGCTTGATCTGCAGGGGCGTTTCCTCGTCCTTGGCATTGGACAGGGCGTCGGCGATGGCGCCCATCTCCGTATCCATGCCGGTGCCCGTGACCACGGCATGCCCGCGCCCATAGGTGACGATGGAGCCCATGTACACCATGTTCTTCCTGTCGCCCAGCGAGACCTCCCCGTTGTCGGCGGCCGCAAGCGCCTCGCTGCGCTTTTCCACGTCCGTGGATTCGCCGGTCAGGGCGGCCTCCTGCGTCTTCATGGAAGCGCATTCCACGATTCGGGCATCCGCCGGAACCGCGTCTCCCGCCTCCAAAACCAGTATGTCGCCCGGCACCACCTCGTCGGCCCGGACCGTCTTTTGATGCCCGCCGCGTATGACCTTGGCCGTGGCGGCGGCGATCTGCTGGAGCGCCTCGATGGCGGCCTCCGCCTTGCTCTCCTGATACACCCCCAGGCAGGCGTTGATCAAAACAACCGCGAGGATGATCACAGTGTCCGCCAGGCTCTCCCCCGCGTACAGCGCCGTCACGGCGCTGACGATGGCGGCGACGATCAGCACAATGGTCATGGGGTCCTTGAGTTCCCCGAGAAATTTCACGAGCAGGCTGTCCTTCTTGCCCTCCTTCAGCTTGTTGGGGCCGTGTTGCGCCAGCCGCTGCGCGGCTTCCGCGTCGGTCAGGCCCTCCATGGAAGAGCCAATTTCGGACAAAACAGCTTCCTTTTCTTCAAGATAGGGTTTCAATTGCCCCCGACCTCCTTTGATCCCGTCAATCGTCCGGTTTAAGCTGAGAGGTGTATCATACCATTCTCAAATTGAAATTGGAAGATCCTTCGCTGCGCTCAGGATGACAAGCTTTTGACGCAACGGTGTCATTCTGAGCGGAGGCGAAGCCGAATATCAAATGTGACAGTTATATCACCATACTACCCGTCATATTCTATCAAATTCCGAGGTCATTGTCCACCATGTTTTGAAAAATTACGGCTGAAGTACAATCAAAAAAAGCGGGGGAATCGGCCCGATACGGACGATTCCCCCGCGCTATGCACAGGTCACAGTTTTCTACCAGGGGCGAGCGGGTCAGCCGCGCAAGCCGGCGATATATTTCCCGTTGGCCAGCGTCACGGCGTCGGGATCGACCTTGGCCTTGTCGGATTCCTCCTCCACCATGATCCAGCCGTCATAGCCGGTCTGATCCATGAAGCGCACGATGCCGGGGAAGTCGATGCAGCCCTCGCCCATCGATTGCCAGCTTCCATCCCGGGCCATGTCCTTGAAGTGCATGTGTACGACCTTTTCCCGATAGGTTCGGATGATCTCCAGCGGGTCCATGCCGCCGTGGGCGATGTGGCCGGCGTCCGGCGCATAGCCCAGCGGGGTGTTGGCGATGGCATTGAGCAGAATATCATAATCCTCGCGGGTGCGGAAGGCCGAGCCGTCGGAGGAATTGGGGTGATAGCCGGTGCGCACGCCCGCGTCCGCCGCCCGACGGGCGACCTCTGTGATGCAGGCGATCTGGTTTTTCTGCCGGGTTTCCAGCTCGCTGCGGTCCTTCTGGGGCAGATGGCAAACGGCCAGCATGCAGCCGGGGCCCATCTCCCGCACAAAGCGGATGGCCTTGTCGGCCAGGGCGCGCTCCTCCTCGGTCTCCCTGGGCTCCAGCCAGTTCAGCGGAAGCGCCAGCGTCGCAAACTGCATGTGGTGGCGCTCCATGATCTCGCGCACCTGCTCCACATGGGGAAACAGCGCATCGAGCATGCAGACCTCGGCCTCCATGCCGATAAAGCCCGCCGCTTCGCCGATGCCGGCGATGTGGTCGATGCGCCCGCGATATTTCTCATAGGACATCTGCCAGCTGTAGGTCTGCAGGCCAAAGCGTATGTTGGACATGTTATTTACCGCCTCCTTCACGGTGATTGAGCAGGAAGCTCAGCGTGGCGTCATTGAACTGCTCCAGCGCCTCCCAGTGGTGCACGTGCCCGCCGTTGCGGCACAGATACAGCCGCGCCCCTTCGATGCCCTGAACCAGGCTCTGTGTGGTTTCCGGAGTCGAGAACAGGTCCGAATCGCCCGCCGCCACCAGCGTCGGGGCCTGGATATCCTTCAAAAGCGGCAGCGCATCGTGGGTCAGGCAGGCGTTGCACTGGGCCTTGAAGGCATAGGCCGGCATGGGCAGGGGATCCTTCGCGTCCGCCGCCGCGTCAGCCAGTATGGCGTCGAGATGGTTGTTGAAATAGTGAGCGGAATAGATGATGTATTGCAGGAGCCGGGCGAAGGTCTCCCCGTCCAGCACATCGACGCTGTCCCGCAGCAGCGATATGCCCCGGGTATAGTAGTTGTCAGGCCGGGCATAGGTGCTGGTCAGCACCAGGGAGATGACCCGCTCCGGATGCCTGGCCGCGATGATCTGGGCGATGGCCCCGCCCATGGAGATGCCGTGGATGTGGGCCCGCCGTATGTTCAGCGCGTCCATCACCGCCAGGGCGTCATCGGCCATCATCTCGGTGGTGTAGGCGGCCATCTCCGGCTTGTCAGAGCGACCAGAGCCCCGGTTGTCGATCAGTATGCACTGAAAGTGCTCCCGGTAGGCGGCCACATGCTTTTCCCATTTGCGGCCGTATGCGCCAAGCCCCATGAGCAGCACCAGCGGCTCGCCGCTGCCCTGTATCTCATAGTGGATGCGCACGCCGCCGGACATGATGTCAGTCATATTCTTTCCTCGGCAGCTTTCCGTCGTAGAGCGTGCGCAGCTTGGTGCCCACGTCGGGCAGCTCGCGCGCCATGCGATCCAGCACAGGCTCGTAGTCCACATTGGTGATGGGCAGATAGACGCGGGTGTTGTCCAGCGCGCTCAGGCACATGCCCTCCAGGATCTCATAGCCGTGGCAGGCGGTGTCGATGTTGCAGGAGTGCACCTGGGCGTCGTCGTCCAGCCAGGCGGCGTATTCCCGGTAGTAGGGCGTCTGGATGGCCTTTTCCTGATGGTGGTACCAGCCGGGATTCTTGCCCGTGACCAGCTCGCCCTTGGTCTTGGCGGTAAACGCGCCCCACCAGCCGTCGGTTTCGCACCAGACGTAGCCCTTGGTGCCGTAGACCGTCATGCGGTTGTCGAAGTCCTCGTAGCCGGGGTCGCGGTGCGCCTCGGCCAGGTCGCCGCATTCGATGTAGGCGCGGGTGCCGTTCTCCATCAGGAACTCACCCATGATGAAGTCCGGCGAGGGATGGGAGTCCGCCAGCGTGGCGCGGCCGGAGACATGCCCGATGACCCACTTGGCCCGGTATCCGCCGTTGACCCACAGCGCGTAATCGACGAAGTGGGTGCCCAGCTGGGCCATCCAGGGCTGGCATTCCACGTGAATCTTCACGATATCGCCGATGTCGCCGTCTTCGATGCGCTTTTTCATCTCCTGCATCTGGGACAGATACTTCTGCTGGTGGCAGACGATGGCCTTGATGCCAGATTCCCTGCATATCTTCGCCATCTCCCGGGCCTCGCGCAGCGATTCCGCCATCGGTTTTTCCAGCGAAACGCCCTTCACGCCGTATTTCTGGGCCAGCTTTACCATCGGAAGGCGAATATTGGGGTGTGTGACAAACACGAAAACCTCGGGCTTCGTCTCCGCAAGCATCTGCTCTGCGTCGGTATAGCAGGGCACGTCCAGCTTGTAGAACTCCGCGCCATGCTTCGCCTTTTCCAGCTCCAGGTCGCAAAGCCCGACGATTTCAAAGCGCCCGCTCTCGATCAGGCCCTTCAGGTGCGTCATTCCCCTGACGCCGATGCCCAGCACCGCAGTTGTGTATTTCTTCATACGTTACCTCCATGCGATAATGACTTGCCATATAAAGAGGGGGGCACGGATTCCCGCGCCCCCTTTCGGCGTGCTACGCAGTCGCTTCGGACGCGCCTGCACGGGTTTGATTATTGCAGATACTGATCCACGTTCTCGGCAGTGACCAGCACGAAGGGAACGTCGTACAGCTTCTGGACCTCTTCGCCCTTGATGTCGGCAACGATGGCGTTGATGCCGGCCATGATCTGGCCCACGCCGTCCTGCAGCACGGTCGCGCCCAGCTCGCCGTTCTTCACCATCTGCAGCGGGCCCTGGTTGCCGTCGACGCCGATGCAAACCATGTCGGCACGGCCCTGGCCATTGCAATAGCGCTGGGCGGCGGAGGACATGTCGTCGTTGTCGGCGATGATCGCCACGAGCTCCTCACCAAACTGGGCCAGGTAATCCTGGGCGGCATTGGTGGCCTTGTCGGCGGCCCAATCGCAGGGCACGTCCGCGACGCATTCCCACTTGTCGTCGGCGCCGATGACGTTCAGGATGCCCTCGCCGCGCTGGATCTGCGCGGAGTTGCCGATGACGCCCTGCAGGTGCAGATACTTGCCGCCGTCGGGGCACTTCTCGGAGACGTACTTGGCCATCAGCTCGCCGGCGAACACGTCGTCAGAGCCGCAGTAGCACAGCGCCAGGTCGTCGGTGTTCTCGGTCTTGGAGTTCACCACGACCACCTTGATGCCGGCGTCGGCCATGGCCTTGACGCCAGGCGCGGAGGCAACGGCCTCGCAGGGCAGGATGATGACATAGTCACAGCCCTGGTTGATGCAGTCCTGGGCCAGGTCGCACTGACGGGGGCCGTCGGTGTTGCCGTCCAGAATGCCGGTCCACTCGGTGATGGTGCCGTCCGCCACCAGGCCGTCGATGACTTCCTGAGCGGTGGAGTTGATGGGCGCATGGAAGGGGTCGGTCAGATTCTTGGCGATGTAGCCGACGACGATCTTGCCGTCACCGTTCACGTCGCCGCCCTCGGCGAAGGCCGGGATCGCCGCGATCAGCAGCAGAACCAGTACGAGAGATACGAGCTTTTTCATGATGGGTTCCTCCTTATAATGTTTATAACTACGGGCGTCCGCCCGTGCTATACGGTGATGAGATCAGCGGTTCTTCTTGCTCACGGCCATATCCAGCATGATGGCGCCGATGATGATCAGGCCCTTGGCCAGCTGCTGGTAATAGGAGCCGATGCGCAGGAAGTTCATGCCGGTGTAGATGCAGCCGATCATGATGGCGCCGATGACCACGCCGGGGGCGGTGGAGATGCCGCCCGCGAAGGACGTGCCGCCCAGCACGCAGGCCGCCACGGCGTCGGTCTCATAGCCGATGCCGATGTTGGACTGGCCGGAGGTGGTCTTGGCGGTGATGATGATGCCGGCCAGACCGGCCAGGAAGCCGCTGATGGTGTAGCAGGCCGTGCGCACCCAGAACACATTCACGCCGGAGGCAATGGCCGCGTTCACGTTGCCGCCCACCGCGTAGACGTAGCGGCCGAAGCGGGTCTGGTGCATCAGTATATACATGACGACGAATACCACCAGCATGTAGATGATCGGCAGCGGGATCGGGCCCAGATAGCCGGAATAGACCTGGGGGAAGTTGCCGATGGACATCGGGATGGCCTGGCCGTTGCTGATGATCTGCGCAAGGCTGCGGGTGATCAGCTGGGTGGACAGGGTCACGACGAAGGGGAACATGTTGAACTTTGAAATCAGGAAACCGTTGATAAAGCCGAACAGCGTCGCCACGCCCACGGCGATGACGCAGGCCAGCACGATGTTCATGCCGCCCTTGCTGGCCAGCGCGCCCAGTATGCAGCTGACCAGCGCCAGCTGCGCGCCCACGGTCAGCTCAATGCCGCCGGTGGTGATGGCGAGGCACATGCCGAAGGCCAGCAGGCAGTTGACGGAGATCTGCGTCAGTATGTTCAGCAGGTTCGCCGGCGCGATGAACCTCGGCTGGATGATGGCCACGATGATGATCATCACCAGCAGCACCAGCGTGATGCCGTATTTGCTCAGGAACATGCTGAATTTGTCCTGATCCATGCCCATGATCTTTTTATTGTTGGATGCCACGATTGCTTCCTCCCTTTCATCACTGGCCGAATTCCTTGGCCAGTATCTCTTTCTGTGTGACGGCGCCGCTGAGGATGTCCTTGCGCATGATCTCGCCGTTGAGCTTGCCCTCGTGGTAGATCAGGATGCGGTCGCTCATGCCCATGACCTCCGGCAGCTCCGAGGAGATCATGATGACCGCCAGACCGTTCGCGGCGAACTTGCACATCAGGCTGTGGATATCCGATTTCGCGCCCACGTCCACACCGCGGGTGGGCTCGTCCAGTATCAGCACCTTCGGGTTCGCCATGACCCACTTGGCCAGCACGACCTTCTGCTGGTTGCCGCCGGAAAGGGAGAAGCCGGTGTGTTCGATGCTGGCCGCCTTGACGGTCAGCAGCCTCGCCACGTCCTCGCACTCCTGCTTCTCGCGCTTCTGGTCGATGACGAGGCCGGGCTGCTTGTCGGGCAGGTTCGGCAGCGATATGTTCTCGCGCAGGGAGCGCTGCAGGCACAGGCCGTAGCCCTTGCGGTCCTCGTTGACCATGCAGATGCCGCGCTTGATGGCGTCCCTGGGCTTCTTGATCCTGATTTCCTGGCCCTCCAGGTACATCTTGCCGGAGGTCAGCGGATCGAGGCCGAATATGGCGCGCATCGTCTCACTTCGGCCGGAGCCCACCAGGCCGGACAGGCCCAGTATCTCGCCGGCGTGAACCTCGAAGCTGATGTTCTCGAAGCCCTTGCCGGTCAGGCCCTCCACCTTGAAGACGGTCTTGCCGATCTCGCAGTCGACCTTGGGGAAGATGCTGTCCACCTGGCGGCCGACCATCATCGAAATCAGCTCGTTCCGGGTGACGCCCTCCAGGCTCTTCGTGCCGACGTAGGTGCCGTCGCGGAACACCGAGGTCCGGTCGCAAATCTCGAAGATTTCCTCCATGCGGTGGGAGATGTAGATGATGGCGACGCCCTGTTTTTTCAGATCCCGAATGGTTTCGAACAGGTGGTCCGTCTCTTCACTGTCCAGGGAGGAGGTGGGCTCGTCCATAATGATGATCTTCGCGTCGCAGGAGACGGCCTTGATGATCTCGATCATCTGCATCTGCGCGAGGGTGAGCTTGCTCATCACCGTGGTGGCCGGGAACGGGAAGTTGAACTTGCGCAGGATGGCCTCCGCGCGCTCGTTCTGGGCCTTCTTGTCCAAAAACCACCGGCCCTTGGTGCTCTCCCGGTTCAGAAAAATGGCCTCCGCGATGGTGAGGTGCGGCTCGGGGTTCAGCTCCTGATGGATCATCGAGATGCCGTTGTTGATGGCGTCCACGGGGCCCCTGGCCTGGAAGGGCTTGCCATTGACCTTGATGGTGCCTTCATCCTGCTTGTACAGGCCGATGATGATCTTCATCAGCGTGGACTTGCCGGCGCCGTTCTCGCCCAGCAGAGCGTGGACTTCTCCGGGAAGTATCTCAAGCTGGACATCCTTCAGGGCCTGCGTTCCGCCGAACGCCTTGGAGATGCCGTGGCATTCCAACACATATCCAGAGGGGCTTTGCGTCTTGTTGTCCAAAGCTTTCACCTGTTCCTTTCTATATGATCATTTACCCAATCGCAAATTATATGGCAAAATACCGTAAGTATTATACCAAACCCGCCGGTCTGTGTCAACGATTATTTGGTCGAGTGTTAAGTAAACGCGGCAAATACGCGGCAAAACTGGGCTCATCTGCCTCCGCGGAAGCCGACGGCCTGCCTCCAGTCCGCCTGCCCGATGGCGGCGACGCCCGCCGCAGCCGCGCCGCAGGCGGCCTCCTCGGTGTTGATCGAGAGGGCCAGCTCCATGCCGAACATCTCCGCCGCGATGTGTTGCAGCGCAGGGTTGCGGCGCAGGCCGTTGCCGGAGGCAATGATCCGGCTGCGCTGCACGCCCAGGCCGCGCCGCATCGTTTCATAGCGGTCCAGCAATTCCCTGACCATGCCCTCCAGCACGCCGCGGGTCAGGCCCCAGGGCGTGAAATTGTCGGTGGTCAAATTGTCCACGCCGCCCCGCAGCTCCGGGCGTTCACGGGTGCCGTCGAAGGTGGTGCGCACGACCATCGGGTCGCCCTCCCTCGGCTGTTCCAGAAACCGGGACATGACCGCGTAGGGATCGGCCTGTGCGCAGTCAAAGGCCTTCGCGCATTCCCTGAAGAACCGGGCGAGTATGGCGTAGGCCCTGCCGCCGCACAGCGAGGGACCGACCACAAGGTAGCCGTCCTCGTTGAAGGGACGGGTCTCGATCTCCTCGGCGGCGAGGGCGCGGTCGCAGAGCAGCGAAATCTGGCCGCCCGTGCCCATGTTGATCAGTATCTCCGCGTCGCTGTGGCGCACCGAGCCCAGGAAGCTGGCCTGGTTGTCCCCGATGGCGACGCTCACGGGGATGCCCCGGTAGCTGCCGATGGACTGGTAGCGATTGACGACCTCGGGCAACATGCCGCCGTCCTCGCCGAATTCCCGGAGAATATCCCGCCGCCAGGCGTGCTTTTCGATGTCGTACAGCCCCAGGCTCGCGGCGTTGCTGCTGTGCAGCAGGGGCCTGGTATTCCCCGCAATCGCCATGCCGAAATAGTCCGGGATCGCAGCAATGCCTTCGGCCCGCGCCGGAACCGCCCCCGCGTCCACATTGTACAGATGGGTCATCAGCCCGTAGCCGGGATAGGCCTTGATCCCATACCGCGCCTGAACGGCCTCGCAGATGAGCGAGCCGTCCGCCAGGGGCCGGGACGCGCGCATATCCTGCCAGGTCATCAGGGGGCTTGCGGCCCTGCCAGCGCCGTCGAGGTAGACGATGCCGTGCATCTGCCCGGTGAGGCCGATGACGCCCACGTCCGGGTTGTCGTCGAGTATCTCGTCCAGCAGCCCCTTCGCGGTTTCCACGATGGCATCCGGATCCTGCAGGCGCTCCCAGGGATGCGCCGGCGTGAGGAAGCCGGGGTTGGAAATGGTCCAGGCGCGCGCCATGCGCATGCTTTGGTTGTCCAATACCACCGCGCTAATGCTGGTGGTGCCGATGTCGATGCCGACAGATTTCATGGTTCATCGCCGCCCTTTGCTATTAATCTGTATTTGCCTCATGTCAGCCGTCGTGCCGAACCAGCTCCGCCGCGCCGATGATGCCGAAATCCCGCTCCAACTCGGCGATGCGGAAGTTCACCGGCATGTGCATATGATCGTAGCGGTCAAATTCCCGGCGCACCCGGTCAAACAGCATCCCGCCGAAATGGGTCAATCCCCCGCCGAACACGAATAGATTGACGTTGAGGAGCTGGTAGATGTTGAACAGGCATATCGCCATGTAGTGGGCCAGCTGATCCAGCGCCTCCATGGCCACGGCGTCGCCCCGCCGACAGGCCTCGTGCAGGGCCGTGCCGTCCAGCGTCGGCCCGAGATCCATCACCGTCTCCCTTCCCTGGGCGATGCGCCGGATCTGTTCCGGCAGGTACCGCCCGGAGGCCCAGGACATGAAGCAGCCCCGGTTGCCGCAGCCGCAGGCGACCCCCGCGTCCGGGGTAATCAGCATGTGCCCGCTCTCTCCGGCCCAGCCGTAGGTGCCCCGGAACAGCTGCCCGTTCAGGATCAGCCCGCTTCCCAGGCCGGTGCTGGCGGACATGTAGATCATGTGCCTGCTGCCCCGCCCGGCGCCGAACCGGTATTCCGCCAGCGCCGCCGCGTTGCTGTCGTTGTCCAGAAACACGGGGAAATCCAGGCGCTGCGCCAGGTAGTCGCGCATGGCGAACTGACAGATGTTCACCAGCGCCGAGGTCGCCAGTATGTAGCCCTGTTCGTAGAGTATGAAAGAGGGCATGCCGATGCCGACGCCCTCCAAATCGCCGTGACCGATGCCATGCATGTCGAGAACGTCGTCGATCCCCGCCAGCAGCTGGTCGCACAGCCCGGGGCCGTCGATATCCAGCGGCGTGGCCTGCTGGTGCCGGACCAGCAGGCCCCCTTCCTCGTCAAACAGCCCGTAGGCGACCTTGGTGCCGCCCACGTCAATGCCCATGTGGTATCTCTTCATATTCGCCACTCCATAAAATGCCGGTCGGTTCGGTCTGCGACGTTTCTTTACGGGGCTCTGAAAACTGAGATGCCCGCCCGGTCCAGCCTTTGCGCGGCGTCATTCTCCAATCCGCCGTCGGTGATCACGCCGAAGACGCCGCCGGGAATCGCCAGGGGAACGGTGCTCGTGCGCTGGAACTTGCTGCTCTGGGTGACGGCGAACACCCGCTTCGCCTGCCCCGCCATATCCCGGACGGCCTGCGCCCGCAGGTGGTTGTTGGACATGAAGCCCAGCGCGTCGGAATAGCCGTCCACGCCCACGAACAGCTTTTCCACGTAAAACTGCTGAACGCACACCCGCAGCACGGGGCCGACCATGACCTGGGCGTCGTTCTGGAAGTCTCCGCCCAGCAGCACCACATGCGCCCCTTCAAAGCGACGGATATAGCTGGCGATGAAGGCGGAATTCGAGATGATGGTCGCCCCCGTTCCGGCGCGGGCGATCTCCTCCGCCAGCAGCGCGCAGCAGCTTCCGCTTTCGATCATCACGGTCTCCCCCGGCGCGACCAGCTTCGCCGCCTCCCGGGCAATGCGCCGCTTCTCCTCGTAGTGAAAGGCCAGGCGGTTGTTCAGATCGTCGTTGCCGCCGAATACCGCGAAGCCGTGCTCCCTGCGGACGACGCCCCGGCGCTCCAGCGCGTCCAGATCCTTGCGCATCGTCACGGCGGACACGCCCAGCTGACGCGCCAGCGCCGCGACCTCCATCCTGCCGTGCTCCGAAAGCAATGCCAGAATCCCGTTGTCCCGCTTGTTCATCGTATCACTTCACCCTTGGGTCTCGTTCCACGCTGTGATTATAACACACAATCTTTACGCTGTGCAAGGGTAAAACCTACTTAAAGCTGCAATCCAGGCCCGCGTCCAGAAATACCCTTCGATAGTTTTCCAGCGCCTCGGGGCGCAGTTGCGGAACGCCCTTCCAGGCGTAGTCGATCCCCAGCGCTTCGTATTTGTTCTCCCCGAATTGATGAAAGGGCAGCAGGTGTACCTCGCGAACGCCGATCTGGGAAAGCGCCCCGGCGAGCCCCCTTGCGTGCCTGATTCCCACGTTGAAGCGGGGTATCACCGGGATCCGGGCGATCACGGGCCTTTGGGCGTGAACGACGGCGCGCAGGTTTTCGAGGATAACGTCGTTGTCCACGCCCGTGTGGGCGCGGTGGATTTCCCTGTCGTAGTGCTTAAAATCATAGAGAAACAGGTCAGGGTACGGCAGGAAGGATCGAAACCGCTCCGGCGGGGCAAAGCCCGTGGTCTCCACCGCCACGTGGAGGCCCTCGGCGTGGGCCGCGTCGATCAGCGCCTTCGCGAAATCCATCTGCTGCAGCACTTCTCCGCCCGAAAGGGTGATGCCGCCGCCGGATTCGGCGTAAAAGTCGGCGTCCTGCATCGCCACGGCCATGACCTCCGCCACCGTGTACGCCCGGCCGCGATAGGCCGCGTCCGACATGGCGTCCGCCTTCGCCGCGTTTCGGTTCTGGGATTCGGGATTGGCGCACCAGCCGCACCGCAGGGGACACCCCTTAAAAAAAACCGTCGTGCGAATGCCGGGGCCGTCGTTGATGCTGAATTTCTGTATGTTGAACAGGTTTCCCAACAATGCCATGCCGCTTTACTTCCTTCCGCTCACCGCTGTTTTGATTATAGCATAAACGCTTCAGGAATGGAATGACAACGGAAGGAATTATATAAACAATTTAATTGTTTACGAACGAAAGGAAACATTGACGCGAAAGTAAGCGCATGCTATAATACCCTCATCAGTCACGACGCATCGTACCATCGGGAGGTCAATGCCATGAAAGACGCCGCACATTTCGGAAAGCTGACCGAGCGCATGCAGGCATACCGGGAAGCCGTGCTGGATCAAAAGCCATATATAGACGCGCAGCGGGCGGTTCTGTGTACCCAGGCCTATCGCGCCAACCGGCACCAGCCCGCGGTCATGCGCCGCGCGCTGATGCTCAGGCACATCCTGGAAAACATGACGATCTACATCGAGGATCAAAGCCTTTTGGCGGGCAACCAGGCCTCCGCCAACCGCTTCGCGCCGGTCTTTCCGGAATACACGATGGCGTTTATCATGGACGAGCTGGATCTGTTTGAAAAGCGGGACGGCGACGTGTTTTACATCACCGAGCCGACCAAGGCGGCCCTTCGGGAAATCGCCCCCTTCTGGGAGAACAACTGCCTGCGCGCCCGGGGCGGCGCGCTCATCCCCGATGAAATGGCCGTGTATATGGAGACGGGGCTTTTCGGCATGGAGGGGAAGCTGAACGCTGGGGACGCCCACCTCGCGGTGGATTACCCGGAGATTCTGCGCACAGGCCTGAGGGGTTATGAGGAAAGGGTTCGCAGGCTGCAGGGCGCGCTGGACCTGACCATCCCCGAAAGCATCGATAAGAACGTGTTTTACAAGGCCGTGCTGGTCGTGCTCGGGGCCGTGCGCGACTTTGCCGGGCGCTACGCCGCCCTTGCGCGGCGCATGGCGGAGGACGCCGAGCCGGCCCGCAGGGGCGAACTGCTTGAAATGGCCCGAATCTGCGACAAGGTGCCCTACGAGCCCGCCGAGACCTTTCACGAGGCCCTGCAGTCCGTATGGCTCATACAGGTCGTGCTGCAAATCGAATCCAACGGCCACAGCCTGTCCTACGGGCGCTTCGACCAGTACGTCTACCCCTGTTACGAGGCCAGCAGGGCCCGGGGCATGACCGACGAAGCGGCGGTGGAGCTGCTGACCAACCTCTGGATCAAGACGCTGACGATCAACAAGGTGCGCTCCCAGGCCCACACCTACTCCAGCGCAGGCAGCCCGATGTACCAGAACGTCACCATCGGCGGCCAGACGGCGGACGGGCGGGACGCGGTGAACCCGCTGTCCTTCCTGGTGCTCAGATCCGTGGCCCAGGCCCGCCTGCCCCAGCCGAACCTTACCGTGCGCTACCACAGGAACCTGGACCCGGCCTTCATGGACGAAGCCGTGGAGCTGATGAAGCTGGGCACGGGCATGCCCGCCTTCAACAACGACGAGATCATCATTCCCTCCTTCATCCAGTGGGGCGTAAAGCCGGAGGACGCCTATAACTATTCCGCCATCGGCTGTGTGGAATGCGCCGTGCCCGGAAAGTGGGGCTATCGCGTCACGGGGATGAGCTACCTGAACTTCCCGCGCATACTGCTGTGTGCGATGAACGACGGCGTCGACCTGACCACCGGCAGGCGCTTTGCCAGGGGCTGCGGCCATTTCACCGACATGCAGTCCTTCGACGCGCTGCTGGCCGCCTGGGACAGCACCATCCGCGAGCTGACCCGGGCCAGCGTGATCGTGGAGAACGCCGTCGACCTGGCCTCCGAGCGGGACGTGCCCGACGTGCTCTGCTCCGCGCTGGTACAGGACTGCATCGGGCGCGGCAGGACCATCAAGGAGGGCGGCGCGGTCTACGACTACATCTCCGGCCTGCAGGTGGGCATCGCAAACATGGCGGACAGCCTCGCCGCCATCAAAAAGCTGGTCTACGAGGAACAGAAGCTGACCCGTGAACAGCTTTGGCAGGCGATCCTCGACGATTTCAGCGGCGAGGAGGGCCAGAGGGTGCGGCAAATGCTCATCGACGAGGCCCCGAAGTTCGGCAACGACGACGATTATGTGGATCAGCTCGTGGTGCAGGCCTACGACAGCTACCTGGACGAGATGCGGAAATACCCCAACACCCGCTTCAATCGCGGGCCCATCGGCGGCATACGCTTCGGCGGAACCTCCTCCGTCTCCGCGAACGTGGGCCAGGGCTACGGCACAATGGCGACCCCGGACGGCCGCAAGGCCCGCCAGCCCCTGGCCGAGGGCTGCTCGCCCGCCCACGCCATGGACAGAAGCGGCCCCACCGCCGTGTTCAAGAGCGTATCCAAGCTGCGCACCGAATGGATCACCGGCGGCGTTCTGCTCAACCAGAAGGTGACGCCCGCGCTGCTCGCCAACCCGGAGAACAAGGCCAAGCTGATCCTGCTGATCCGCACGTTTTTCAACCGTCTGCACGGCTTCCACGTTCAGTACAACGTGGTGGATCGGGCGACGCTGCTGGACGCCCAGGCCCATCCCGAGCGCCACCGGGACCTGATCGTGCGCGTGGCCGGCTACAGCGCGTTCTTCAACGTGCTCTCCAGGGCCACCCAGGACGACATCATCGCCCGCACCGAGCAGACGCTTTGATTGTGGGTCACAGGAATCGTCAGGGTGCGTTGCCTAACCATATATTATAATCGGCGTATTTGCCCTGCATTTGGAAACGCGCTCAAATCAAAAGCCTCCCTCGGCTGGAGGGAGGTGGGCAGGCGTCCGTTTCGACGCATTTCCGCATATTATATGTGTCATTACAGCCCCTGGCCGTGCCCTTCGGCGCGCTGTTTTTCAGCGCGCCTTTGTTTGTATGTGTCCACGCGAAACAGTCCGTGACGGTTGCAGTACGCATAGACGTGCCGCACGCGGTTGATCTTGAACCGCGTCTGCGCGTTGCCCTCGGGGTACAGCTTGACCAGCTGTACGCCCTCGTCGGACACCGCAGCGAGAAACGAGATATGGTGTTCCTTCGTCATCGGATGGTCGACGGAAACGCAGTATTCGTCCTCCGCGATTTCAAGCCCTATCGGATGCGCCGCGTCCGCGTCCTCCGGCTCCAGCGGCGGCAGCGCAATGCCGCAGCAGCTGATCACCGCCTCCCCGACAGCCTGTATCACATTCCCGCAGACGGGGCAGACGTAGAATCTGACCCTGCTCATGTTCGCGCAACGGTTGCGGTTGCGGACGTCCTCGCCGGACAGCAGCTCGATCACGGAGATGTCCAGCGCCCGCGCCAGCGGCTCCAGCAGGCTGATATCCGGGAAGCCCTTCCCGGTCTCCCACTTGCTCACCGCCTTGGCGCTGACATAGAGCGCCTCCGCCAGCGCCTCCTGGGTCATGCCCTTGCCCTCCCGGAGCCTGCGGATCGCGGCCCCCGTAACATAGTTATTCATCGCTTTCGCCTCCTTGCGCGTCAAGGGTAACACAGGCGGGGCGGGAAGGCAACCTACGCTGCGTGGAGTGCCTTCGGGCGGCGTTTTCAATACAGCAACGCGCTCCCCTCCGCCTCTGTCACGCCTGCCGCAGGCGCTTCGCGCCCCATCCCACAAACGGGCCGGGCTGCGCGCCGCCCTCGGGGCGGGGATTGCCGTAGTAGTCCCCCGGCACGCAGGGCACGGCGGGCACGGCATGCAGCTGCGCCGGGTCGCGGAGCAGCGCCCTGTGCCTGGGCGGCCCCGGCGCGTCGAAGGGCGAATCGTGGCGCTCGAAGGTGCGCACCGCCATGGCCTCCTCGTCCAGCTCGATCCCGAACCAGGCCAGCTGTCCCTCCAGGTCGAAGCCGTTGAACGCCTGCCAGGTCTCCAGATCCAGGCAGGTCTCCGGCTGCGGGTACATCACCCGCAGGTAGCCGCCCTGCACGCACAGGAACAGATTGCCCTCGGAGACGTTGTCAATGGTGGGAAACACGATGGCGGCCTCGCCGCAATCGTAGAAGACGTTGTTCAGGATCTGCGCCTTGCGGGACGTGCCGCCCCGCTCCCAGCCGCCCATTCTAAAGCCCACGGGCTTGGCGTAGTAGCCGCTGTGCCGGCACCTGCCGATCAGGTTGTGGGCCACGATCAGCCGGTCTGTGCCCTCGCAATAGATGCCGTAGCCGTTGACCGCCTCGTTCTCCCGCAGCTTGTACCAGCCCGAGGAGCCCGGCTCCGGGGGAATCTTCGCCGGGTCGAAGCGGCCCTCCACATTCCAAATGACGTTGTTGTCGATCAGGTTCACGCCGTCCTTTGTGCATTCGATGAAGATGGCCTCCCGCTGCTCGATGCCGTTGAGGAACAGGTTGGACGTGATGCGGGTGTTCTCGTTGCCGCAGTCCAGCCACAGGTGATCCGCCCGGAAGGTGTTCCTGAATATATTCCTGCGGATCAGGCCGCCGATGCTGTTGTGCAGCTTGATGCCCCCGGCCTCCCAGGAAAGCTCCATGCGCTGCCAGCCGGTGCCCTCGATGATATTGTCCTCGATGAGCATGTGCTCGGCGAACAGCCCGGCGATGCCGCAGACGCCCGCGTCGCGGATGACGCAGCCCCGAACCACACTATGGCCGATGATCTGCCCCTCCGCCACCTCCCGGTGCCAGCATTCGTTGCCCACGTCGATGGCCAGGGCGTTGGACCAGTTCACTTCGCAGTTTTCGATGATCCAGTGGTGGCCCCGCCCGCAGGAGATCGCGCCCCGCTGGGGCACCGGCGCGCCCGTGGCGGCGTGCTCGCAGACCAGTCCCTTCAGCTGTATGTAGGCCAGCCCCGGAACCGACGGCGCGAAGCACTGCTCCCGCACGGTGATCTCGATGCGGTGCCCCTCCGGGCTGTCATCCCCGGCGAGGCGGAAATGCACGGTCTGGCCGTTGGCCTCCACCCAATAGGTATCGTCCCGTTCCGCAAGCTGCCGGTACAGCGCCACCTGCGTCAGCGGCCTGCCGTCGCAGAACACGCATCCCCGGCGGTTCAGGTAGGTGGTCATGTCCGTCTTGTCGTATTCGATGAACAGCCTGTCGTGGAGCAGGTTCACCGCGCAAAAGGGATTGTAGCCCCGGAACATGTCCGGGTCCAGCTCGTGCGCCCACACCCTTACGCCCTCGGCCCGCTGGTTCTCCCCCGGCCTGCCCTTCAGCCGCCAGCCGGTGCTGGGCATGAAGCTGTGCACCGCCTCAGAGGCGCGGATGACCACGGGGCCGTCGCCGAAGGCCTCGTAGCTGATGAGGCGCTCCGGATTCTCGCCGCCCCGGGCGGGTCGCACGCATTCCCGATAGATGCCGCCGTGAATCAGGATCCGCGTGCCCGGTTCGGCCAGACCGGCGGCGCGGTTGATGGTCCTGAACGGGGCGGCCTCGCTGCCGTCGTTGTCGTCGGAGGCGTTCGCGGCCCCGGCGTCGACGTGCAGCGTGCGGTCAAATACGGGCTCCCGCTCCCAGAACGCGAATTCGGTTCCGTCCGGCAGCCGCGCGGTGATGTCAGCCATGGTTGTATCCCCCTACTGTCGTTGATGCCATTTGCCTCATTTTCCATGATTATACTATGTATTGCATTCATGTTAACACAGGCTGCATGCGTTGTCAATCGGTGTTTTTGTGCCGAAGGGCCGCATCGCTTACAGGGCACGATTATATTAAATCCAATCGACATTATTGTTTAAGGCATGTTTGTCACTCTTTGCTATCATTATTATCAATAGTTTCCAATTTGTCCCTTTGTGCTTGATACAATCGCTTTAACATGTTAATATTGCCTTACCCAAATAAGTATGAAGGAGGCTATCCCCATGAAAAAGCTGCTTGCACTGCTGCTCGCGCTGACGCTGTGCCTGGGCCTTGTGACGGCCCTGGCCGAAGAACACGAGGAAGTGACCCTGACCTTCGGCTCCATCTGGTCCTCTGAGTCCGAGGCCACCCGCGCGCCCTTCCTGAAGACCCTGGAGGAGTTCCAGGCGGAGTATCCCTGGATCAAGATCGAGGTCGACTGGAACGAGGCCAACGCCTGGAAGGAAAAGGGCGATACCCTGGCCACCCAGAACGCCATGCCTGACGTGTTCTACTGGAACGCCGGCGGCATTCTGAAGGAGAAAGTCGACATGGGCCAGGTCCTGGCGCTGAACGACTACCTTGACGATGAGACCCTGGGCCGCCTGATCGACGGCGCGCTGGCCAACATGACCTTCGACGACAAGATCTACGGCCTGCCCTACACCAACGCCTGCTCCGTGCTGTACTGCAACAAGGCCCTGTTCGATGCCAACGGCGTCAAGGTGCCCGAGACCTGGGACGAGATGCTGGCGGCGGTCGAGGCCTTCAAGGCCGCGGGCGTGACCCCGATGATCACCGGCGGCGCCGACCGCTGGCCCACCAACATGCTGGGCGACATCCTGCTGCTCCGCTTCGCGGGCGACGCCGATCTGCGCAAGGCCTGCTTCAAGCAGGAGGGCGGCACCTTCAAGACCGACGGCATGGTCGCCGGCGCGCAGGCCCTGGCCGACCTGGTGGCCGCGGGCGCGTTCCCGGACGACGTGGCGGCCCTGACCCGCGACGAATCCGAGGTACCGTGGCACAACGGCGAGGTCGCCATGTATGTCATGGGCCAGTGGGAGGCCGGCAACCTGGCCGCGCTGCCCAACGCCGCTGATTTCATCGCCGTGCCCTTCCCCGCCGTCGAGGGCGTGGATTCCGCGAAGGCGTTCATGGGCGGCCCCGCCGAGCAGTTCTGCGTGGCGGCCTACACCGAGCATCCCGAAGAGGCGTTCCTGCTGTGCCAGTTCTGCGCCGAGCACCTGTCCAAGAACGGCTACCTGTCCGGCGCGGGCCTGCCCTGCTGGAAGGTCGAGCTGACCGACGAGGAGCAGGCTCAGATCGCCCCCATCACCCAGCAGATCGTGGCCGCCACCAACGAGGCTTCCTCCTTCCTGCTGTGGTGCAACACCGCCCTGGAGGGCGAGGACAGCAACCTGATCATGGACGAGACGCTGCTGCTGCTGCAGGGCGACATCGACGGTCAGACCTTCTGCGACGACATGGAGTCCATCTTCGAATAAGCCCACCGCAGTCTGGTAAAACCCCCGGGAGTTGGCGGCGCTGCCGCCATCTCCCTTTTGGCTATAACCGCCAATCCAACGACACAGGAGAAAGCATATGAAGAAGGTATTGTCCAACAAGTGGCACATCATGGTGTTCGTGCTGCCCACGGTGCTGTTCTTCACCTGCATCGTCATCATCCCAATCGCCATGTCCGCCTTCTACAGCATGCTGGATTGGACCACCAAGACCAAGCCCACCCTTGATTACTTCGTGGGCTTCAGGAACTACGTGGAAATGTTCACCAGCAAGCGCAGCGTGTTCCCCGACGCCGTGGCCCATTCCCTGCTCTACGCGGCCTGCTCGGTATTTTTGCAGCTGCCCTTTTCGCTGCTGCTGGCGCTGCTGCTGGCCAGGGGCGTGAAGGGTGAAGGCTTCTACCGGAACGTATACTTCATCCCCGTCATCATATCGTCGGTGGTCATCGGCCAGCTTTGGCGCAAGATCTATAACAACGACTACGGCCTGTTGAACATGTTCCTGCGCTCTATCGGCGCGCCCACCCCCAAGGGCGGCTGGCTGGCCAACAAGGAAACCCGGCTGTGGGCCACCTTCGTGCCCGTGCTGTGGCAATTCGTGGGCTATCACATGCTGCTGATGTACGGCGCGCTGAAATCCATCTCCAGGGACATCCTGGAAGCCGCCTACGTGGACGGCGCGTCCGGACCCCGGATGGCCTTCTCAATTCAGATTCCGCTGATCAAGCCCATGCTGAAGGTTTGCCTGTCCTTTTCGCTGATCGGCTCCTTCAAGCTGTTCGACATGGTGAAGATACTGACGGACGGCAACCGGGGCACCGAGGTGCCCGCCACCACGATGTACCGTGAAATATTCACCGTACACCATTACGGCGGGGGCAGCGCCATGGCCATGTTCATCGTGGCCGAGTGTCTGGTATTTACGCTGCTTCTGAACCTGATCTTCAAAGAGCAGGACCAGCTGCGATGAAAGGAGCGGATCGATCCATGAAGACAAAGCGCTTTTCCATCGGTCAGCTGCTGATACAGCTGTTCCTCGTTATCTGGACCGTGGCCTGCCTGTTCCCGCTGTATTGGCTGTTCACCTTCTCGTTGAAGGACAACAATGAAATCTTCGGCGGCAACGTGGTCGGCCTGCCCCACAACTGGATCTGGAGCAACTACGCCAACGCCTGGGGCGCGGGCAAGATCAGCCTGTACCTGCGCAACAGCGTCATCACCACGGCGGTCACGCTGCTTTTGACGCTGCTGCTGAGCTTCATGTCCTCCTATGGCCTGCTGCGCATGCGCTGGAAGGGCCAGAAGGTGACGCTGACCTACCTGCTGCTGGGGCTGATGATCCCCATGCACGCGGCGCTGCTGCCGCTGCTGGGCGTGCTATTAAAGCTGAACGTGCTGTCCACCCACTGGGGACTGATCATCCCCTACACCGCCTTCAACATCCCCATGGCAATACTCATCATCTCCGGCTTCATCGGCGCGATCCCCTACGACATGGAGGAGGCCGCCTTCATCGACGGCAGCGGCATCTACCGCACGGCCTTCACCATCATACTGCCGATGATGCTCCCCGCCATGGTCACCGCCGCGATATTCGTGTTTTTACAGGTGTGGAACGAGCTGCTGATGGCGTCGGTGTTCGTGTCCTCGGACAACGTGCGCACGCTGACCGTGGGCATACAGCAGATGTTCGGCCAGTACCAGACTGACTGGGGCCCCATCGGCGCGGCGCTGGTGATCGGCACCCTGCCCACGCTCATACTCTACCTGTGCATGAGCAGCCAGGTGCAGCGCAGCCTCATCGTCGGCGCGGTAAAGGGATAATACTATTTATCGAGGAGCAATATGAACGACGACATCATCATTCGCAGGGAAACCGAGGCCGACCATCGCGCCACGGAGGAACTCGTCCGGGAGGCCTTCTGGAACGTCTACCGCCCGGGCTGCATGGAGCACTACGTGCTGCACCGCTTTCGCAATGACCCCGCCTTCGTGCCGGAGCTGGATTTCGTGATGGAGAAGGACGGGCGGCTGATCGGGCAGAACATGTTCGTGCGCGCGGTGATTCGCGCCGACGACGGGCGGGACGTGCCCATCATGACCATGGGGCCCATCGGCATAGCCCCGGATTACAAGCGTATGGGCTACGGCAAGCGCCTGCTGGACTATTCCATCGAACAGGCCGCCGCGCTGGGCTGCGGCGCGCTGTGCTTCGAGGGCAACATCGGCTTCTACGGCAAGAGCGGCTTCACCTATGCCAGCGATTTCGGCATACGCTACCACGACCTGCCCGAGGGCGCGGACGCCTCCTTCTTCCTGTGCCGGGAGCTGATCCCCGGCTATCTGGACGGCATAACCGGCGTGTACGGCCCGCCGGAGGGCTATTTCGTCGCCGAGCGCGAGCCGGAGGCCTTCGAACGCTTTGACGCCGAATTCCCGCCAAAGCAGAAGCTGAAGCTGCCGGGACAGCTGTTTTAAAGCCGACCTGAACCACAGGGCAAACGCACGGATCACGATTCCGCCAAGGACACGCGACTGTACGCCGCCGCCTCACGGTGTTCGCTATTGAATTGCCATACATCAACAGTCCCTGCGATTGCCCTGTATTGAACGGTATCTTTACTTGCAAATTCCCCATTCTGGCACTATAATGAAATAAATCAAACACGCTGCGATTGAGGAAAAGGGCGTGGGTCCCGCGCGTTCAGAGAGCCGGTGGCGGGTGCGAACCGGCGGCGCGGCCCCTTCGCTTCCGCTTTCCGAGCTTCCGGCGACGAACCGGAGGGGCGCGCCCCCTACAGCGCATCGAGTCGGCCCATACTGTGGGCAAGCCGGGTGGCACCGCGGAGTTCTCCGTCCCAGGCAAAAGGGACAGGAGGGCTTTTCTTTTTCGCAGTTCACATCAAGGAGGAACAGCCGACATGCTGGACATCAATCTGATTCGCAACAACCCCGATCTGGTCAAAGAAAACATCAGGAAGAAATTCCAGGACGAAAAGCTCGCCCTGGTGGACGAGGTCCTGGAGCTGGACAAAAAGAACCGCGAGGCCATCCAACGGGCCGACTACCTGCGCTCCCAGCGCAACAAGATCTCCAAGCAGATCGGTGCGCTGATGGGCCAGGGCAGGCGGGACGACGCCGAGGCCGCCAAGCAACAGGTCAAAGACATGCAGGACGAGCTCCAGGACATCGAAAAGAAGGAAGAGCTGTACGCCGAGGAGATTCGCAAGCGCATGCTGGTGATCCCCAACATCATCGACGCCTCCGTGCCCATCGGCAAGGACGACAGCCAGAACGTTGAAAACGAACGCTTCGGCGAGCCCGTGGTGCCCGAATGGGAGATCCCCTACCACGTGGACATCATGGAGCGCCTCAACGGCATCGACCTGGACGCCGCCCGCCGCACCTCCGGCAACGGCTTCTACTATCTCAAGGGCGATATCGCCCGGCTGCACAGCGCCATACTGTCCTACGCCCGGGATTTCATGATCGACCGGGGCTTCACCTACTACGTGCCCCCGTTCATGATCCACGGCAACGTGGTCACCGGCGTGATGAGCTTCGCCGAGATGGAGAACATGATGTACAAGATCGAGGGCGAGGACCTGTACCTGATCGGCACCAGCGAACACAGCATGATCGGCAAGTTCATCGACCAGATGCTCTCCGAGGACGAGCTGCCCCAGAAGCTGACCAGCTACTCCCCCTGCTTCCGCAAGGAGGTGGGCGCCCACGGCATCGAGGAGCGCGGCGTCTATCGCATCCACCAGTTTGAAAAGCAGGAGATGGTGGTGGTCTGCAAGCCCGAGGACAGCATGATGTGGTACAACAGGCTGTGGCAAAACACCGTGGATTTCTTCCGCACGCTGGACATCCCGGTGCGCACGTTGGAATGCTGCTCCGGCGACCTGGCCGATTTGAAGGTCAAGAGCTGCGACGTGGAGGCCTGGTCCCCCCGCCAGCAGAAGTACTTTGAGGTGGGCTCCTGTTCCAACCTGGGCGACGCCCAGGCCCGCAGGCTGAAGATCCGCGTCAAGGGCGCGGACGGCAAAAAGTACCTGCCCCACACCCTCAACAACACCGTCGTCGCCCCGCCCCGCATGCTGATCGCCTTCCTGGAGAACAACCTGCAGGCCGACGGCAGCATCCGCATTCCCGAGGCGCTGAGGATGTACATGGGCGGAAAGAGCGAAATCAGGTAAGGAAAAGGAGACAGCGAATATGATCTATTACGTCAACGCCGGCGCGTCCCGCGACGGCAACGGCTCCAAATCCATGCCCTTCAGGCACATCGACGACGCGGCCCGGGTGGCCGTGGCGGGTGACGAGATCATCGTGGCCCCCGGCGTCTACCGGGAGAAGGTGACGCCCCGTAACGCGGGCCGGGAGGACGCGCGCATCGTCTATCGCTCCGAGGTTCCGCTGGGCGCGGTGATCACCGGCGCGGAGGTATTGACCGGCTGGACGCGCTAC
>CACYZW010000026.1 GCA_902778995.1 uncultured Eubacteriales bacterium
CGTACCCTTAGTATACTACGCTTTGCGGTATGGCGCAAACGTTACAACCTGTGTTTCATTCATGGTGTACCCACACTGCGGGATGCCGATTTAGAAACAGACTCTAACCCCGTTTTTATTGCACCGGGCCGGAACACTGTGTTATAATGAAGTTACTGAAAGGCGGCTGGCAACGGCACGCCCGGTATCGAGAAAAAGGAGGATGGATGCATGGAACGAATGAGAAGGGGTATGCTCTGCCGGATCAGCTGTATGCTGATCGCGCTGACGCTGCTGGCGGCGGGATGGGCCCTGGCTGAAGGCAATGGCGAAGCGCATCTGCAAAAGGATGTGGTGGTGCTGTTCACCAGCGACGTCCACTGCGGCGTGGACCAGGGCTTCGGTTACGTGGGCGTGAAGGCCACGAAGGACTATTTTGAGCGCGAGGGCTGCCACGTGCTGCTGGTGGACAACGGCGACGCCATACAGGGCGAGCCCGTGGGCCTTCTGACCCAGGGCGAGGCGATCGTCGATATGATGAACAAGATGGGCTATGATATCGCCATCCCCGGAAATCACGAATTCGACTACGGCATGGAGCGCTTCCTGGCCCTGGCGGAGATGGCGGAGTATCCCTATGTCTCCTGTAACTTCAATCGCGAGGGCAAGCTGGTGTTTCCCGCCTACACGATCAGGGAATTTGACGGCGTGAAGCTGGCCTTTGTGGGCGCCACCACGCCGGATGTTATGCTCAGCTCCACCCCCAGCTTCTTCCAGGATGAAAACGGCAACTTCATTTATGGATTTATGCAGGGCAACGACGGCGCCGATCTTTATGCCGCAATTCAGCGCGCGGTGGACGACGCCCGCGCCGAAGGCGCGGATTATGTCATTTTGCAGTGTCATCTGGGCAACGATGCCACGTCCGTGCCCTATACCTACGCGGATGTGCTGGCGCATACCACCGGCATCGACGCCGTGCTGGACGGACACAGCCATGACACGGACAAGGTGATTATGAAGGACCGGAATGGCCGGGATGTCGTCCGGCAGGCCTGCGGAACCAAGCTGGAGGGCATCGGCTGGATGCGAATCTCCGCGGCGGACGGGAGCATCGACACCGGCCTTTACACCTGGAACAATCCGGTGCCCGCGCCGAAGCTGCTGGGCATTCAAAACGAAATGTCCGAAGTCGTGGACGGCGCGCTGACATCGCTGGGCGAGTGGCTGAACAAAAAGGTGGGCACGTCCGCAGTGGCGCTGTCGATTAACGATCCCGTTGCGGTGACCGATTCCGGCAGGCCTGTGCGCATCATTCGCACCGCGGAGACCAGCCTGGGCGACCTGCTCACCGACGCCTTCCGCGTCCAGACCGGCGCGGATGTGGCCATCGTCTGCTCTGCGAGCATTCGCGCCGATCTTCCCAGGGGCGATATCACCATGAACGACCTGATTTCGGTCTACCCCTTTGGCAATCACATTTCCATGCGGGAGGTCACCGGCCAGCAGCTCCTGGACGCCCTGGAGTGGGGCGCTAAGGATACGCCCCGTGAATTTGTGGGCTTCCTTCAGGTTTCCGGCCTGACCCTTGAAATCCATACCTACATCGAAAGCAGCTGCCGGACGGGCGAGAACAACGGCTTCGCCGGCGTGGCGGGCGAATACCGGGTCAGGAACGTGATGGTCGGCGGCGAACCCCTGGCGCTCGATAAAGTCTACACGGTCGCCGCCGTGGACTACCTGCTGCTGAACCACGGAAACGGCTTCACCATGTTCGACGGCGGCAAGGTGCGCCTGCAGGGCGGGGAGCCGGACTATGCCGTGGTGGCCAAGTATATCCAGGAGGACCTCAAGGGCGTCATTGGCGAAGGATACGAATCGCCCTACGGCCAGGGGCGCATCGTGGCCGTCGAGGAGCCGGTCGAGTAATCCCGCGCAGTCCGACCAGTACCATAAACTGCCATACAAAAGCTGCCCCTGAACCGACCGTTTCCAGACAACATGGGTGACCCGTAACGCCCTTCCACCCATTAACACCCAAAAAACCATATTCCATTATTGATATATCCTATCGTATTATAGTATAATACGGGTGTCATGAAGTATTTTAACATTACTTTATGGCACTTCCTCAATGGGGCGCCCGGGTTTCGCCGCTCGGGCGCTCTTATTTTATCTATAATCCCATTGACTTTATGGTATTTGCCTGATATACTTTCCTTGCCAGTCGGATCAACCCTCTCTGACTGACATGGGCGCCCGGCTCTTTCCTTCAATCTTTGCCGGGC
The DNA here is from genome assembly GCA_902778995.1 of uncultured Eubacteriales bacterium. Lineage (GTDB taxonomy): Bacteria > Bacillota > Clostridia > Christensenellales > Aristaeellaceae > UBA2862. The sequence goes on from CACYZW010000026.1 coordinate 2,268, forward strand.
GCCGCTTTCGTTTTATGCGCTTTACCGCTTTATTCGCTCTGTTCGCTCTCCCCGTCCTCCACGTCCAGCCGCTGCCTTGCCACCAGCTCGGCGAACCTTCCCTTCTTCGCGATCAGCTGTTCGTAGGTGCCCTGTTCCGCGATCCTGCCGCCGTCCATCACCAGTATGCGGTCGCAGTTGCGGATGGTGGAGAGGCGGTGGGCGATGACGATGCGGGTGCATTTCAAAGCGTCAAGGGCCTCTGAAACCTGCTTCTGGGTCACGTTGTCCAGGGCGCTGGTGGCCTCGTCGAAGATCAGTATCTTCGGCTTGGGGGCCACGGCCCGGGCGATCATCAGCCGCTGCTTCTGCCCGCCGGAAATGCCGCCCTGCCCTTCTGAGATCATCGTCTGCATGCCCATGGGCATCTCCCGGATGTCATCGGCGATGCCGGCGATCTCCGCGGCAGCCCAGGCCTCCTCCAGCGTCAGCTGCGGCGCGGAGATGGTGATGTTTGCAAAGATGTCCCCGTGGAAGAGCTGGCCGTTCTGGGTCACCACGCCCATCTTTTTGCGCAGCGAACGGGGATCGATGCTGTTCAGGTCGTGTCCGTCGTAGTATATCGCGCCCCTCTGGGGCTTTTCAAAGCCAAGCAGCAGCCGCACCAGCGTGGATTTGCCGCAGCCCGTGCGCCCCACGATGGCCACGTATTCCCCGGCGCGAATTTTCAACGACAGGTTTTCCAGCACCCACGACGCGTCGTCCTCGTACCGGAAGGACACCCGGTTCAGCTCAATGCCGCCCGACACGTCGGGCAGCACCTTCTTTTCGGCGTTCACCTCCGGCGCGGTCTTCAATATCGGCTCCGCCATTTCCAGCACCGGTTTGATGGAGGCCACCGACACGGCGATGCCCGACAGGGCGGTAAACGCGCCCATCAGCTCGCCATAGGCGGCGCTGAAGCCGTAGTATTCGTTGGGCTGCACGCCGGTCTTGACCGCCATGTAGTACAGCACGATGGTGCCGATCAGTGAAATCGCCTTTGAAAACACGCTGTTCAGCTTCAGGAACGTGGGCGGGTTGTATTCCAGCGCCGCGTTTTGGGCGTAGAGCTCCGCCCAGCGGCCAAAGGCCCGCTTTTCGGCCCCCGACAGGCGCAGCTTCTGGATGCCGCTGACCAGGGCGAAGCTCAGGCCTGATTCCTGGGCCGAGAGCAGCATCTTGCGCCGGGAGACGCGTATCTGCGCCAGCGACGTGGTCACGCTCAACACGCATGTGGCCAGTACGATCAGCACCGAGGGCAGCACCAGCGCCGGGGCGAAGTTAAAAATCTGGAATATGAACAGCAGCGAGCTCAGCGAGGTCAGGCCCGTGGAGAGTATGTTGTCCAGCAGCATGTCGCACAGTGAGCCCACGGAGCTGGCGCGGTTGGACAGCTCGCCGGAGGAGAATTTTCGGAAGAAGCTGACGGGCAGCGACAGCACCCGCATCATCACCGACGATTCCACGGCCAGCTGGGTCTTGCTGGAGATGCGCTCCGTCAGCAGGCTCTTCGTCGCCCCGATCAGCAGATTCGCCAGCGCCGCAGACAGCATAAACACCGCCGTGCCCACCAGCAGCGAAACGTTGTGGCTCTTGAGCACGGGCCCGGTCAGGCCTGCGGACAGCTTCGGCTCGATAAAGCCCACCACCGTCACCGCCAGCGTCGCCACCGCGATCCATAGCACGTCGGCCTTGGAAATGCAGTTCTTCATGTATAGCAGCAGGTCGGGAATGCCCAGCTTCTTCATCGGCAGGGGCCGGTAAAAGCACAGCGCGTCCGTCGAGAGCAGCGCCGCCGTCTTCTTGTTCACGCGCACGTTTTTGCCGGAAACCGGGTCCTTGAAGGAATAGCCCAGGACGCCCCTGGGCAGCAGCGCCACCGCCGCGCCGCTCTCCCGCAGAAAGCCGAGCATGGGGCCGAAGGCATCCCTGTACCAGCCCTCTTCCAGCTTTACGTCGCGGGCCATCAGCCCCAGGGGGCGCATCACATAGGCCATCTGGTCGTAGACGTCCTCGATCGTGTCAGGCACCTCGACCGGCTTGAAATGATAGTATTTTACGATTTCATCCAGCGCCGCCTTGGAGATCAGCCGCTCGTCCTGGAGGCGCTGCGCCTCGTGGCCGCCCAGCACCGCCCCGGCGACCCGGACAAACGAATCCTCAAATACCTCCTGGTCGCTGCGCATGCGCTCGCGAATCTGGTCGTCAAACCAACCCATTTGCTTACTCCCTTCGGATTGTTTGGTTACTTGGTTGCTTCGCGATGGGTTACCTGGCAGATGGTTGACAGTCGTCAATCATCCGCCGCCCCCCACTCAGCAACCGGGTAACTCAGCAACTCAATAACGCTGCCCTCACTCGCTCGTCACAAGCGACGTATACACGCCGCCCCGGGCGTAAAGCGCCTTATGCGTGCCGCGCTCAACGACCACGCCCTTGTCCAGCACGATAATCTCGTCGCAATCCCGTATGGTGGACAGCCTGTGGGCGATGACAATGGTCGTGATGCCCCTGTCCTTGATGGCCTTCACCACGTCGTACTCGGTCTTGGCGTCCAGGGCGCTGGTGGCCTCGTCCAGTATGATGATCGACGGGTCCTGCGCCAGCACCCGGGCGATCTCCAGCCGCTGGCGCTGTCCGCCGGACAGATCCCTGCCGTTCTCAGTCAGCTTGCATTGATAGCCGCCCTGCCGCTGCATGATGTCCTCGTGAATCTGGGCGTCCCGGGCGGCCAATATTACCTCGAAATCGGCGATGCTCTTGTCCCACATGCGTATATTGTTGGCAATGGTGTCCTCGAAGAGTATGATGTCCTGATCCACCACGGCCAGCGAACCGGTGAACACCGCCCGTGGGATGTCGCCAATGGCCTTTCCATCAAACAGTATTTCGCCGCTCCAGGGCTGGTACAGCCCGGAGATCAGCTTGGAGATGGTGGACTTGCCGCTGCCGCTGGCCCCCACGATGGCCACCTTGCTGCCGGGCTCGATCGTCGCGGAAAAATCCTGCACCACGGGCTTGCCCAGCGGCGAATAGCCGAAGGTGACGTTTTTGAGCTCCACCCGCCCCTTCAGCTTAGCGAAGTCCTCCGCGGCATCCGCCGGGGTATCGCGCACGTAAGGATCGTCGGGGTACTGCATCACGTCCTCCACCCGCTCCATGTCGGCGCGCATCTCCTGTAAGGTCTGACCCGCCTCGATCAGCGTCTGCGCCGGTTCCATGAAGCTCGTCAAAAAGCCCTGGAACACGGCGATCATGCCCACGGTGAAGTGACCCTCCATGGCAAAGAGCACGCCGAAGAACAGCACCATGTATCTGGCGGCGGTGCTGACGAAGGAGGGTATGATGCCCATCGTCGCGTTCATATGGGAAAACTTCACCGACTGGGTGTTCACCGACGCCTGGTAGCCGGCCCACCTGCGGAAAAACCCCGCCTCCGCGCCGGCGGCCCGGATGGTTTCGGTCATGCTGATGCCCGCCAGCGTCGCGGAGGCCAGCTTGCCCTCGTCGCGCATCTGCACGCGGGTCAGGTTGATCCGCCTGTTCGAGATAACGCGGGCCATCACCAGGTTGACCAGCATCGATGTCAAGCCGATCAACGTCAGGAACGGGCTGTAGCGCAGCATCAGCACCAGGTAAAACACCATCATGACCGTATTCAGCGTCAGCGGCGTAAGGGTGTTCACGATGGTCGCCGAAATGTCGCCGTTCGAGGACTGACGCTGCAATATATCGCCGGTCAGACGCTGGGAGAAGAACGTCATGGGCAGGCGCATCACCTTCCACATGTAGGACGTGCTGCCCATGACCGCCATCTTGCCGTTGATGCGCAGGTTGTACACCCGCTGCGCCCACTCCACAATCAACTCCAGTGCGCAAAGCACCGCCATGACCCCGATAAACGGGTTCAGCCACGCGACATCCCGCCCGGTCAGCAGCCGGTCGTAGAATATCCGGGACACCACCGGGTTGATGACTTCAAACAGATAGGCGATCAGGGTGGTCAGCGCCACAAAGGCCGCCGCCGTTCCGGTGCCCTTCAGCCGCGTCCGGGCATAGGCCAGCATGCTCTTGCGCTTGCCCGAGGGCACGAAGTCCGGGCCGGGGACCACGGTGATGCAAACGCCGGTAAAGCCCTGGTCGAACTGCTCCATGCTCAGCTTCACGACGCCCCGGGCGGGGTCGTTCAGTATCGCCTTGTTGCCCTTAAAGCCGTCCAGCACCACGAAGTGATCGAAGTCCCAGTGGATGATGCAGGGAAAGGTCGCATTTTTCCTGAGCGCCTCAAGCTCCATGCGATAGCCGTGGACCTCGAAGCCGTAGTTCTGCGCGGCCAGCATCACGTTTTTCGCGTTGGAGCCGTCGCGGGACACGCCGCAGTCCACCCGGACCTGCTCCAGGGGCACCCACTTGCGGTAATAGGCCATCACCATGGTCAGACAGGCCGCGCCGCATTCCAGCGCCTCCATCTGCATGACCACGGGCACCTTCGCCACGCCCCGCGTCAAAGGCTTCGGGATTCTTTTGTCAGACATATTTTGTCGCTCCCATAAATCATAAGCACGTTTCTTTCAGGGGTTCGACGGCGGAATGCCGCGATTTATACTATTCATTGGCAGGAAGCAGGCGGCTGAAATCCAACCGTCAATCGCCGCCCACCCGGTTGAACAGCAGGCTGATGGGCGTGACGGTTTCGGTGACGATCTCCACGTCGTAGGTCCCCGCGGACAGCTTGTCGCCTTCTTTGGTCAGCTCCGCCAGCACCTGAACCTCGCCCTCCAGCTGGAAGATCATGTCGATCTTGGCCTCCCGGCCCGCCACGCGCACCCGCATGCCGGGCTCCACCAGCTCCTTTTGCGCCAACGGCAGGGCGATTTGCAGCACCGTGCCGTCCTCGTCCACCACGGCCTGCTCCTTGATGGTGGATTCCATGGTGACCACCGCCGAGGATATAATCATGCCCACCAGCAGCAGGATCACCGCCGTCAGCACCATCCAGACCCCCGGCGTGGTGACCCGCATGTAGTCCTGAAGCTGCTCGGGAGAGGAAATCCTCTCCACGCTCTTGTTTCTGAATATCTGGCTCTGCATGTCCTTCCCTCCGTTCAAAGGTCACGGTATCGTCTCAAAATCCCCCAGGCCCCGGAATACGCGGGTCATCATAAACCTGATCCGCTCCCGCAGGCCGAGGGCGTCCCTGAATTCCTCGTAGGCGCTCAGGCCCGCGTCGATGTCCTCCCGGCGCAGGGGCTGCCTGCCGTAGCTGGCGTTTTCAACGGCGTCGGCGAAGGCCGCGAAATCATCGTTTCCGAGCTGCTCCGCAACGCGCCGGGCGAAGGCCCCGGGCGACTCGCCGCCTGCGGGCGTCTGGCCCAGGTGGGCCAGCAACGTCAGGTTCGCCCGGTACAGTATCATCGCCGCCTCCCGATAGCTGCGCACGCTGCCGCACAGCGCAGCGGGGTCGCTGAGCCGAAGCCGCTTCATCACCCATCGCGCGGTCACGGCGATCAGCCCGATCAACAGCAATATCGACAGCAGCCACCAGTGCCCGCCGCCCCGCTTTTGCCCGTCCTCCGGCGCATCGCCGTCCTCGGGCGCATCGCCGTCCTCCGGCGCATCGCCGTCCTCGGGCACATCGCCGTCCTCCGGCGCGTCCGCCGCATCGGGCGTCCCTTCGGGTTCGGGCGTCGGCGTATCCTCCGGCCCGCTGTCTTCGCCGGACGATTCCCCGGGCGCGGGCGTCGGCGTGTCCTCCGGCGCGTCCGGCGGGAGGCCGGCGTCGCCGTCTGAGCCGGCTTCATCCTCGGGCTGGTAATTGCCTTCCCCCTCGCCCGCGCCGCCCTCCGGCAGCTCCGACCCGTCTCCAACGCCGTCCTGTCGGGGCGGCGGGGCAGCCGCGCCGCTGCCGGCGGCGCCTCCCGTGGCGTCGAAGGGAATCCAGCCGACGCCCCTGAAGTACACCTCGGCCCAGGCGTGGGCATTCTCGCCGGTGAGCGCCTCCAGATCCGGCCGGGCCAGATAGCCCTCCACATATCGCGTGGGCAGGCCGGCGATTCGCCCCATCACCGCCATGGCGGAGGCGTAATAGCTGCAATAGCCCTCCCGGGTGTCCAGCAGGAAGTGGGACACGAAATCACGTCCCCTGGGCGGCATGACCGGCTGCAGGTTATAGCGCATGCTCCCCCGCAGGAAGCGCATGATGGCCACGGCCCGGTCCCAGGGGTTTTCCGCGCCCTCGACGACCTGCATCGTCAGGGCATACACGCCGCCGTCGATGCCCTCCGGCAGCTGGTTGTGCGTCTCCAGTATTTCCTGGTAGCGCTCGTCCCCGGCTGTCTCGCCCTCAATCACCGCCTGACGCAGCGCTTCGTTCATCTCCGGCAGCAGCGCCCGCAGGCTGTAGCGGTCGCCCCGCTGCACGTCCCGGGAGAGGAACAGCTCCCCGGCCGTGTTGTAATAGACGGCGGTGGACAGATCCATGTCGAACCGATCCATCATGCCCGACACGAACAGCGTGCTGGTGCCGTCGTCCAGCATCTCCACCGACACGTCCGTCTTGAGCAGCGCATCCGCCAACGCCGCAGGGGCCGCAAACAGCCGGTCCCGGACCGTGCGATGGGTCAAATCGTAGTACAGAAACCGGCTCTTCGGCACGCGATCCACCCAGGAATAGCCGGTGTAGGTCGCGCGGATCGTGCCCCGCAGCAGCACCTCCGCGTCGGTCTCTACCTTCATCACCGGTGTGGTGCGGGGCTGGGCGGGCCCGCCCAGCATGGAGACCACCTCGTCCCCCACCTCGCCGGCGTGGTCATAGCCCGCCTCGTTCAGGGAGAAGGCGATGCGCTCGTGGGTGAAGCGGAAGTATTGCTCGAACATGCCCCGAACCCGCTCCGCAGCTTCCTCCAGCGGCTTCCAGGTCAGCCGTCCCCCCGGAACCAGCGCCAGCGCCAGTGCCAGCGCCAGCGCCGAGGGCAACAGCACCCGCAGCGCGGAGAAATCCCTCTGCACCCCTCCGGTCAGGGCAAAGGCCGCCGCAGCGGCAGCCAATCCCGGAACCGCCGCGCCCAGCGACGCCGATTCGGACATGGCGTGGCAGGCCACCAGTATCGCCAGCAGCAGCACCGTGGCGACGCTCACAAACTCGCTGTGGTTGATGAGCGCAAAGAACAGCGCTCCAAAGGTGAAGCTGGCGCAGGTCAAAAGCAGCCTGCCGCCCGCCGCGACATGCGCCGAGTCCGCCGCCCGGCCCGCCCAGAAGTCGAACAGCTCCCGCAGCGCGGCAAGTTCCGCCCCGTGGGTGGCGAGGTATACGCCCCCCACCGCGGCAAAGCCCAGCGACGCGATGATCGTGCCGCCGGAAAGCGTCCCCGCGGCGCACAGCGCCACGGCGATCAGCGCCGCTCCATACAGCGTAAGCGCCGGTACGGCGATGCCCAGGGCCGAGGCCGCCACCGTCATCGCGCTCCCTGCGAACAGCAGCGCCAGCGCCGCCGGTATCGCCGAGCGCGACAGTCGGGCCCTGTTGGTCAGTTTAACATTCATTCACAATTCCCGATTGAATAAATCATATTACCCGTCGTATTCATCCTCCCCGCGCTGCGGGGCGCTGGCCGCCTCGCTCTCCCACGGGTCCAGCCTCGACGCCTCTGCGCCGCCCATCTTCAACCGCTCGATCAGCGCCATCGCTTCCTCCCGGTCGTCGTCGGACACCCATATCAGGCGGGTCGCCACGCCGGAGCGCTGCATGCGAAGGGCCATATCCGCGATGCGGGTGGTCAGCCGCGTCGTCACCAGCACCGCGCCGCCGGTGCGCTGGAAGCGGGCCAGCATCAGTCGCAGCACCTGCTCGTAGCCGTAGGGACTGTCGAACGTCGCCCGCAGCATCGCGTCGGCAAAGGCGGGGATGTCCGCAGGAAACTGTCCGCCGATCTCCCTGGGCCGCGCCCCCACCAGGGGCATCCGCACGGGATAGCCGGCGCGCAGCTGCGCCTGGGCCGCGCTGAGCGCGGCCTCGCAGATGCAGTCCTCCAGGGTCAGCTGCTGATCCCTCAGGGCTGTGATCTGCTGCAGATCCGGTATGACCAGCGTGTCTGGCCGCGCCGTCTCCTCATAGGTGCGCACCATCAGCTCCCGCTTGCGCAGCGACAGCTTCCAGTGCATCTTCTTCAGCTCGTCCCCCTCCTGCCAGGCGCGCACGTCCGAGGGCGAGGCGTTGTCCTCCGCCGCCCGGCTGATGAACTGCGGCCCCTGGTCGGCGGCGCTCAGCTTCAGCGGCTCCGTCTCCAGAATCCGGGGGGCGACCTCCAGCTTCGTCAGCCGCGTTCGCGGCCTGCGCCCCAGGCTCAGAAGGCCGAAGGCGTCCGTGACGCTGAAGCGCACCACCCCCACCTCGTACACCCCCCTGTGGGGGCAGGGGATGATCTGCCGAAAGTTACGGCGGGCAAAGGGCGGGCTGTACACGTTGACCTCCTGGCTGGCTGCGCCGGTCGATGGCACGCTCAGGCGCACCCGTATGGCCGATACCGGCAGCAGGCAGCCGTGGCGCACACTGAACACCGCCGAGATCCGATCCCCGCGGTTTACGCGCGCTTTGACGCCCCTGAGCTCCACCCTCAGCGTCACAAGCGTCCACACCACCGAAACGAAGCCCAGCAGCAGCATCGCCAGCAGGGCGTAAAAAATAAGGTAATACAGCCGCGTGCCCGTGCTCAGCCCTGCGGCCAGCATCGCGGCCATGACCAGGGCGAACCCCGCGCGGCGGGAGGCATATGGCGTCATTTCGTCTTCACCGGCACCTGCACGTTCCCCATCACATTGGCGAGGATGCGCTGGGGCGTCATGTTGCGCATGCGCGCCTCGGGAGACAGCACTAGGCGATGGGCCAGCACGGGCTCGGCCATGTGCTGTACGTCCTCGGGCTTCACAAAGTCCCGCCCGTCCAGCAGCGCGTTGGCCTGGGCCGCCCGCAGCAGCGAGATGGCCCCACGGGTGGACACGCCCAGCTGCAACGCGCCGCTCTTGCGGGTGGCGGCGGTGATGGCGGAGACGTATACCCTCAGCTCCTTCGCGGCGTAGACCTTCTCCACCTCCTGCTGCAGGCGCAGTATGTCGGCGCTGGTGCAGATGGGCTTCAATTCCTCCATGGGCCGCTGGCCGGTGGTGTAGCGCTCCAGGATCTCCGCCTCCTCCTGGGGGGTGGGATAGCCGATGGACACCCGCATGAAGAAGCGGTCAAGCTGGGCCTCGGGCAGCGGATAGGTGCCCACGAAGTCCACCGGGTTCTGGGTCGCCAGCACGATAAACGGCTGGGGCATGGCGTAGGTCACGCCGTCCACCGACACCTGTCCCTCCTCCATCACCTCCAGCAGGGAGGACTGGGTCTTGGGCGAGGTGCGGTTGATCTCATCGGCCAGCACGACCTGGCTCATAATCATGCCCGGACGGTATTCCAGCTCGCCGGTCTTGAAGTTGGCGATGGAAAAGCCGGTGATGTCGCTGGGCGTGATGTCCGGCGTAAACTGTATGCGCTTGAAGGAGCAGTCCAGCGAACGGGCCAGGGCGCTGGCCAGCGTGGTCTTGCCCACGCCGGGCACATCCTCGATCAGCACGTGCCCCCGGCACAGTATGGCCACCATCATCAGCGCGATGGCGTCCTCCTTGCCCACGATGACCTTGCCCACATTCTTCGTCAGCAGCTGGGCGAAACGCTGTGTTACCTGCATGATCCTGCCTCTCCTTGTCGTCGCGTGTTGATTTCTTAGAGTGTGTTCCTAAATTCGCCAAGATGCATAAGCACCATCTGTTCAGGAAATGAAACGAACCGTTTCGTCCGTTCCACCAACCACCAGGCAACTCAGTGACCAATCACTCATCTTCCTTGGACGAAAGCCCCTGCCCCGCCGGTTCCCGGCACGGCATACACGGCCAAATTAAGTATACATATCCGGGGATGGATTTACAAGAACATCTGTCCAAATCGTCGATCATATGCTATAATATTAAACGGGAAGTCGCATTTTCGCCGGTTTTGAAGGGAGGCGCCGCCATGATCGCGGGCATCGGTCTGGATCTGTGTGAAATCGGTCGCATGAAGCAGGCCATCAGCCGCGCCCATTTCGTGGATCGGGTGTTCACACCCGCCGAAGCGGAGCGCATCCGCGCCGCCTCCGAGCTTCGCGCGCCGGAAATCGCCGCCGGTCTGTTCGCCGCCAAGGAAGCCGTGTCAAAGGCGCTGGGCACCGGCTTCGCGGGCTGCGGCCCCGCCGACATCGAAATCGCCCCTGACGGAAGGGGCTGTCCCCGCTGTACCCTGCGCGGCAAGGCCCTGGAACGTGCCCGGGCCCTCTGCGGCGACGACTTTGCCACATGGGTCTCCGTCACCCACGAAAACGGCATGGCCGCCGCCATGGCGGTCATCGAAGTAAGAAGCACGAGGTAGGCGGTAGAGCTACTTGCCTCCTACCTCCCTGAAAGGATGAACCCCCCGCATGAAGTCTCTCATCACCCCTGCGCAGATGCGCGACATGGAAGGGCGGTACTTCGCCGAAACGGGCACGCCCTCCATCGATCTGATGGAACGGGCCGCCGCCGCGCTGTGCGAAGCCCTCGTTCGCCGCTATGGCGCGGATAAAAGGGTGTTCTTCGCCTGCGGACCCGGCGGCAACGGCGGCGACGGCTACGCCTGCGCCCGTTTGTACGCGAAGCTCGGCGGCAGGTGCGCGCTGTTTCCTGCCGCCCCGCCCAGGACCCCGGACGCCATCCGCAACCGTGCGCTGGCCCTGGCGGCGGGCATCCCCGAGCTGACCCCGGAGGACGCCGCCGAAGCCCCGGACGTGTGGGTGGACGCCCTGTACGGCACGGGCCTGTCCCGCGCCCCCGAGGGCTCCGCCGCCGCGCTGATCGGGCGCGTGAACGCCGAGCGGCAACGGGGCAGCGCCGTGGTGGCCGTGGACATCCCTTCGGGGCTGAACGGCCTCACCGGCGCGGCCTTTGACCCCTGCGTCAACGCCGACTGCACCGTCACCTTCCAGTTTGAAAAGACCTGCCATCACCTGGGCGACGGACTGGACGTGTGCGGCGCAATCGAGACGGCGGACATCGGCATCCCGGAGCGCTTCTTCCCCGAACACATGGCGCTGCTCGTGGACGCGGAAAGCGCGGACGACGCCCTGCCCCGCAAGCCCCGCAACAGCCACAAGGGCATGAACGGCCACCTGCTGATCGTGGCGGGCGCCGTGGGCATGGCGGGCGCGGCGGCGCTGTGCGCCCAGTCCGCGCTGCGCTCGGGGGCGGGGCTGGTCACGGTGGCCTGTCCCGCGTCCATCGTCCCCATCGTGCAGACGCTGGCTCCATGCGCCATGGCCCTCCCGCTGCCCGAGAGGGCGGGCGCGATCTCCGCCGAGGCCGTGAACGCGCTGGAAGGAGCGCTGGCAGGCAAGCGCGCGATCGTCTGCGGCTGCGGGCTTTCCCGCAGGGCCGCGCCGGAGGTACTGCGGCTGCTGCTGGCATGCGGCATACCGGCGCTGTTCGACGCCGACGGGCTGAACCTGATCGCCCAAAGCGAGGCGCTGAAGGCGCTTCTGCGCCCCCACCACCTGATCACCCCCCACCCCGGCGAGGCCGCGCGCCTGCTGGGCCGCGCCCTGGGCGACCCCATGACCGACGCCCTCGCCCTCGCCGATCTGGGCTGCCAGGTGCTATTGAAGGGCGCGACCAGCGTCATTCCCGTAGACGGCGTCCCCTGGCTCAGCGCCAGCGGCTGCGAAGGCATGGCCAAGGGCGGCAGCGGCGACGTGCTTTCCGGACTGACCGGTGGCCTGATGGCCCAATACGCCGCGATGGGCACGGAGATGACGGGCGACCACCTGGCCGCGTGCGCCGCCTTCGCCAGCGAGCTCCACGGGCGCGCCGGCGAAGGCGCCCAGGCCAGGCTGGGCGCGCGGGGCATGTGCGCACTGGACATCGTACAGGCGCTGCCCGAGGCCCTGCAGCGCCATGGATAGCCTGGCCCGCGCCCTGCGGGACGCCGCCTCTTCAAAGCTGCCCGGTTGCGCCTTCCTGCGCCGCGACCGGGGCGAGGCGCTGTTCGTCACCGACGCCCCCCGCCTGCGCCCGGAGACGGACTGGCCCGCCGCGCTGTCGTCCGTGGGCTTCGATTCCGTTCTCACCGACGGCCTGCTGCGGCTCCGGCCCGGCGCGCACTGGCTGACCCGGCTGGAGGCGGATTGGCCCGACCCGCCGGACGACCTTTGCGCGTCGCTGCACCGCTTTCGGGAGCGCGCGCCGGAAGCCGGGTGCCTTCGCCTGTTCGCACTGGGCGCGCGCTGTCTGGACGGCGGCGACGGCGCGACCCGCTTTGACCGGCTGCTGCGCCAGCACGCGGCGGCCTGCCTCAGGCTGAACGCCCTGAATCCCCAGGACTCACCCCGCGGCGGCGGGCTTTACGCCTGCGCGCTGATCGATTACGCATTAGAGTGTGTTTCAAAATGCAGGAAGATGCAGTTTCGAGTGGGTTTGCCTGCAATTCAAGGCGATTTTCCGCAGGCTTGCTGGCGGCAAGTCAAGCGAAATCAACGCAGAAATGAAGGCAAAGACGCCGTATCTGCAACGGAGTTTCCAGCCAAATGCGCTTCAGGCATTTTAGAAACAGACTCTAATTATTTCGGACAGGGGAGCAAGCTCCCCCGCCGATACCTCCCCGAAAGTCAGCGGAGGTAGGACATAATCGTTACAATGGAGGTATGAAATCGATGAAACTCAAATGGCTCGGCCACTCCTGCTTTGAACTGACCCTTCTCGGCGGCGTGATCGTCACCGATCCCTACGACAGCACCGTGGGCTATCCCCCACTGCGGGTGAAGGCCGACGCGGTGCTCTCCAGCCACGAACACTTCGACCACAACTGCTTTAACGCCGTGACGGGCGATCCCGAAATCCTGAACGCCCCCGGCATCCATGAGGTCTGCGGCGCGAAAATCACCGCCGTTCCTGCCTTCCATGACGAGGTCAGGGGGGCGAAGCGGGGCAAAAACCTGATCCACCTGATCGAAGCGAAGGGGCTGCGCCTGGCCCACCTGGGCGACCTGGGGCACCAGCCCGACACCGACGCCCAGAGGGAAGCCCTGTCCAACCTGGACGTGATGCTGATTCCCATCGGCGGCACCTTTACCATCGACACCCCGGCGGCGGTAAAGCTGATCGAGACCTTCAAGCCCCGCTGCGCCGTGGCCATGCACTTCAAAAACCGCTATTGTCACTTCGACATCTCCGACGAAACCGAATTCGTCCGGCTCACCGGCGCGAAACGGCTCCCCAATGCCATTGAAATCACACAGGACGCCCCGACGGGCTGCTGCGTGATGGACATTTGAGCGACAGTGGCCATCTCCGGGCGACAGTCGCGACGGAAGCAACTCTGTGGCGACTGTCATTCGCCACAGACGGCCGTATAGGGCGGCGGATCGCCGCCACTATGGTTCCCGCCTTGTGACACCCATTGGTTGCTATAGCTCATACAAAACACCATGTCGACGGTGCCGACATGGTGTTTTGTGTGTGAAAATACCCGGGGCAGCAACGCCTTGCCATCATTCCTCCGCCCAACCCCGGCTTCTTTCCACCGCCCTGTGCCAGTCGTTCAGCAGCCGGGCGCGCTGCGTCTCCGCCATGGCTGGACTGAACGCCCGATCCACGGATTGCAGCTTTTTCAAATCGCCCTCCGTCCACAGACCCACGGCCAATCCGGCCAGCATGGCTGCGCCCATGGCGGTGGTCTCAATCACCACGGGTCGGACCACCTCGGCGTTCATCACGTCCGCCTGGAACTGCATCAGGAAGTTGTTGGCGCTGGCCCCGCCGTCCACGCGCAGGGCGACCGTCCGGATGCCCGCGTCTGACTCCATGGCCTGTATGACATCCACCGATTGATAGGCGATAGATTCCAGCGCGGCGCGAACGATATGGGCGCGGTTCGCGCCCCGGGTCAGCCCCACGAGGGTGCCCCGGCTGTACATGTCCCAATAGGGCGCGCCCAGGCCGGTGAAGGCGGGCACAAAGTACACGCCCCCGTTGTCCGGCGCCTGGCGAGCGATGGCCTCGGTCTGCGCCGCGTTCTGTATCAGGCCAAGCCCGTCCCGCAGCCACTGCACCACCGCGCCGCCCACGAACACGCTGCCCTCCAGGGCGTAGACGGGCTTGCCGCCCACGCGCCAGCCGACGGTGGTGATCAGGTTATGGGTGGATCGCACCGGCACATCCCCCGTGTTCATCAACAAAAAGCAGCCCGTGCCATAGGTATTCTTGCACATGCCTTGTTCAAAGCACCCCTGGCCGAACAGCGCCGCGTGCTGGTCGCCCGCCAGTGCCGCCAGCGGGATCTCCCGACCCAGTATGCGCTTGTCCAGCATGCCCACCACCTGCGCGCTGTCCACCACCTCCGGCAGCAGCGGGGCGGGAATGTCCATGGCCCGAAGCAGATCGTCGTCCCAGCGCTGCTCGTAGATATTGTAGAGCATCGTGCGGCCGGCGTTGGTGGCGTCGGTCACGTGGGCGTGTCCGGCGGTCAGGTTCCAGGCCAGAAAGCAGTCCACCGTGCCAAAGCACAGCTCGCCCCTCTCCGCCCGCGCCCGTGCGTCCGGGATGCCGTCCAGCATCCACTGCAGCTTCGTGCCGGAAAAATAGGCGTCCGGCACAAGCCCCGTGCGATCCCGCAGAAAATTGCCCAGGCCGTCACGCTTCAGGCGCTCCACCAGCGGCGCGGTGCGGCGGCACTGCCACACGATGGCGTTGCACAGCGCTTCTCCGGTGCGCCTGTCCCACAGCAGCGTCGTCTCCCGCTGGTTTGTGATGCCCACCGCGGCGATGTCCGCCGCGTCAATGCCGGCCTTTTCCACCGCCAGCTTCAGCGCGGTGATCTGGCTTTCCAGTATGTCCTGGGGGCGGTGTTCCACCCAGCCCGGATGGGGATAGATCTGTTCAAATTCGATGTTGTGGGACGCCGTCATGCGCCCCCGTTCGTCAAACACCACAGCCCGCGAGCTGGTGGTTCCCTGATCCAGCGCGACGATGTACTTCATGCTTTGCCCTCCCATACGTTGCCATAATCGACTTCCCGCAATTTGAATACCCATGAACGAAAGCAAGACGGTCTGCAGCGGCGGCGTCCGCGTCGCCACAGTCCATAAAAAAACCATATTCAAAGCGAGCATCGCAGGAACACCGTGAAGGCGTTTCTGCGATGCTCGTCATATCTCCATCGCGTGTTCCCAAATGCGGGGAGCTGCAGTTTCGAATGATTTGGCGGCATTTCAAAGGCCTTTCGAAGCGCCGCATCCCAAAGCTCAGATTTGTGGGTGTCGGCAGTCTGCCCGTCGGCCTGCTGCTGCAGAGGCCACCAAAGCGGTTGTTTCCCGCATTGTCCTGACGGAAAATGCGCTCAAATCTGCACATCCCCGACTATTGAAACACGCTCTAACCTCAGCCCACCGCTTCGCCGCCGTTTTCCGCCGGCGCTTCCTCTGCGGGCGCTTCCTCTGCGGGCGCTTCCTCTGCGGGCGCTTCTTCAACAGGCGCGCTCTGGGGCTGCTCCGCCGGCGTCTCGACGGCCTGGGGCACCAGCGGCTGACCCTCCGCCACAGGCGCGGGATTGGCATTCGCTTCCACGTTGATGCGCTGCTTCATGCCCTCGGTGGGCAGGAAGATGCTCACCATGCGGGTGGGCAGCCTGCTGGCAAGGCCGGACAGCGAAATTACGTTGAACAGGTTCAGCACGTTCAGCACCACCACCACAAACAGCAGCAGCATGACCGCAGTCAAAAAGCCCTTCAGTATGCCCAGCAGCACATGGCCGAAGGACGTGCCCTCATCGTCGTCGTAATCGTCGTCGTCATAATCGTCGTAGTCGTCCTCGTCGTCCTCGTCGTAGCGGCGACCCCGGCGCGACTTCCTGCCGCGCCTGTCGTCCTCGTCGTCCTCGTCGTAGTCGTCCTCGTCCTCATCGTCCTCGTCGTCTTCGTCGTCTTCATCGTCCCGCACCCTGCGGCGTCCGAACAGGCCGCGGCGGGGCCGCTCGTCCTCTTCCTCGTCGTCGTCATCGTCGTCGTCCTCGTCATCCTCGTCGTCCTCCACCCTGCGGCGGCGTCCGAACAGGCCGCGACGGACCGGCTTTTCCTCTTCTTCGTCTTTGTCGTCTTTGTCGTCCTTGTCTTCCTCAAGATCCTTGTCGTTCATCAGATCGTCAAGGCTGGCCTTGGAGACCGGTTTGAATTCGCGGGTAGGCTCGTCCATGATGACGTCATAGTCCTCTTTGGCGGGTTCGATATTCACGATGCCCTTGGAAACATCCTCGACGGCATCCGCCTCCAGCGCCCGTGCTTCGACCTTCTGAGCTTCGGCCTGAACAACCTCCTCAGCCTTCTGAGCTTCGGTCTCGGCCTTTTGCGCCGCTGCTTCCGCCTCGGCCTTCGCGATCTCAGCCTGGGCTGCCGCCTCAGCCGCAGCCTTTTCGGCGGCCTTGCGCTGCGCCAGCTCCCGCCGTTCGCGCCGGGACATGCCCGAGCCTTCCAATTCGGCGGCGAGCGTGTTGGTCAGTTCAGTATTCACGTTGTTCAGATCGCTCATGTCAGGTCCTCCTTCATTTTCGTCCGCCGCTGGCTTCGGCGCTGTCCAGGCCGCTTCGTCGCCGCGCAATCCGTCGTCGGTCGCCGTCCGGTCGTCCCAGGGGCCGTTTGCGTCCGTCTGGCCTTCGTCGGTTCCGTCCCCGTCCAATTCGTCCTCCGGCGCGTCGCCGTTCTCATCTTCGTCGACCCGCACGACGAACAGACGCATGAACCGCTTGAGGCGGCCGGGTTTTTTCGGCTCCTCGTCCTCGTCGTCGTCGTAATCCTCGTCGTCGTAATCCTCGTCGTCGTCCCCGTCGTCCACCGCGGGCATATCGTCCTCCGGCCTGAGGGATTGACGGACGGAAGGGGCTTCGTCAAGGACGTCCTCCACCGCCGCGTCCTCCGAAGGCGCTTCCTCAGCCGGGCGCTGAACCGGCGTGACGGGCTCTTGCGCGACAGGCGCGTCCGCAACACCGCCTTCACCGTCGGTCACCTCGTCGGAAAGCTCGTCCTCCGGCGCGTCATCCTCGTATTCCTCTTCTTCGCCGCCACGGCCAAAGCGCCGGGACAGCTTGCCGCGCAGTCCCTTGAAGGCGTGTATAAAGGAATCGAAGGGATTCGGATTGTCGTTCGCCCTCCCGTCTTCCGGCAGGTCGTCGTCCTCCAGGGCGTCGTCCTCACGGACATCGTCGACGGGCTGCCCCTCCGAGGGCGCGTCTGCGTCGTCCAGCGTATCGCTCAGATTCAGCGTCTGCGGCGCATCCTCGACTGCGGGCGCGACATCCGCCGGCTCCGGCGCTATGTCGACGGCCCCGGGCGCGATTGTCCGCGTCTCAACGCGAACCGGCTCCGCCTCATAGGCAACCGGCTCCGCCGTCTCAGGCGCGGAGGGGCCGGGCGCAGATTGCACCTCGGGGCGCGCATTTTCCACGGGCGCTTCCCCGGCGCTCTCCGTCGCCTCGGGCGCTTCCTTTTGCTTCTGGTTGTTTTTATATTCTTCGTGCCTTCTGCGCAGCTCAAAATAGTCCAGCGAAGGTTCGATTTCCCGTTTGTTGCTCATAGCGTTACCGCCTCTCATCCATGCCAGTAAAAATCTCATGGGCATAACTATACGCATCAATTATATCTATATTCAACGCCCGTTGCAAGGGGCAAGCCCGAGATGCCCAAAAATATTTACGATTGGCCCGGAAATGGTCATTCCGGTCTGATTTTGCATATAATTACGACGCATTTCAGCACAGGAGGCGAGTTTTTTGGACCATCCAAGCCATTTTTTCAACCGCATCCGCCGTCAAAAGGCCCGCGCGCCCCTGCCGCGACAGGGCCGCAACGCCGCGCCTACCCCCGTCGCGCCTGCGCCGTTCCCGGCAACCGCCGCGCCGTCGGCGAACCTTCAAGCCGACGCGATTCCCCGCGCCGACGATCCCGTCCCGTCCGCCGTCCCGTCGCCTTCGACGCAGGCCCCCGCTTCGCCCGCGCCCGTCGTCCCGGCGGAAGCGCCCTCTCATGCTTCCCCCGGGATCCCGCCCCGCCCGGCCAGAGGGCACGCCCTCTACAGCCAGATCATGCGCAGCCACGACCGCATGGGAACGAGGCACTTGTAAATCCGGTTTTATCGGGGAAGAAGCAAACTGACCTGGGGGTATCGGGGCGGACGGTTCAATCCTGAGGATTAAAGCGCCGCGGCAAATCAGAATTTCCCCCGCCCCTCCCGCATACCCATGACGCAGGAGGGATGACCATGATCCGAAACGAATACCGGCGGGCGTTCATCATGCTGCGCGCGGTCATGCCGGGCTATGGCGGCCACATACGCCTGGAAAGGCGAACGCTGACGGGCAGCATGTATTTCATCATCACCGCGCCCCAGGGGGTAAGCGAGCTCTCCGCGGCGCTGATCGGCCAGAGGGAAGGCGTCTACTACGCCGCGCCCATCGGCGCGCTGGGGCGGGACAGGCGCGGCCAGCTGACGCTGGCATGGCAATTCGATCCCCGCAGCATCGAAGGCCGGCCCCTGGAGGCCTACCCCTGGGTGGCTGTCGTCGCCACGGGCGGGCCCTGCGCGCTGGCGCTGACCGGCAACGTGGAGGGCTCCCGCACGGTGGATTCCCAGGCGCTGGAGCGCGCCGCCTGCACGCTGTTCGCCCCGCCCCGGATACCCGCCGCAGACCTGCCCCAGCGGGAATCCGAGCCCGCCGCGCCCGAACCTGAAGCCCCGGCAGGCCCGCCGATGGCCTCCGAAGCGCAAACCCAGGGCGACGTGCGCGTCTATACGCCGACCCGCGCGCGCCTGCACCGCGAATCAAAGCCCGACGATCAGCCCCGGACGCCGCAGCCCGCACAGGCCGAGGCGCACCCTTCCGCGCCCCGGGCCGACGAGGTTCAGCCTCAGGACGCAGCGCCGCAAACCCCCGGGGCTCAGTGCCAGCCCGCGACACCACTGGCCGACGGGGAACAGCCTTCGTCGCTGCCGCCCACGGACGCCCAGCCCCCATCCCCGGCGCCTGAAACCGACGATACCGGGTCCGCCGCCCCATCCGCTACACCGCAGACATGCGATGCCGGGCCTCAATCCGCGATGCCCAGGGGCGCGCAAGCCCAATCCCCGGGCATCACCGCCGCGAAGCGGCTCGGCCTGGACATCACCGCGCCCTGGCCCGGCACCGCCGAACCGCTGCGCCGCCGCTTCGCCACCCAGCCACCGGCCGAGGACGCGCCCGCAGACGGCTACTGCTACGTTCGCATGCCCATGCCCGAGGCCTCGGGCTATCCGGAAAGCCTCGCGGGGCTGAAAGTGGAGAACGGCCAAATCGCCGCGGTCCGCTACGCCCTGCCCGGACGCCGCGCCCCTGAGCCTCCCGCCGGTCTGGAAGCCTGGCGTTGGCTTCCCACCCAGGGGGAAGCGGGATTTTGGGTGGTGGACGAAGCAATATAAGGGTTCACATGTGCGCAAAGCGCCCAAAATATGACTCTTCACGGAAAGTTGTGGAATGAAAACGCCCTCCGGCCGCTCTGCGATCGGCCACCTCCCTCGGTGAGGGAGGCAGGATGACCGCCTTCGCCGCCTGAAGGCTCCATCCCTGAGGGAGCTGGCATGCGCAGCATGACTGAGGGAGTTCCCCAAAATCCCACAGGAAAACGTGAAGCGCCCAAAATATGCCCCTTCGCCCTGCCGGGGCGAAGGGGCATGCCCTGTTCTGTTGTCCTCCGGGCGATCGGTGTTACTTCTTCACCTTCACCTTTACCGCCGCCCTGACGCCGTTCGCGGCCAGCGCGTAGACGGTGCATTCGCCCGCGGCGACGGCCTTGACCTCGCCCTTGGCGTTCACGGTGGCCACATTGGCGTTGTCGCTGTACCAGCGCAGCAGCGCATGCTCCCAGCGCATCACGTCCTTGCCAGCCCTCACGCCACTCACGGCGGCC
>CACYZW010000027.1 GCA_902778995.1 uncultured Eubacteriales bacterium
AGCGTGGAGATACGCAGGTCGATGTCCTTGTCCCGCATCTTCACGTTGAAGCGGCCGTCCTGGGGCACGCGGCGCTCGGTGATGTCCAGGCCGCTCATGACCTTGACGCGGCTGGTGACGGCGGCCTGCAGCTCGCGGGGCACGGTCAGTATGTCGCGCAGCAGGCCGTCGATGCGCATGCGCACCGAAAATTCGCCCTCCCGGGGCTCCATATGGATGTCGCTGGCGCGCTCGGTGATGGCGCGCTCGATGATGGCGTTCACCAGGCGGATGGCGGGAGCCTGGCTGACGGAATCCTCGCTCACCTGGTTGCCGGCAAAGGCGGTGTCCACTGCGGCGGTGCTTTCGCCGCTGATGGCGGCCTCGCGCTTCATTTCCTCGATGGCCTTGGCCGCGCCCTCGTTGCCGTAGAGCACCTGTATGGCGCGCTCCACCGCCGAGGACATGGCCACCATGGGCACGACCTTTCGGCGGGCGGCCTTGCGGACTTCCTCGATGGCGTAGAAGTTGAGCGGGTCGCTCATGGCGATGTACAGCTCGTCGCGGGCGGCGCGCACCGGCACCACCTGATACTGCTTGGCGATGTTCTTGGGCACCATCTGCACAAGCTCGGTGGGGATGTTGACCTTGCTCAGATCGATAAATTCGATGCCCAGCTGCATCTGCAGGGCTTCGATCAGCTCGCTCTCAGTGATGAAGCCGTTCTCCAGGAGCACGGTGCCCAGGCGCTTGCCCGTGCCCTTTTGCAGTCGAAGGCCCTCCTGGAGCTGTTCCTCGGTGATCAGGCCCGCTGAAATCAGCAGGTCGCCCAGGCGGAGATAGCCGCCCTTTTTTGGCTTCTTTTCGGTGGTGGTTGCTGGTGTTGCCATGGGATCGCCTCGGTTTCGTATTCAGTCTGGCCGACGGAGCGCTCCGCCGACATTGAAGATAATATATAACTGTCCTATTTAAACATTTTATCGCAAATGGATGCGGGTGTCAACGGATAATTGGAGACAATGGACGAACAATCCGGTGAATAAAAATAGAGTAAATTACAAAAAATGGCGAAATGCGTTTTCGGCGTCGACGGCGCCGCGCCTTGAACGGGAGGCAAATCCACTCGAAACGGCACATGCCGCCCCTTGAAACACGCGCCGGGGACATTACGGAGGGGGAGGACAACGAACACCTCCCCGAAATCGAGGGAGATTTCGGGGAGGTGGGTCGAATAAAGCCGATGGGGCATCAGGGCGTATCCTCGTCGTCTTCGCAATAGGACAGCACCTTTTTGATCCGCGCGATGTTCTTCGCGTCCAGGCCGGGAACGGCGGCCATTTGCGCGTCGGACATGGCCTTCAGCTGGTCCACGGTGTCGATGCCGGCCAGGGTCAGCGCCTTGAGTGCCGAGTTGCCGAAGTCATACATATAGATGCTGTTTTCGTCGTCGTCCTCGTACCAGTCCTCTTCGTCCTCGTCAACCGCATCGTCGTCATCGTCGTCGTCGAAATCGATCATGTCCAGATTGTCGAAGATGTCGGCGGGCGGGCCCTCCTGGACCCATTGGCCGTCAACGAAGCGCTGCCAGTTCGCGTCTCCCCGGCCCAGCTTGAAGATCTCCAGGCCCAGCTGGATGGAGGTGTCGTCCTCGTCCTCATCAATGACGCGCACGGTGGATACGACGCGCACCGTGGTGTCGCGCTCGTCGTCGGCGTCCCAGTCGAAGAAGGGGCCGTTCCAGAACGCCTGCTCATCTTCGGGCATATCGCCGGAGAGGTAGCGGTTCAGGGATTCTTCGTCCAGGTAGAAGTTGTTCGGGTCAAAGCCGTAGGCGCTGAGCATATCGGACGCCTTCGACGCGATGTCGGTCATAATCAGCAGCCGGGTCATCTTGTTGCGCAGCGAATTGGCGACATCCGCCATCAGATCGTTCTGGGGCGCGGATGTGAGCCTGTTCAGCAGCGTCTGCAGGGACACTTCGCTGAAAGACTGGCTTTCCATATGCTCGCGGCGATGCTTGTTGAAATCAATGATGTTGTCTGACATGGTGATCCTCCATTGTGGGCGGGTATCCTGTTGCGATCGACGACGTCTTTACCCGGGTGGGACGCACCGTCATTCCCTGCCGTCCATTTCCCTTTTGCGATTGATGATTAACACGATCAGGCAGAGAATAAAGCCGACCACGCAAAGCGGCCCCGCGGTTTTGATAATTTGCTTGATGAAAGCGCCGGACAGATACTTCGGGGTGTCGTAGCGATAGTTAAACGTGCTCACCATTCGCTCGTTGACCTGCTGCCCATCATAAGCGTTGAGGAGCGTTTGGAAGGATTGGGTCACGTTTGCGCGTTTGTCGTTCAGCGTGCTGATGTTTCTTTCCAGCGCCTCAATTTGCCTTTTGCCGGCTGCCTCTGCTTCTGCTGCTGCCGCTTCTATCTCTTCCTTCGAAAGCTCCGTTATTTCCTCGACCGCCATGGTCTCGGCATCGGTCTGTTGATCGCCCTGTTCCTCGCCAGCCGTAACCGGTTTTACGGCGGCAGTGGATTGGCTGATTGAGTCGTTCTTGTTCATCAGGTCGGCCAGCTTAATCTGGTACGTTTTGATCTTTGATTCGATTTCCGTGATGTCGTCCGATACGCTCTTGCGGGCCTTCACCAGCTGATCATAGGTTTCAGACGAATTGCCGTCGATCTTCGTCAGAGTATCAGAGGTACTCAGGTAGATCACTTCGTTCTTTTCATAGGAATCGATCAGCTTGTTCAGCCGCTCCAGCTGTTCCGTCTTCTTTTCCAGATTGTTTGACAGGTCCCGGATTTCAAACTGATACTGTGTTATCAGCCTGGCAATATCATGCGTCAGCGCATTGATCGTGATGGTTGCATTCAGGTTTACGACGTCGTTGTCGATCAGGCTGTTCATTCTCACGGAAATGTCGTTGAAACCCTGGCCATCATTAGAGAAATGGGGCAGCAGATCGTCCACGTCCAAAGCGTAACGGGATTGCTGTTGCATGACTTCCTCCATGATCTCCAGCTGCTGCAGATAGTCGTAGTCCTCGATATTATAGATGGCATCATCCTTCCAGTCCAGGTGCAGCGCGCAGGTCTTCCCGAAGTATGTCCGATATGAACTGAGAATGGCCGCAAGCAAGCCTTCGAGGTCTGCCCGGGAGATACCCTTGTCAAAGTCGTTGTATAAGGACACTCTGAACAGCGTTGGATGGAATTCCGTTACGGTCAGCTCCCGGTTCGCCTTAAAATCCATCAGCGAATCATAGCTCATGACCTGCTCCACCAGGTTTTCCGGATACTGACCGACGACAACCAGGTTGTCCCGAAGCTGATCCGGCGTGTATTTGCCTTCCAGCCCGGTGGATGTCAGCGCCTCTTCCAGGACCTCGTCAGAACTGAGGCCGTCCACGTTGAAGGGATAGTAGTTGGGCCCGTTGCCCACTGCCGCATTGTCAAAGCTGAACTGCAAAGACGCGGATGCGCTGGTTCGTTCGGGATGAAGGTTGAACTGTATGGCAGCCAATATCGTCCCGGCTATGCCGCAAAACAGAAGAACGATGATCGTATTCCTAAGCCAATGGGTTCCGCCCTGTCTCCTTGACTGCTTCATTGTCCATCAGCCTCCTTTCCCCGGGTTACAGAGTCGCTGCTTGTCCCGGCCTTTTCCTTTTCTTCATGCCTGCGTGAGAACTCGGGCATGAAGCTGTTCATAAACCACAGGAAACAGCCGATCACAAGGCCGACAACCAGGCCAATCAGCATGTTTTTCGAGGACGCCTGTAAGAAATTCTTCTCTTTGCCGAGCGCCGCGCTGTGAGCCGCATAGGTCGTAAATAACGGGTGCGTGATCAGTTCCTCCATATGTTCGCGGATCGAAGCGTATACGGTGGAGCATGTATTGATACTCTCCGCCAGATCTTCACGCGCTTCCTTTATTTTTTCCTGGTCAGCGCTGAATTCTTTCAGGTTTGTTGCGGTGCCTATGCTGTCGATCTTATTCTGCAAGTCCACGATCTTGGCTTCCAGCGTCATCGCTTCTTCGTAGTTCTTGGTCTGCTGGAGGATCAATTCGTTGTAATAATCCGTCGTCGTCTTGGTCGACTTCGATGCATCGCTCTCTTCCATCGACACATAAATCTCATCGTTCTTGTAGGTGTCAAGTATGGACTGGACCGTTGCGATGTTATCGTTGACTTCGTCCAACCGGGTCTGCGTGTCCCGAATCTGGAAATTGTAGCTCGTAATGATCGCATTTTTATCCAGGACGATGCTGTTCGTATAGACGAAGGTGTAGAGATAATCGACGTTGACCTCCTGAACCGTCTCCAGGGTCTCCATCCAGTCCGTCAGCGAACGGCCTGTTTGCCATGAGCGATATGCCTTTACCGCGGCGGGCATTTGGTCGCAATAGTCGTACAATCTTTGGACCGCAAGGCGCAGCTGTTCCGTGCTCTCGGGAATATCGTAGCTTTCCGTATCAATGACGGAGAATTCGTCGTCGGGCAATTTGAGATACGGATAGGTCTCTACCAGATAATCGTTATACGCGCTGAGGATCCGGTCCAACAGCTGGCGAAGCTCAAAGCCCTTCAAATCGACTTTGTTGCGGTCGTCTCCGTTGCTGAAGCCGTTGGACAGGGACACAATAAACGTGTTTTCATATCGCAGCTGCAGATCCTGCACCTGCTGGTACGCGTTGACGCTCTTCTCCTCCACCATGCTGGAGGCGACTTCCTGCTGCCGCCGGCTGTCCTCGGACAGTATGCGTTCAACAACGACGTTTTTGCGAAGCGCGTCCAATTGAATCGGCTGGGAAAGCGCCATTCCATCCATTGCGTTCTGCAGCACGAAGGAAGAGGTGATCTGGGTCAGATCCAGTTCTTCTCTCTTGATGGCCCGCGTGCCATCTTCGTTGATGACCATTCCCCAACAGGGTGCGGTCAGATCCTTCACCGGAACCATCGGAAGCTCTGCATCGGACTGCAGCGCTTGAAGGGCCTCGTTGGTCAGGCTGGGATCGGGCACATCATATTTCAGCGTCACGACCGAGGATACCTTCAACGGCTCCCGTGTAAACTGGTACAGCACCAAAGGGGCGAACAATCCCACGGTCATGCACAGCAAAATCACCCAGGCGTACAGGCGAAAGCGCAATTTCATCGAGTGGAAAACGCGGCCGAGATCGATGTCATCGTCGCCTTCATCGCTCGTACTGTTTACGAGCACCTGAATTTGGGCATCTTTATCAATGGTCAGCCCCTTGTCCTTTCGCTCTTTGTTTTCCAAATCCTTTTCCTCCATTCAGTCCTTCGCTGCTCGAATCTTTTCACGTATTGCGAGCGCCGCACCATGCGGACAGTATAAGTATTTATACTTCAATTTATTATATCTGCGTTTTTGTAAATCGTCAATCCCCATTTCGTGTCAATCCTGTGTACATGTGTGATATATGATGGCTTTTCAGGCAAATTGTGCGTGAATTTTCATATTTATGAGTAGACATCGCAATACCCCTGTGTTATGATAACCGTAGTTAGGTATCGGTGAAAATGGGTGGATTATGCAGTGCGGTTTTCATCGGTTCCCACTTAAGCCGAGGCGGGAACGTTCCCCGGGCGCGCCTTTGACGCGCGCTTTCGGCGATTGTTTTGCCAAAGACATGCGGCATGAAGCGGACGCCGGGAATCGGCGGCGTGGAGGCGGCATGAACAGATCGAGAGGAAAGAGCCGGCGTGTCGGAGGGCGAAGCTATGCCCTGCCTGCAGCCGCACGACAGCGGGAATACAGATACGTGATCGACAGACCAGTACGCGAAAAGGCCGAAGAGAGCCCTGTCCGGAAGCCGCTTGCCGCTCCCGGCGGGGGCTTTGTGGCATTTGGACGGGCGCGGGGCGGCGATACCGAACGGATTGACTGCGCCGGACGCTTCAGCCGCGCTGCCGGGCGCGGCTGCGGGACATGACAGCGCGGAGCTATACGGTGATCATACCGACCCTGAACGCCTCCGAATCCCTCGGGGAGCTGATCGGGGCCGTTCAAAGCCAGAGCCTGCCGCCGGAGGAGATCATCGTTGTCGATTCCCAATCCGATGACGGCACGGCGGCCCTGGCTGCGGCGATGCCGGGGGTTCGCCTGATTTCCGTAAGGCGGGAGGCCTTTGACCACGGCGGCACGCGGGAC
This sequence comes from uncultured Eubacteriales bacterium, assembly GCA_902778995.1. Lineage (GTDB taxonomy): Bacteria > Bacillota > Clostridia > Christensenellales > Aristaeellaceae > UBA2862. The sequence continues at coordinate 6,171 of CACYZW010000027.1, forward strand.
ATGGCGATTCGCGCCAGCGAGACGCCGTTTGTCGTGATGCTCACCCAGGACGCCCTTCCGGCGGACGGGCATTGGGCGGCGGCGCTGCTTGAGCCCTTTGAGGACAGCCGCGTGGGGGCGGTATGCGGCAGGCAGATTCCCCGGCGCGACGCCCGTGCCTTCGAGAAAGCCGTCAGGGCGTTTCGCTATGCCGGTCAGAGCGCCGAATGGGGTATGGAGGATCTGCCCAGGCTGGGCGTGAGGGCCTATCTGCTGGCCGACGTCTGCGCGGCGTACCGCCGGGAGGCCTACGATGCGGTGGGCGGTTTCGAGCATCCCATTATGACCAACGAGGATATGCTCATCGCCGCAGATCTGCTGAACGCGGGCTATCGCCTGGCCTACAGCGCCGAGGCGAAGGTCTGGCATTCCCACAACCACACGCTGAGGCAGGAATACGCCCGCAACCGTTTGATCGGGGAGTTTCTCGCAAGGTACGGCGACCGTTTTGCTGCGGGAGCGGGGGAGACCGGCGAGGGCCTCAGGCTGGTTCGCCAGGTTTCGCTGGAGCTGGTTCGCGGGGGCAAGCCCCTGGAGCTGATTCCATTTTGGATGAACTGCGGGGCCAGGCTGCTGGGCAACCGGGCGGGCAGGCGCCGGGGCAGGGGCAGAGCGGATGGACGGTATGACAGCGATGGATAAGATCGGCGATCCGGTGGAGATCCTGATGGCCGTTTACAACGGCGAGGCGTTTCTCGCGGAGCAAATCGATTCCATATTGAACCAGAGCGACAGCCGGTGGCACATGACGATCTCCGACGACGGTTCCACGGACGGCTCCGGGGCGATGATCGACGATTACGCGCGCAGATACCCCGGCCGGATTGCCCGCTATCGCTCCGGCAGGCGCTTTGGCAACGCCCGGGATCATTTTTTCCACCTGATGGACCGGTGCGAGGCGCGTTACATGCTGTTTTGCGACCAGGACGACGCGTGGTACCCCGACAAGGTGAGGAAGACCCGGGAGGCCCTCGAGGACGCCGAATCGAAGTGGGGCGCGGACGTGCCTGTGCTGGTTTTCAGCGATCAGACCCCTACGGATGACGGGCTTAGGCCGCTGGCGCGCTCGCTGATGCGCTACCAGAAGCAGTATTTCGGGCATTTTGACTATCGCAGCATACTGATGCAGAACGTGGTCACCGGCGGCGCGATGGGCGTCAACCGGGCCCTGGCCCGATTGGGCGGGCGGCGCGGGGATGCCTCCCGTATCATCATGCACGACTGGTGGCTCGCCGCCGTGGCGGCGCGATTTGGCAAAATCGTCTACATCGACGAGCCGTTGGGCGCCTATCGACAGCACGGCGGCAACGCCGTGGGCGCGAAGGACGTAGGCAGCGCTGGGTATGCGCTGGAGCGCCTGGGGGCGATGGACGGCGTGCGCCGGTCGATATTGCTGAAAAAGGCTCAGGCACGGGCTTTCCATCTGACGTATCAATCCCTGCTTGATCCCGGGGACGAGCGGTTTTTGACGCAGTTTGAAAAGCCCAGGAGCGGCCTGAGCTTTTATTGGCGGCATCTGGCGCTGATCCACGGCGTCAAGCGGAAGGCGGGCATGGTCCTGCTGGGCTGAACGCCCTGGCGGGCAGACGGGTTTTTTTCGCAGGTCGAAGACGGCGGGGATGCTTCTCGCTGCGGTACGATTCGATCGTGCGGCGTTTGCCTGGAGGTGTCCTGAAGGGGACGGAAGCCGGATGGGCCGCCATGGATCATTGTGGATATACCGCACAATGCTCATGGCGCATTAACGGCTGAATTCAAGCCAACTGCTGTCTGCAAAACCATCGATTGCCGATCCGGGTGACCTGTGGTTTTTGCAGTTCGCAATCGACTAAAATTCATCCCGTTGCTGCACGACTCGATTATGCGGTATTTCCTTATGTCACAGATACGGCAGGAGAGGCACGACATGAACGCGCAGGCTGAAGAAACCGCTCGAAAAAGCCGGGTTCTTTTGATCTACCGGGCGCTGACACCGTCGGTGCGGCTGTGCGGCCACTGTCAGATGGAATATCTGGCGGAACAGGGCCGGCTGGAATACCGCGCCATCCAGGAGATGAAACTCACAGCGGGGGACATCAACTGGGCGGACATCGTGCTGCTGGGCAGGCTGGACAGCTGGTATGAGCGCAGACTGTCCCGGCTGGCCCGTAGCGCAGGGAAATACCTTGCGTATATCCTCGACGACGATCTGCTGAACATTCCGCCGCAGATCGGCAGCGCTTCCAATTACGGGCAGCGGGAGATACAGGGCTATATCCGGGACATGATCGACATCAGCGACGCTATCGTCTCCCCGTCGCCGCTGCTGCTGGAGAAATACGCCCGTGACAAGCGGGCGATACAGGTGGAGGAGCCCGCCCTCGATCCGGTGGAGTACCGGCCCCGTGCGCCGCAGACGCCGGTAAAAATAGGCTTCGCGGGCTCGGTGGACCGGATCGGGGACATTGAAGGCGTGCTCAGGGAAGCCCTGATTCAGGTCAGGGACGCCTACGGCGAGGGCGTGCGGTTCGAGTTTCTCGGCGCGAAGCCGACATTTGCAGATCGTCTGGGCGCCAGGTGCCTTCCCTACTGCGACGACTATGGGGCATACCGGCGCACATTGAACGCGCTGCAATGGGATATCGGTCTGGCGCCGATGCCGGACACGCCCTTTCACGCCTGCAAGCATTACAATAAATTCAGCGAATATGCCTCGGCGGGAATCGTGGGCGTGTTCTCTGATGTCTATCCCTATACGCGCATAAAGGCGTTTCCGGGGTGCGCCGTGTTCTGTGACAACACAACGGAGGCCTGGGCCCGGGCGCTCAGGGCGCTGATCGAGGACGCCGACGGGCGCGAGGCTTGCCGCCGACGGGCGGTGAAGTGCGCCCGGGAGAAGCTCGGCATATCGACAAGCGCTGAAGGACTGGTGGCGAACCTGCCGGACTTGGCTTCGTTGAACGGTACGGCGGGCAAACCGCTGCACGGGTGGCTGGGGCCCATGAAGGCATGGAACCTTTGTATGCGCCTGCGCACCAAGGTCAGGGGCAACGGCCTGGCCGGTTTGCTTGACGCGGCGGCCAGGCGGGCGAACACAGCCGCGCTGCGCTTTCGCCGCGACGGCCTCAGGGACGACGAGCGACAGGCGAGGTAAAGGCAGCGACCTGTCCGAGGCATACAGCCCGCCCGTGTACGGGGCTTTGCGAAGTTCGGGGGCGAAGCATCCCGGCAAGGGACCGGACAGGCAAAGCGGCTGATCATGGGCCTGCCCGACTTCACGGGCGGCGTCCTGATTGGACGGGTGCATACGGATAATTCTGATTACTCTGAACAGGGAGAGATGACACGATGAAGGGAATCGTACTTGCCGGCGGCGCGGGCACGCGGCTGTATCCCCTGACGATGGTGACGTCGAAGCAGCTTTTGCCGGTCTATGACAAGCCGATGATCTACTATCCGCTTTCCACGCTGATGCTGGCGGGCATTCGGGACATACTGATCATTTCCACGCCGGAGGACACGCCCCGCTTTGAACACCTGCTGGGCGATGGCAGGCAGTTTGGCCTGAACCTGAGCTATGTGGTTCAACCCTCGCCGGACGGCCTGGCGCAGGCCTTCCTTCTGGGAGAGGCATTTATCGGCGACGATGCCTGCGCCATGGTGCTGGGTGACAATATCTTCTATGGCAACGGATTTGGCAAGCTCCTGCGCAAGGCCACGTCGGACGCCGAGGACAGCGGAAGGGCGACGGTGTTCGGCTACTATGTCAACGATCCGGAGCGCTTTGGCATCGTGGAATTTGACGATGCGGGAAGGGTGATATCCGTGGAGGAAAAGCCCAGGCATCCCAAGAGCAACTATGCCATTACCGGGCTTTATTTCTACCCCAGGGGCGTAGCCGACATGGCGCATCAGGTGAAGCCCAGCGACCGCGGGGAGCTTGAGATCACGACGCTGAACGACATGTACCTGAAGCGGGATCTGCTGGACGTGCAGCTTTTGGGCCGCGGCTTTGCGTGGCTGGACACCGGCACGATGGATTCCCTGGTGGAGGCCGCGGATTTTGTGCGCATGATCGAGAAGCGGCAGAGCATCAAGATTTCGGCGCCGGAGGAAATTGCCTACAGGAATGGTTGGATCACAAAGACAAAGCTGTTGGAATCCGCCCGGCGCTACGGCAAAAGCCCCTATGGCGAACATTTGAAGGCGGTTGCGGAAGGAAAGGTACGGTAGTGATGAAAAAAAGTGAAACCGATCTGCCGGGTGTATACATCATCGAGCCCCAGGTATTTGGCGATCAGCGCGGCTATTTCATGGAGATATGGTCCACCCGAAATTTTGAAGATATGGGTCTGCAATATGATTTCGTGCAGGACAATCAGTCCTTTTCCGCGCAAAAGGGCACTTTGAGGGGCATACATTTTCAAAATGCGCCGATGGCCCAGGCCAAGCTGGTGCGCGTGACCCGCGGCGCGGTGCTGGATGTGGCGGTGGATCTGCGCAAGGGCAGCCCGACCTACAAGCGGTGGACAGCCACCGAGCTGTCGGCGGAAAACAAGCGCATGCTGCTGATTCCCCGGGGCTTCGGTCACGGCTTCAAGACGCTGACGGACAACGTGGAATTCTGCTACAAGGTTGACAATCTGTACAGCAGCGAGTGCGACAGGGGTATTCGGTACAACGATCCCGACATCGGCGTGGATTGGGGCGAGGTCACTGAGGAACTGCTCAGCCAGAAGGACACCACTTCGCCGCTGTTAAAGGACAGCGACTGCAATTTTGTGTACGGTGAAATCTGATTTGGGAAGATTGCCCGCGAATTTGTGACGCCTGCTCCGGCTGAATACTTTTCGATGGTGGTTTAGCAGTATGTTATCCAGGACCATAGCTTTTTTTTCGACTTTTGTCACTGACCTGTGGCGCAATCGCAAGTTGATCGTCCGCCTCTCCGTCAATGACTTCAAGACGCGATATGCCGGCTCCATGATGGGCATTTTCTGGGCGTTCGTGCAGCCGGTGATCACGGTGCTGATCTACTGGTTCGTGTTTGAAAAGGGGCTGCGGGCGGGTACCCAGGCGATGGGCGGCGCATCCGTGTCGTTTGTCCTGTTTCTGATCTCGGGCCTCGTGCCCTGGTTTTTCTTTTCGGACGCCTGGCCCAATGGCACCAACAGCCTGATAAGCTACAGCTATCTTGTGAAGAAGGTCGTGTTCAAGATCAGCATATTGCCGGTCGTGAAAGTCATGGCCTCCATCTATGTGCATGTGTTTTTCGCGGCGGTGGCCGTCTTGATCTTTTGGGCTTACGGCCACGCCCCGGATATCTATTCCCTCCAGATCATATACTATTCCCTCTGCGCATTCGTTCTCGCGCTGGGTTTGAGCTATATTACCGCTTCGGTCGTGGTTTTTTTTCGGGATCTCAGGGAGATCATCAACATACTGCTCCAAATCCTGGTTTGGGTGACGCCCATCATGTGGAATATCGAGACCAGCCTGCCCGACGGGACGCTGAAGAAGGTACTTCAGTTGAATCCCATGTATTACGTTGTGTCCGGATACAGGGACGCGCTGATATATAAAAAGTGGCTTTGGGAAAATGCGGGACTGACGATATATTTCTGGGTTGTCACGCTGCTTATTTTCGGCATGGGAATGCTTGTATTCAAGGGCCTGAAAAAGCATTTTGCCGATGTACTGTAGGAGTTGGATCATGGCGGAAACAGCAATTCAGGTCGATCATGTCAGCAAGGTCTACAGGCTGTACAGCAAGCCGAGAGACAGAATCAAGGAAGTTTTTTCACCGACCCGTCGATTGTATTCCAGAGAGCATTATGCCCTTCGGGACGTCAGTTTTTCAGTCTATCGAGGCGAGACCATCGGCATCATCGGCACCAACGGCGCGGGGAAATCCACCATATTGAAGATCATCACCGGCGTGCTGAACCCAACGAAGGGCAACGTCGTCGTGAACGGGCGCATCTCCGCGCTGCTGGAGCTTGGCGCCGGATTCAACATGGAGTATACCGGCATTGAAAATATCTATTTGAACGGAACGATGATCGGCTTTTCCCGGAAGGAGATCGACGGAAAACTGGCAGATATCCTGGCGTTTGCCGACATAGGCGATTTCGTCTATCAGCCGGTCAAAACCTATTCCAGCGGCATGTTCGTGCGGTTGGCCTTCGCGGTCGCGATCAACATCGACCCGGAGATATTGATCGTGGACGAGGCGCTGTCCGTCGGCGACGCCTTCTTCCAGGTGAAGTGTTATCACAAGTTCGAGGAATTCAAAAAACAGGGGAAGACCATCGTCTTCGTCAGCCACGATCTGAGCAGTATCCAGAGGTATTGCGATCGGGTCATACTGCTGGACCAGGGGCGGAAATACGCGGAGGGGACGCCAAAGGACATGATCGACCGCTACAAGCAGGTCATGGCCGGTCAGGATGTCCCGGAATCGGGGGATGCGGCGTCGGGAACCGACGTGAAGGGCGACAGAATACTGTCAGACGGCCGCCTGTGGCGCGAGCGCATGGAGGAGAACCCGGAGTGCTCCTCCTATGGCAACGGGGCGGCCACGATACTGGATTATTGCGTGATGGATCAGAAGGGGCGCATCACGAATGTGCTCAGCGCGGGCGAAGACTATACCGTTCGGATAAAGGTACAGTTCCATCAAAATATCAGCGAGCCCGTTTTCGCGCTGACGCTCAGGGACAAGCAGGGCACCGACATTTGCGGAACGAATACCATGTTCGAGGATTTCGACACCGGCGAAGTCGGGGATGGAGACGTCCGCGTCATTTCCTTTACCCAGCGAATGAACCTGAAGGGCGGCGAATACCTGCTCTGCCTGGGCTGCACGGGCTTTAAGGACGGCGGCTTTGAAGTGTTTCACCGCTTGTACGACGTGTGCCTGATCCGGGTGTCGTCCGGCAAGAATACGGTGGGCTTTTTTGACATGCAGACCCGGATTGATTATTCCGGCAGAGGAGCGCGTGATGAATGACCAGAACCGCGAGAAAATAGGCAATGTCTGCCTGAATTACCGGTTTTACAAGGGAACCGACCAATACAGCGACGGCGACATCGAGGATACCCTGCTGCGAATCGCACAGGGCAGCGATACCTGTGAGGAGGTGCTGATTCACGGGAAGGACTGGCCCTTGCTGTATCACCTGTCTCCGATGCGCGAAAACCTGCTGGAGTGGTATGATTTTGGGGAAGGAAAATCTCTCCTGGAGATCGGTTCGGGCTGCGGCGGGATCACCGGCCTGTTTTGCAGGAAGTGTGACCGCGTGGTCGCCGTCGATCTTTCCCGGCGCAGGTCCACGATCAATGCCTGGCGGAACAAGACCGCAAATAATCTTGAAATCATGGTCGGCAACTTCGAGGACATCCGGATAGAAGAAAAATTCGATTACGTCACGCTGATCGGCGTCCTTGAGTATTCGATTTATTATATCAACAGCGATTCTCCTTTCGTCGACATGCTGAAAAGGGCAAAGAGCTACCTGAAACCGGGCGGGAAGCTGATCGTCGCCATTGAAAACAAATACGGCATCAAATACTGGGCCGGTGCGCGCGAGGATCACACCGGAAACATGATGGACGGCCTCATGGGCTATCCGGGCGTCGACCGCGTCCGGACATTCTCGAAGGAGGGACTCGGGCGGCTGCTTCGGGAAGCGGGCTTTACCGGCCTGGAGTTTTACTATCCGTTGCCGGATTACAAGCTGCCGCTGGAGGTGTATTCGGAAAAACGCCTGCCGAGGACCTATCCCGTCATCCATAACGCGCCGAACTATGATCGGGAGCGTTATTCCTTTTTTGACGAGGAAAGCGTCATGAACGAGCTGATTCGGGAAGGCAAATTTGAAATGTTTGCCAATGCTTTCCTTGTGTTTTGCGAGGGGGGTGCACAGGAATGAGCCGTGAGACATGTCAGGTATTGTACGTAAAATACAATGCCCTGCGCGCACCCGAATATCGCATTACGACCGAGCTTTGCGAGGACGCGGAGGGCTGCTTTGTCCGCAAGCGCGCCGGGGAGGAAGCGGCCCGGAAGCACCTGGAGAACATTCACAAAAACGGCATTGCGCTGCAGGACTATTATCGCGACATCAGGGTCGTGCCCTCTGAATGGCGCGAAGGGGCGTTGATATTTCCCTACATAAAGGGACAGACGCTGGCGGATTTGATCGATGTGCGGCACTTTGACAGGGACAGGTTCATCGCACAGGTCAACGAAGCGCTGGCGGCGGTGTTTTCCGTACAGGACAAATATGTCGTTCCCTTTGAAATGACCGAGGACTTTGAACGGGTCTTTGGAAAGGTCGAAATCCCGGAGACGCCCGCCCTGAATCCCGCCAATATTGATTCGCTGTTAACGAATTTTGCCAGAAACGATTCGGGCACATACTGCTTTGACTGCGAATGGGTCTGTAATTTTCCGGTGCCGATTGACTTTATCAAGTATCGGATATTGCTGTATCTGTATGTGACCCAGATGCATGCGCAGCTGAACGGGGCTTCACTGGAGGAGATGCTCGGCTGGTTTGGTTTCTCGCCGCGCGATTGCGCGGTGTACTGGGAGATGGACGACCGATTCGAACAGCGCGTTCACGGGGAAGGCAGACGGTATATTTATACGGAACGGTACAGGAAAAAGGTCCTTTCCATCGAAGCGTTGCAGCAGCAGATCGAGGATAAGGAGACGCAAATCCAAACGCTGACGACGGCTTACCAGACGATTTCCAACTCGTTTTTCTGGCGCGCCACAAAACCGGCCAGGAATCTGCTGGACGCGCTGAAGCGGTTTGCGAAGAGCAACGAATTCGTTTATCTGTCGCTCAGAACGGCAAGGGATGTTCCGAGGCACGGCGTCCGGTATGCCCTGAACCGGTGTCGGCGCTACATGAAGGACAGGAAGAGAATCAGGGATGCAGGCCGCTGGCCCTCCGCCGCAGAACGGGCGCGCCAGCGGCGGGAATCGTTCCCGAAGGATATCACCTTCAGCATACTGGTTCCGCTGTATAACACGCCGGAAAAGTATCTTCGGCCGATGATCCAGTCCGTGCTGGACCAGACCTATGCCAAATGGGAGCTTTGCCTGGCGGACGGCAGCGATGCGGAGCATTCGGCCGTGGAAAAGGTTTGCCAGGAGTATGCCGGGGCGGACGCGCGCATTCGCTATCGCAAGCTGAAGGAAAACCTGGGTATATCCGGAAACACGAACGCCTGTATCGACATGGCTATGGGGAACTACATCGCGCTGTTTGACCACGACGACATGCTGCACCCGTCCGCGCTGTATGAGAACATGAAGGCAATCTGCGCACAGGACGCAGACTTTGTCTATTCGGATGAAAACACGTTTCATGAGACGCCCTCCGATGCGTACTATCCGCACTATAAGCCGGATTACGCGCCGGATACCCTGCGCAGCTACAATTATATCTGCCACCTGACGGTGTTCAGGCGGTCGCTGCTGGATGAAATTGGCGGCGGCTTTAGAAGCCAGTTTGACGGCAGCCAGGATTATGACATGATCCTTCGACTGACGGAGAAGGCGAGGCACATCGTCCATATTCCCAGGATACTGTATTTCTGGAGAGGGCATCCGGGGTCTGTCGCTTCGGATGTCGGGGCCAAAACCTATACCATCGCCGCGGCCAGGGCGGCCCTCGACGAGCATCTGGACAGGATCGGGCTGAAGGGAACGGTGAAGGATTCGGCGATACCTTCGACCTACAAAATACAATATGTCATTGAGGGCGCGCCGCTCATCAGCATCGTGATTCCCAACATGGATCATGTGGAGGATCTGAAAAAATGCATAGATTCCATTTCGGAAAAGTCCACCTGGCGGAATTGGGAGATCATCGTCGTCGAGAACAACAGCAGGGATGAAGAGACCTTCGAGTACTATCGTTTACTGGAAAAGCGCCCGGAGATTCGCGTCGTCACCTGGGAAGGCGGATTCAATTTCCCGGCGATCTGCAATTTCGGCGCGAAGGCGGCAAAAGGGGATTACATACTGCTTCTGAACAATGACATTCAGGTTATCACGCACGATTGGCTGGAGCAGATGCTGATGTTCGCCCAGCGGGCGGATGTAGGCGCGGTTGGCGCGATGCTCTACTATCCGGACGACACCATCCAACACGCGGGCGTGATTCTTGGGATTGGAGGCGTCGCCGGTCATTCCCACAAGTATTTCAAGCGCGGGGATTACGGTTATGCCAGCAGGCTGACGATCGCCCAGAACCTGTCTGCGGTCACTGCGGCCTGCTGCCTGATTCCCAGGCGCGTGTGGGAGGAGATTGACGGACTGGACGAGGGCTACGCGGTGGCTTTTAACGACGTGGATATGTGCCTGCGCATCCGAAAGGCGGGATATCTGATCGTATGGACGCCATATGCGGAGCTGTACCATTTTGAAAGCAAGAGTCGCGGATACGAGGATACGCCAGAGAAGCAAAAGCGTTTTAAAAGGGAAATCGACCTCTTCAATGATCGATGGTCAGGGACGCTGGCGGAAGGAGACCCCTATTATAATCCAAATCTGACGTTGGAGCGGGAGGATTTCAGTTTCCGATAGACAAATCAGGCTGTATCGAGGAATATAATCAAGGAGGATATTGATATGACCATCATCGTCACCGGCGGCGCCGGTTTTATTGGGTCCAATTTTATCTTTCACATGCTGAACAAATATCCGGATTACCGGATCGTCTGCGTGGACAAGCTGACCTACGCGGGCAATCTTTCCACGCTGGCCCCGGTGATGGACAATCCCAACTTCCGCTTCGTAAAGCTGGACATCTGCGACCGGGAGGGCGTCTATAAGCTGTTCGAGGAGGAACACCCGGACATCGTGGTGAACTTCGCGGCGGAGAGCCACGTGGACCGCAGCATCGAGGACCCGGGCATCTTCCTCAGGACCAACATCATGGGCACGGCCACGCTGATGGACGCCTGCCGCAAATACGGCATCACCCGCTATCACCAGGTTTCCACGGACGAGGTCTACGGCGACCTGCCGCTGGATCGGCCCGACCTGTTCTTCACGGAGACCACGCCCATTCATACCTCCAGCCCCTATTCCGCCTCAAAGGCGGCCGCGGATCTGCTGGTGCTGGCCTATTACCGCACCTATGGCCTGCCGGTGACCATCTCCCGCTGCTCCAACAACTACGGGCCCTATCACTTCCCGGAGAAGCTGATCCCGCTGATGATCGCCAATGCACTGAACGACAAGCCGCTGCCGGTGTACGGCGAAGGGCTGAACGTGCGCGACTGGCTGTACGTGGAGGACCACTGCAAGGCCATCGACCTGATCATCCACAAGGGCCACGTGGGCGAGGTGTACAACATCGGCGGCCACAACGAGATGCGCAACATCGACATCGTGAAGCTGATCTGCAGGGAGCTGGACAAGCCCGAGAGCCTGATCACCTTCGTCACCGACCGCAAGGGCCACGACATGCGCTACGCCATCGACCCGACGAAGATTCACAACGAGCTGGGCTGGCTGCCGGAAACCAGGTTCGCCGACGGCATTGTCAAGACCATCCAGTGGTATCTGGACAACCGGGAGTGGTGGGAGACCATCATCAGCGGGGAATACCAGAATTACTACGAGAAGATGTACGGAAACCGGTAAGGAGCAGTCAATATGAAGGTGTTTGTGACCGGCGTCGGCGGCCAGCTGGGCCACGACGTGATGAACGAGCTGGCGAAGCGCGGCCACGCGGGCGTGGGCAGCGACATCGCCCCGGCCTACAGCGGCATACAGGACGGCAGCGCGGTGTGCGGCATGCCCTATGTCCAAATGGACATCACCGACGCGGCGTCGGTCAGCCGCGTGCTGAACGATGTAAAGCCGGACGCGGTGATCCACTGCGCGGCCTGGACGGCCGTGGACGCCGCCGAGGAAGAGGAAAACCGGCCGAAGGTGCGGGCCATCAACGTAGACGGCACCCGCCACATCGCCGAGGCCTGCAGGGCGCTGGGCTGCAAGATGATGTACATCAGCACCGACTACGTCTTCGACGGCCAGGGCACCGAGCCCTGGCAGCCGGACTGCGCCGATTACGCGCCGCTGAACGTGTACGGCGAGACGAAGCTGGGCGGCGAGCTGGCGGTGAAGGCGCTGGTGGAGCGGTTTTTCATCGTGCGCATCGCCTGGGTGTTCGGCCTGAACGGCAACAACTTCATCAGGACGATGCTGCGGGTGGGCCAGACCCACGATACGCTGCGGGTGGTGAACGACCAGATCGGCACGCCGACCTATACGCTGGATCTGGCGCGGCTGCTCGTCGACATGATCGAGACGGAGAAATACGGCGTTTATCACGCCACCAACGAGGGCGGCTACATCAGCTGGGCCGATTTCGCAACGGAAATCTTCAAACAGGCGGGCATGAACGTGAACGTCACGCCCGTGACCTCCGCCGAATATGGCCTGTCCAGGGCGGCCCGTCCCTTCAACAGCCGGCTGGACAAGGGCAAGCTGGTTGCGAACGGGTTTGAGCCCCTGCCGGAATGGAAGGACGCGGTGGGGCGGTATGTGAAGGCGATTTTAAAGGCAAATCAATAATGCACTCAATTCTTTTGAAAGGGGTACAGACATGGCTTTCGCTGGGAAGGCGGCAAGAATAGTTAAGAAATGCTCTATGCATACCATTGTCGTGACTATGGTATCGCTGTTCATTATCGCGGTTTATGCAATATATCTTTGGGGGGCGTTTGACTTTGAAATCCCCTCGAAGGATGCCACTGTGCCTATCACAATGGATAGCGGCGTTGAGTTCAGGCAGACTATTTCTGTTTCTCCCGGTGATACTTTGAAGGGTTTCAACCTCTGTATTGGGACTTACGGGAGGGATAATAAAGGCGTTTTCAGAGTAAAATTGTTTTCGGGAGAGAATTTGGTCAAAGCATGGAAAGTCTCTTCTTCAAAGCTGAAGGACAAAAAATTCAGGCCGTACAATTTGAATCAGCCCTTGAGAATAGAGCCTGGGGTCGAATACTCGCTTTCGATCACTCAGAAATACGAGGGAGAAAATAATGTCGCCCTGTGGATGAATACGGATGACGAATCCACGCAGTACACTTTGGACGGAGAGCTACAACAGGGTTCCGCGTGTTTTTCTCTGTCTTGTGAGAAAACGGCGCTGAAAAACAAGGTTATATTATTTTCGGCATTGATTTTGATCCTTTTAGTGGTGATGATCGCGTTACGGCTAAAAGAGTTGACGGTTATGTCGGTCGTGCTATCGGCCATGCTGATTGCGTACCTTTGCGTTTTCCCGCTTGGCAGCGGTGCGGATGAAATCCATCATTTTTTCAGAGCCTATGAGATTGCGAACGTTGGGATGGTTTCAAAGAACGTGGGCCCAAATAATTTTGGTGGGGATATCCTTCCCGAGGCGCTATACCATTATGGGGACAGCACTGCGGAAATCGATTGGAACAATACGACAGAAATACCGTTCCAGGGCGCTGCGCTCTATTCGCCTTTGACATATCTGCCCCAGGCAATCGGCATTAAAATTGCAGGGATGTTCACAAACAACGTGCAGCTGATTTATCGCGCGGGTGCATGTACAAGCACAATGTTGTGCCTGATTTTGTGCGTGATTGCGCTGTACCTGTTGCCATTTGGCAGAAAGGCTTTCTTTGTATTTTTGCTTTTCCCCATGACATTGGAGGAGATCGCTTCAATATCACCGGATGGGATGACCATTTCACTGGCAGTATTCTTCATCGCCTATATTGGTTATCTGAGTTATAAATCTGACAAAGTAAAAACGAGAGATATTGTCTTGCTGGCAGTTTCAGGTATGATTCTCTCAATGTGCAAAATAGTATATATTGTTTTGCTGCTACTGGTATTCTTAATTCCTGACAGTAAGTTTAAAAGCAAGGCGAACGCGAGACTGGTAAAGTTTGGCCTGATCATAATCTCAACGATCATGAATGCGGTTTGGTTGAGAATCGCTTCCAATTTCCTGATTGAGTTCCGAAAAGGTGTCAACAGCAAGGAACAGTTTTTGTTTGTGCTCAAGCATCCCATTGATTACTGCATCATTATTATCAGGACAATATATCTTCATCTCGAAGCCTGGGCAAAGTGGATGATCGGCTCCGCATTGGGCGCTTTAAATATCAACACTTCGCCTGTTATCTGGCTCTGCTTTGCCATTCTTTTTACCGTAACGCTATGCGACAGTTCGACTCAGGGATGTATCACCAGAAAATATGATGCCGCTATACTGATGCTTGTGTTTTTGATGGGTTGTCTGGCCATAATGAGCAGTATATACGTGCAATGGACCGCTGTGGGGTATAAATGGATAGAAGGCATACAGGGCAGATACTTTACCCCCATATTGGGCGTGCTGAGTTATTCAATTATTATTTTGAGAAGTCAGGGCAGCCAGAATATGCCAATGAGAACGCTCCAATCAAACGGGTTATGTTACTATACGCTCATACTGTGCCTGAACGGCATAGCGTTGGTGGATGTCCTTAAGTTTTTTCATATAGGATAGCATAAGGACTTCAGATCCGGTAACCTGGCGGTAAGGGCGTTTGACGATTTGATGTGTAAGCCATGCTCAGGGAAAGGGGCATAACCTGTGAGAACGTTGGTTATCATTCCTGCTTACAATGAACAAGAGAACATTGTGAATACCGTTCACGACGTTGAAAAACACTGTCCAAAGGTGGATTACGTTGTAATTAACGATTGTTCGCGGGATGATACTGAAAAGATCCTGCGCGAGCATGATATGAATTATATCTCGTTGCCGTGTAATCTGGGTATTGGCGGCGGTGTGCAGACTGGCTACCGTTATGCCAATGAACACGGCTATGATATAGCGATTCAGTTTGATGGCGATGGCCAGCACGATGCGCGGTATTTGAACGCGCTGATTGACTCGATTGCCTCAAACTCGGCGGACATCGCAATAGGGTCGAGGTTTATCCGCAAACAAGGATTTCAGTCTACGGGTTTCCGTCGGTTCGGTATCGGCTTCTTAAGCGGATTGATTCGCTTGCTTTGTGGCGTGAACGTGTCGGATGTGACAAGCGGTATGCGCGCAGTGAATAAACGCTTCATCGGGGAATACGCTAAAACCTATGCTCAGGATTATCCTGAACCTGAAGCGATAATCTATGCGGCGGTGCATGGAGCGAAAATAGTGGAAGTACCGGTTGAGATGCGCGAGCGACAGGGCGGAACAAGTTCCATCAATCCCCTTAGATCGGTTTATTATATGATTAAAGTATCAATTGCGATGGTTCTTGCCCGCTTTTCCTCATAAAGGAGTGTTGGTGACATGCTTTCTCCGTCTTTGAGATTGGCGATACTGTTTGCGCTGGTAATCTACTTTATTATACTCGTCATACTGCTGAAGAAGCATAAGCTTGCGCTTCGGTATACATTATTATGGATTGCAAGTGGATTGGTCATGCTTGTTTTGTCAATCTTTCCACAGCTGCTGAATACCGTTACCAATATTCTGGGCATTGAGGTGCAGTCAAATGCCTTGTTTGCAATTCTGTTTTTTTGCATCCTGATGATTCTGATGTCGATAACGGTTGTCATTTCCAAGCAGAACGAGAACATAAAGAAACTGACGCAATACACAGCGACACTGGAAAAGAGAATTCGGGATATGGAAGACGATAGTTGACAATGTATTGCTCGGCATGCCGAGCCGGTTCTGATTCATGACAGTGAATTTTTTATCTCCTTCCGGTGCAAACAAACAGGTAAACAGGCGCTGCTCTACCTGTTCTTCGGGGCCCTGACGTTTGTCGTCAGCATCGCCAGTTACGCATTGTATGTCAGGATTTAGAAACACACTCTAGCATCATGCGGCGCGATGCATCTGAACGACGCGCTGGGGCACAACCCCGGCCTTCATGTGACCTACAACCACCACGAGCAGGCCTGCGCCATGGCGGCGGAAGCCTATGCGCGCCTGGACAACAGGATCGCAGCGGTGTGCGTCACCACAGGCCCCGGCGGCACCAATGCCCTGACCGGCGTGGTGGGCGGCTGG
>CACYZW010000028.1 GCA_902778995.1 uncultured Eubacteriales bacterium
CCCGTTGCGGACGGGGGCATGGGCCTGGACGGTTTGAGCGACCTGTCCATCGGCGACCTGGTTTCGGACGCGCCGGAGGCCGTGGTGGTGTACCGCTTCATGCTGAACGGGGAAGAATACGCGGCGCAGACGGCGAAGGCGGGGGAGGAGATCCTCCGCCCCGAAGACCCCGCCGCGCCGGAGGGAACGACCTTTGAGGGCTGGTTCCTGGAGGATGGCACGCCGCTGTTCGTGGACGCGGACGAAGACGGCGCAGTCGATCCCGTGATCGCCCAGGTGGACGCGCTGGTGCCGGAAATCGCGGTGTATGCGCGGTTTGCGGAGACGGCGGACGAGCCGCCTGTCGCTGACCCGCCCGTAGCCGATGAACCCGTGGCGGACGAACCTGTCGTTGACCCGCCCGTGGCCGACGAACCCGTAGCCGACCAGCCTGTCGCTGACCAGCCCGTGGCCGATGAACCCGTGGCCGATGAACCCGTGGCAGACGAACCCGTGGCAGACGAACCTGTCGCTGACCAGCCCGTGGCCGATCAGCCCGTCACTGACCCGCCCGTGGCTGACCAGCCCGTCGCCGACCAGCCCGTCGCCGACCAGCCTGTCGCTGACGAACCCGTCGCCGACGAACCCGTAGCCGACGAACCCGTGGCGGACGAACCCGTGGCCGACGAACCCGTGGCGGACGAACCCGTGGCCGACCAGCCCGTGGCCGACGAACCCGTGGCCGACGAACCCGTGGCCGATAAGCCTGTCGCTGACGAACCCGTGGCCGACCAGCCCGTGGCTGACGAACCCGTGGCCGACGAACCCGTGGCCGATCAGCCTGTCGCGGACCAGCCCGTGGCCGACGAACCCGTGGCCGACGAACCCGTCGCTGACCAGCCCGTGGCCGATGAACCCGTCGCTGACGAACCTGTGGTTGATCAGCCCGTCGCTGACGAACCTGTCGCGGACGAACCTGTGGTTGACGAACCTGTGGCCGACCAGCCAGTCGTGGACAAATCCGTGGCTGACGAACCCGTCGCTGACCAGCCCGTTGCGGACGAACCCGTCGTGGACAAACCCCTCACAGACGAACCCGTGGCCGACGAACCCGTGGCCGACGAACCCGTGGCCGACCAGCCCGTCGCGGACGAACCTGTGGCCGACCAGCCCGTCGCGGATGAACCTGTGGCCGACCAGCCCGTCGCGGACGAACCCGTCGCCGACGAGCTTGTCGCCGACGAACCCGTGGCTGATCAGCCCGTTGCGGACGAATCCGTGACCGACGAACCCGTGGCAGATCAGCCCGTTCCCGACCAGTCTGCCGCCACCCTTCCCACGCCCAACGCCCTGACCTATACCGGCGAGGCGCAGGCGCTGGTGAGCGCTGACGGGGAATGGCTATATTCCCTGGACGGCGAAAACTTCAACAATGAACTTCCCACCGCCGTGAACGCCGGGGAGTACACCGTGTTCCTCAAGCCCGCCGGCGACCCCGACGCCGAGGCCCAGACCCTCGCCGTCACCGTCGCCAAGGCCGACGTGACCTTCACCCCGCCGGAGGCGGCAATCGCGGAGGAATAAAGCCACACAGCCTGTATAAAACTACAACCAAATAATATGGGAGCGGTGTTGCGCCCTTCGTCCGGTGCCTGACATGTACCGGACTGAGGCACGACGCCGCTCCTGTATGATCTAAAGCAATCCCATGCGGATAGAAAAATATTGAATGATGCCAGCATCCCTCTTCAGTTACGACATTCCCGCGTCCGTGCTGACAAGATCATCCTTATAGAAGCTCAGGCTCGGAGCGATCCGCGCCATCTCTATGATGGTATCCAAATCTTCAGCCATCCCGTTGTAATCCGCCATGATGGCATCCTCCTGATAGGCGGTATATTCAGGGGGAAGGGTCAGATAGAAATGCAGGCCGGCGTTCTCGCTATACCCGAGGTATTCATAGGCGGGGAGATCCTGAAAGTCTTCATCCTTGCTGGCGCAGAGCCTGAACAGGAAGCCGCCGCCGTCGCCATAGCCCTCTTCCCGGAACTTTTCATAGCTGGCGGTGTGATAGAAGGCGACGCCGAACTCGTCCGGCTCCACGGTGAACCGGCCCTCCCAAGAGGCCGGGATATAGAGGGAAATATCCGGAAAGTCATAGTAGAGGAACCTGCCGCCACCGGCTGAGCCTGTGACGTAGTCGTAGGGGGAGAGGGATTGCTTGGCCTCGCCGGGAACGGATATCGCGAGCGCAAGGGCCAGCAGGGCAACAAGAACAATGCGTTTCATGGTGGAATGCCTCCTGTCTTTCGGTGCCAATTTGACGGGGCGGGGATGTGGAAGCAATGCCTAAGCAAAAAACAGCAGGCCGATGATGAAGCGGGTAAAGATCCTGTGCGACTGTGTGATCAGGTTCATTGCGCCATCCCCATATGCTCAGTCAGGTCGTGCGTTCAGCCGGTATATCTCAATCCTCTCCCGGTCGTTTTTACCGTTGAACAGATCGCCGCAGTCGATGGTTTCGACGTGTTCAATCTCCGGTATCTGATTCAGGCAGTTCACGTAATCCTCTGAGGGATAATAGAGGATCAATTTCCCGATGCTTTTCGCCGCCAGTTTCCGTACTACACCCTCGAATACCTTCACAGAGAACGGATTGAAGAAGAAGAACGCGTTCTCGTCCTGGACCGCGTACTGCTCTGCAAGACAGCATTTCAACATCACCCGGTCGCCTAGGCCGGAGGCTCTGCGGTTTTCCACCGCCATGTCGATCAGCTTCCGGGAGTGGTC
This sequence comes from uncultured Eubacteriales bacterium, assembly GCA_902778995.1. GTDB lineage: Bacteria > Bacillota > Clostridia > Christensenellales > Aristaeellaceae > UBA2862. Next base: position 2,770 of record CACYZW010000028.1, read on the forward strand.
GATGCCTGTCACACGACAGCCGATGACCGACGCCATGAAGAACGCCACGCGCCCCTTGCCGCAGCCGTAGTCCAGCAGATGGTCCCTTCGGCGAATGTGGCCGCTGTCGGCCAGGCGTCGGAGGACCGTATACGGCGTCGGCTCGTAGGGAGAATAGTGCGGGTTGTCCTCATCCTCGCGGCCGACGGTTCGGATGTGCAGCCGCTTGTCCCATTCGCGCTCGTTCATAGGATCCTCTCCGGCTTCCACAGCAGGTAATCGCCTGAAACGAGCCGGTATTCCACGCCGCGCACGGTTCCCTCCAGGCTGTCGTGAAACCGCGTCCGTCCGTGACAGTGGGCGTAAATGACCTTGTCCACGCCGTATTCCTCCGCAATGTCCGTAAAGACGCTGCGCTTTTCCAGAATGCTCGTCGGCGGGTAGTGGAGGAACATCATGAACCGGCGATAGCCGTCATTCCGGGCGGCTTCAAAGGATGCGCGCAGGCGCTCGGCCTCCCGCTCCACCAGCTTTTCGGCGTGCTCAGCCGCCTCTTTATCCCAGCCCTTGATCCTTCCGTGCCGATCCAGATAGAACGGTCCCTCGAAGGTATAGCCCTTCGTCCCGACCAGGGCGTAATCCCCCCCGTAGCTGAAGTAATTGTTTTGCAGGAAGCACAGCTTTCCCTCAAAGTGCCGGCTCAGCGCAACCGTCTTTTTCGCCTCCCAGAACATGTCGTGGTTGCCGCGCAGGAGCACCTTTCTCCCCGGTAGCGCCGTGATGTATTCCAGATCTTTTTCACACTCTGCCAGATTTCGGCCCCAGCTGTGATCCCCGACCAGCACAAGGGTGTCGTCCGGGCGGACGAGGGCGGCGCAGTTTTTCCTAAACCGCTCCTCATGATTTCGCCATGCGGGATCCCTCAACTGCCCCGGCGCTTTCAGGACGGACTGGAAATGCAGGTGCAGGTCGCCAATTGCGTACAGGCTCATGGTTGATCAATCCTTTGCTGATATCGTTTCAGATGCTCCGCCACAGACCGGCCCATTTCCATGGCAAAGTCGAAGCTGGTCCTACGATGGCAGAGGGGGCCGAACCGCTTGAGGCAGTCCGCACAAACCGGCGACGGCCTTCCCTTTGCGATGAACGGCTCCTTCCCGCGCACTTTCACAGCGCATTACAACTGCCGCGCCAGCACGATCATGTCCCGCAGGACCCTGCCGTCCTCCACAATGGGTTCCTCGTAATGCTCCGTGAAGAAATCCGCGATCACGCCGTCCTTTACAAAACCGAAGCGCTCGTAAAATGCCACGTTGCCCTCGCTGGTGCCCACGTACATTCTGTCATATCGCGCCGCCATCACCTTGAAAAGGTGGCGCAGCAGCTTTGCGCCGTAGCCCTGGCCCCGCATGTCCGGGGCCACGGCCAGGTTTTTGAGCTCGCAGCTGCCGTCCTCGCGTTCTGACATGACGGCCACGGCGACTGTCTGCCCGTTTGCCATCAGCACGTACAGCTCGCCCGCATCCAGATACCGCTCGATCATGGCGCGGCTGGGGTCGGCCTCCAGCAGCAGCGGCATATACGCCGCTTTCCCGGCGGAGATCCTGCGAATCTCCATCGGCGCCAGCTCGCCCAGGGCCCAGTGCCTGCGGCAGAGGGCCACATAGCTTTCATTGCCGCCCAGCACGATCTGCTCGCCGGTCTTGACTACCCTGCCGTTGGCGACGCGAGCGTTCATAATGGCCTTCCTGCCACACCAGCAGACGGTCTTGATCTCCTCGATGGAATCCGCCCAGGCCATCAGCCAATGGCTGCCCTCGAACAGATTTCCCTGAAAGTCCGCCCGCAGGCCGTAGCATATCACGGGGACGTTCAATTCATCGACGATGCTCACCAGTCGCTGAACCTGGGCTTTGGTCAGGAACTGCGCCTCGTCCACGATCACGCAGTCGCAGGCGGTCAGGTCGATGTCGTCCAGCTCCTCCATGTATCGGCAGGGGGCGTTCAGCCCCGAACGGGAGCCCACTGTGTGCTCCTCGTCCCGGCTGTCCAGGCGGGGCTTGAGCATCAGGGCGTTCTGTCCCCGTTCCTGATAGTTATATTGCACCATGATGGCGTTGGCGGTCTTGGAGGAGCCCATCGCCCCGTATCGGAAGTAGAGCTTGGCCATGAAATAGCGGTCCTTTCTGCATTATTATAAGGGAGACAAAATCGGGAAAAGACAATTGTCGGTTGAAAAGTATGGCTTTTCCGGTTCTCAATGGTTGATTGTCGATTTGGGAAAACATAAAATATCCCCGCATCAATATATTACATGATAAACCCGTGCTCTGCAACCCTCCCTTCCCTGTTTTACCTGTTCTTCATTGACTAAGCGCCGGTCAGGTGCTATAATGACCACAACTGAATAAAGCCGTTTGATGCTTGCAGGAGAGCGGACGATGTCCCGCCGAAGGAGAGACACTCTCAGGCGTTCCCGCAGGGAATGAGGACTGTGAGCGGACGGCACTCTGGAGACGCCCGCGACGCGGGGGCCGAAGGTGAAAGCCGGACACGGCGAGGGCTGTGTGCGGTGAATCTCTCAGGCAAAAGGACAGAGCATGTCTTTTTCCACGCCATGCGTGGGAAATGTGTGCGGCCGGTTGTCTGAACCGGTCGGTTTTTATGTAAACAATATTGAGAGGCGGAGGCAGAAAAATGGTACAGGAGAGCATGGAATTCATTCGTCAATACGACCCGGAGATCGGCGAAATCATGTTGAAGGAGCTGGAACGCCAGCGCCGCAACCTGGAGCTGATCGCGTCGGAGAACATCGTGACCGAGCCGGTCATGGCCGCCATGGGTTCGGTGTTGACGAACAAGTATGCCGAGGGCTATCCGGGGCACCGCTATTATGGCGGCTGTGAATACGTGGACGAGGTGGAAAATGTCTGCATTGAGCGCGCGAAGCAGCTGTTTGGCGTGAAATATGCCAACGTGCAGCCCCACAGCGGCTCCCAGGCCAACCAGGCCGTGTACCTTGCGCTGTGCAAGCCCGGAGACACCGTGATGGGCATGGATCTGAGCTGTGGCGGCCATCTGACCCACGGCGCCAAGGTCAGCTTCTCCGGCAAGATCTACAACAGCATATCCTATGGTTGCGACCCGGCTACCGGCCTGATCGACTATGACCAGGTGCGCGAGCTGGCCCTGAAGCACCACCCGAGGATGATCATCGCCGGCGCTTCCGCCTATCCCAGAATCATTGACTTTGAGCGGTTCGGCCAGATTGCAAAGGAGGCCGGCGCTTACCTGATGGTGGACATCGCCCACATCGCGGGACTTGTCGCGGGGGGCGAGCATCCGAGCCCGATTCCCTATGCCGACGTGGTGACCACTACCAACCACAAGACGCTGCGCGGCCCCAGGGGCGGCATGATCCTGACCAACGATGCGGATATCGCCAAAAAGATCGACACCGCCATCTTCCCCGGATGCCAGGGCGGCCCGCTGATGCACGTCATCGCCGCAAAGGCTGTGGTGCTGGGCGAGGCGCTCAAGCCGGAATTCAAGCAGTATCAGCGCCAGATCATCGTGAACGCCAGGGCCATTGCCGATACGCTGCTCGAGAACGACGTGAAGCTGGTGTCCGGCGGCACCGACAACCACCTGATGCTGATCGACCTGAGAGAGGCCGACATCAGCGGCAGGGAGTTGGAGGAGCGCCTGGACAGGGTGCATATCACCGTGAACAAGAACAAGATTCCCGCCGATCCCCGCAGCGCCAGCGAAACCTCCGGCATCCGCGTGGGCACGCCCGCGATTACGGCCCGGGGCTTCAAGGAAGCGGAGGCCGTGGAGGTGGGCAGGCTGTTGGCCCTGGCCGCGAACGACTTCGACGCGAAGAAGGACGAAATCCTCCGGCGCGTGGATGACCTGTGCAAACGTTTCCCGATTTACGAGTAAGTTTGGGTCAAACCATATATTGGCGGCGGCGTATATGCCGCCGCGCAGACCGCTGAAAATGGCCGCGGACGCAGAAAATCCTTCCGAAAGAAGAAAAACGGAAGGATTTTCTGCATTCTGTGATTTTTGGCACTACAGCCGTTGAAAAAGCCCGGACAATTCCGCTTCGGTCAGTGCCCGCCACTGTCCCGGCTGGAGCTTTCCGAGCCGAAGATTCATGATCCTGATGCGGCGCAAGTGGGTGACGTTTGCGCCCAAGGCTTCGCACATGCGGCGAATCTGCCGGTTCAGGCCCTGTACCAGAATGATGTTGAAGCTGCGCTCACCGGTGCGGCGCACCCTGCAGGGCAGGGTGACCGTGTCCAGTATGGGAACGCCGCCGGACATCCTGCGCACGAATTCCGGGGTCACCGGGCGGTCGATCTGAACCTCGTATTCCTTTTCATGGCCGCCCGCGGCGCGGAGGATGCGGTTGACGATCTCTCCGTCGCTGGTCAGCAGCAGCAAGCCCTCGCTGTCCTTGTCCAACCGCCCCACGGGAAATACGCGCTGTCGAAGGCCCAGGTAATCCACCACATTCATCGGCTCCCTGGGGTCGGCGGTGCAGACGACGCCCCGGGGCTTGTTCAACAGTATGTAGACCCTTTCGCTCTCGCCGGTCAGCGGCTTGCCGTCCACGGTGACGGCCATGCCCGGCTGTACCCGGTCGCCCAGCGCGCCCGCGCGCCCGTCCAACAGCACCCTGCCTTCGGCAATCAGGCGGTCCGCCTCCCGCCGGGAGCAGTAGCCGCTGTCGGCAATGTATTTGTTCAGACGCTTTCCCGTCATTTGATTTTCCATCGTCATTTCCCTGTGTTGCCTGCCTGCTTCGCTGAAAGAAACGGGCCGTTCTGCATCTGCGTGGGATTGTATCAAAGCGGAATGGTTGCAGCGGCGACGATCAGTCGCCGGAGGCGGCTGGATATGGCGGCAGATTGCCGCCGCTGCAACGGCTGCCTGCGCGATGATCGCTCCCGCCGGGGCAACCATTCACACATCGCACGGGGTTGTTATACCTCGGGCGAAAGCTCATCGTACAGCGCCAGATACTGCCTGGCGGAGTTCTCCCAGGAGACATCCTTGGCCATATCCCGCTGCACCATCTCGTTCCAGCGGACGCGGTTGTCGAAGTACAGCGCCTTGGCCCGGTTGATGGCGTCCAGCAGCAGGTCGGCTTGGTAGTGGTCGAAGGTGAAGCCGTTGCCCTCGTCGGTGATTTCGTTGTAGGGCAGCACGGTGTCCTTCAGACCGCCGGTCTCCCGGACGATCGGCACGGTGCCGTAGCGCATGGCGATCAGCTGGGTCAGGCCGCAGGGCTCGAACAGGCTGGGCACCAGCAGCGCGTCGGCGCCGGCATAGATCAGATGGGCCAGGCTCTCGTTGTAGGAGATGTAGGCGCATACGCGACCCTTGTTTTCGCTCTCATAGTAGCGGAAGGCGCCCTCATAGCGGGGGTCGCCGGTGCCCAGTATGACCACCTGGGTGCGCTCGTCCAGCATCTCCGGGAACACGGCGTTCACCAGATCCAGGCCCTTCTGGTCGGTCAGGCGGGAAATCAGTCCGATCACAAACTGGCTGTCGTCCTTTTCAAGGCCCAGCTGCTCCTGAAGGGCGCGCTTGTTCTCGATCTTCTTTTCCAGCACGGTATCGTAGTTGTATTCGGCGGCCAGCAGCTTGTCGGTGGCGCTGTTCCAAAGCTGCACGTCGATGCCGTTGACGATGCCGTAGAGCTTGGGGCGGTGATAGTAAAGGTGGCCGTTGAGACCCTCGCCGTAGAAGGTGGTCTGGATTTCCTGGGCGTAGGTTTCGCTGACGGTGGTGATCCTGTCGGCATAGGCCAGGCCGCCCTTGAACATGTTGGCTTCGTTCTCGTTCTGCTTGAGCACCGGATAGTCGAACAGGTAATCCGGCAGGCCCGTCCAGTACTTGAGGTGGTCGATGCCGCAAATGCCCTGGAAGCGCAGGTTGTGGATGGTCAGTATGCTCCTGGCGCTGCCCACGGGCGTACCGTCGAAGCGGGTGCGCAGGTAAAGGGGTACGAGACCGGCCTGCCAGTCGTGGCAGTGGATCACATCGGGAATCCATTCCATGTAGTTCATCACGGCCAGCACCGCCTTGGAGAAGAAGCAATACTTGGGTATGTCCTCCCACAGCCCGGTGTAGGGATTGCCCCAGTCGAAGAATTCCCGGTTGTCGATGAAGTCGTAGATCACGCCGTCCATGACCAGCTCCATGATGCCAACATAGAAGGTGCGGCCATCCATGCACAGATCCATCATGAAGGAACCGCGATAGATCATCTGGTCCTTGAACTTCTGGGGAATGCAGGCGTAGTTGGGCAGGAACACCCGAACCTCGCAGCCCAGCGGGGTCAGCGCGCGGGGCAGGGCATACATGACGTCGCCGAGGCCGCCGGTCTTCACAAAAGGATAGCATTCAGAGCCGATGAAGGCGATTTTGTGCGCCTGGTTGTTGACAGACATAGGCCATTCTCCTTTGCATGTTAATTCCTATGTCACAAGTATAACACAAACAAAGGGTTCAGGCAAGCGGAAATCGCGCGTGAGCCGGCTTTCTTTTTTGCAACGATTGTGAAGGAGCAGGTTAAGAAAAAGTCAAATCGCGTCTGATTCGGCGGAAAAATGCCGCAGGGACTTGACTTTACTAATGTAATACGATAAATTATATCTGTGCGCATATAGCGCGTAACAATGCCAATTTGGGAGGAATTACCGATGAAAAGACGCAGACTGCTGATAATACCGCTTATCGGGCTGCTGCTGACACTGGGGCTGGGCGTGCTGGCCCTGGCAGAGGCCGAGCCGGAGGCTGCCGCCGAGGCGACTTCCCGCTTCTATCAGACCTTCTGGTCGCTGTTGCCCCCGATCATCGCCATTGGGCTGGCGTTGATCACCAAGGAGGTTTACTCCTCGCTGTTTGTCGGCATCATCGTCGGCGGAATGCTGTATTCCAATTTCAGTTTTGAAGGAACGCTGACCCATGCCTTCAATGAAGGCATCGTGGCTTCCCTGGCGGACGCCTACAACGTGGGCATACTGGTGTTTTTGGTGATATTGGGCATCATGGTCATGCTGATGAACATGGCGGGCGGCTCCGCCGCCTTCGGGCGCTGGGCCTCCGAGCACATCAAGTCCCGCGCCGGCGCCCAGCTGGCCACCATCGCCCTGGGTGTACTGATCTTCATCGACGACTATTTCAACTGCCTGACGGTGGGCTCGGTGATGCGCCCCGTCACGGACAAGAGCAACATCTCCCGGGCCAAGCTGGCCTACCTGATCGACGCCACGGCGGCCCCGGTGTGCATCATCGCACCCGTCAGCTCCTGGGCGGCGGCAGTGTCCTCCTATGTGTCCGACGGCAATGGCCTGGCGCTGTTCATCAAGGCCATACCCTTCAACTTTTACGCACTGCTGACCATCGTGATGATGATCTTCCTGGCGCTGACCGGCCTGGAATACGGTCCCATGGCCAAGCATGAGAAGAACGCCAAGGAGAATGGAGACATCTTCTCCGGCATGAAGAATCTGTCCGAGATGGCCAATGAAAGCGCGAACGAGAACGGTCGGGTGCTGGATCTGGTCCTGCCCATCGCGGTGCTGATCGTCTCCTGCGTGATCGGCATGATCTACTCCGGCGGCTTCTTTGCCGGCGAGAGCTTTATCAACGCCTTTTCCAATTCCGACGCCTCCGTGGGCCTGATGCTGGGCTCCGCCGTGACGCTGGTCATCACGGTGGTCTACTATCTGCTCCGCAGGATCCTGACCTTCAAGCAGATTGCCGAGAGCATCCCTGAGGGCTTCAAGAGCATGGTTCCCGCCATACTGATCCTCACCTTCGCCTGGAGCCTGAAGGCCATGACCGACAGCCTGGGCGCGAAGCAGTATGTCGAGGCGCTGGTGAACAGCTCCGCAGCCGGCTTCAAGAGCTTCCTGCCGGCCATCATCTTCCTGATCGCCTGCTTCCTGTCCTTCTCCACCGGCACCAGCTGGGGCACGTTCGGCATACTGATTCCCATCACCCTGGGCGTGTTCCCGCTGTCCGACCCGCTGGGCGTGGTCTGCGTCAGCGCCTGTATGGCCGGTGCGGTCTGCGGCGACCACTGCTCGCCGATCTCCGACACCACCATCATGGCCAGCGCTGGCGCGCAGTGCGATCACGTGACCCACGTCGCCACGCAGCTGCCCTATGCCATGACCGTCGCAGGCGTCAGCTTCTTCGCCTACATCATCGCCGGTCTGGTGCCCAACGTGCTGGTCGCGCTGCCCTTCGGCATTGCGCTGATGCTGTGCGCGCTGGTACTGCTGCGCAAGATCCTTGGCAAGGGCGAAGCGGAAAACGAATAAAGGACATCATAGAACGAGCCCCGGCCGAATTTGGCCGGGGCTCGTTCGCATCGGGAAAACGCGCATGCGCCTGACTGCAAGCCTGAGGGATCAATCCGTTCCAGAACAAAAAGTATTCTCTGCGGCATTCTCTGTTCAAGCCGGGTACAGTAAAACGATGATTACAGCTTTGAATACCCGAAGCTGTTCACGATGGCGTCCAGCTTCTGGCCGGCCCTGCACAGGGGGCAGGCGGCGGCGTCGGAGGTGGTATAGCCGGGAAGATCCCTGGGGTTGAACAGGCTGGTCACCGGCAGCGCGCCGATGGCGTCCACGGTGGCGAAGATGCTGGCGATGCCCACGGCCCTGCCGCCGTAGTAGGCGATGGTCTCGATGGCGGATTTCGCGGTATAGCCCGTGGAAACGGAGGCCATCAGGATCAGCACGTTCTTGCCGGAGATCATCGGGGCGGTGTTCTCCCGGAAGATCAGCTGGCTGCCGACGCTGCGCTCGGGGGTCAGCACGTTCATATCCTGGTTCTGGTTGATGTTCATGTAGCCGCTCTTCGTCATCTCGCTGGCCATGCAGGACGCGATGACCTCCGTGCCGTCCAGACAGAGTATGGTGTCGATCAGCGTGCTGGCCTTGTATTCCCTGGCCAGCGCCAGCGCCACCTTGCGCGCCTCGGACAGGCAGAATTTCTGTGAGGTGACGTCGATGTAATAGTTGATGTGGCTGTGGCCCGTGGCGAAATGGCCCTTGGTGACGTTCAGCACGATGTCGGCCCGGGTAACGGGGTGTTTCAGACGCTCCATGGACATGTTCATCCTCCTTCGACGATGGATTTATCGCCTGTTATTATAGCACGTCTGTTAATTATATGCAATAGATTTTACGATCCCGAGGCGGCTTTTTCCTGCGCGCGCCGCTGGGCGCGCCTGCGCCGCAGAGCGTGATAGTGGCCGATGTTCATGGCGCCGCCCACCGCGATCAGGACCAACGGTATCAGCTTCAGCACCTGGGCCCAGTCCGAGGGATGAAAGCTGTACAGGCCCAACAGCCAGCCGCCCGCCGCAAGCGCCGCGTCCAGAACCAGCAGCAGCCACGCGCTCCTGGCACGGTTGCGACGGAAAAGACAGACGATGGCGAATATGACCGCGCCCAGCAGAAACAGCAGCTTGAAGCCCAGCTGCCGCATTTCCGGGGCCTCGAATACAATCGCCAGATCCTGAAGGAAGGGCGTGCCGCGCACCTGGCTCAGGTGGCGTATGCCGCTGGACCAGGCCCAGAAATCCTCCAGGCGGATCCATAGCTCATAGCCGGAGAGCCCCAGCAGTGCCGCCGCGCCCAGCGTCAGCAGGTGCCGCCCGTACAGTGGTGGCCTGCGCCTGCGTCTCTTTTGCGTCTTTTCCATGACTGCGTCATTCCTTCGGCGTTATTCGGCGGGGGCGGTGAGAATTTCCTTTGCCCGCTGGTAGTAATCGCGCCCGGCGGTGCTGCCGAAAACCGAACGCAGTCTGTTGTAGGCGGCGCGATAGCTTGAGCTGTCGGCGAAGATGTCGGTGACCTGGCTGGCGACGGATTCGTCGAAGCCGCCCGCGACCAGCCGCCTGACGATTTCCTGGGGCGTGACGTAGCCTTCGCCCTCGGAGGCCTGGGCTTCGCCTTCGGAAGCCTGGGCCTCGCCTTCGGCGTCTGACGTTGCAGCTTCAGCGTCCGCTTTGTGCGCCTGCGGTGCGTCCTGCGCCTCCCTGGCGTCCCTCGTCGCCTCGGCGTCGGGATTTGACTTTGCACCCTCCGTGGGCGCCGGGACAGGCTCGTTTTCCGCATCGGCTTCCACTGCCTGAATCGCAGCCTCTTTCACTTCGGATACCTGCGCGTCGGGCAGGGAAACCCAGTTCTTGCCGTCGGCGGTCTCCTCGAAGCGGAAGGTGCTGCCGTAGGTGCTGGTGAGGTAGTTCAGCGGTCGCTTGCCGGAGCCCTGACGATCCTGCTTGTATTCGGGCAGCTTGTTCAGCATGGGGAAGAGCGTGGAGACCTGGGTCCTGCCGCCGCTGGAGCGCAGACGCTTGAGTATGGCGTCGCCGATGACGGCCACCCGCTGCTTGTGGGTGGACGAAGCCGCCGGATTCGCGGATGGCGCAGCGGGCTCCTGCTTCTGGGGCTGGGCCTGCTTTTGGGGCTGGGACTGCTTGGCGGGCTGAGCGGATTTCTGATTCTGCAGCACCACGAAGCTGCTGCACGCGGTTCGCCACAGGTCGTTGGATTTGTCGGTGCCCATGCCGACAACTTCGATGCCCGCGTTGCGCAGGCGCACGGACAGCGCCGAAAAATCGCTGTCGCTCGAGGCGATGATGGCGCAGTCGATGCCGCCCACCACCAGCAGATCCATCGCGCCGATGACCAGCGCGATGTCCGAGGAGTTCTTGCCCTTTGCGGCCTTGATGGTCAGATTGGGATGCAGGGCATATTTCAGCACAGGCGCGACCCACGCGGACAGCGCGGACGCCGCGCCAAAGATCTCCTTGCTGACGACGGTTCCCAGCTTCTGCGCGTGGGAAAATATCAGGTCTGCATGGGCGGGCAATACGTTTTCGGCGTCAATGAGTATGGCGATATTCATATGGTTATCTCCGCTTTCTCTGGATTTGTCATCTGCGCTTTTTGCGCGATGTCGGTGGTACACCTGTATAATTATAACAAATAGAACGGGATATGGCAATCATTTTGGGATGATTGATCGCCTAAAAAAATCAATCCGTCATATATAAGGAAATTGTTGCGCTATTTGTTTTTATGATGTATAATATATTTGGTGTGTTTTTGTCTCTGATCGACGGGTATGCGAAGGAGCGAACGGAATGATTGTTGTCAAGGCGTTATTGATATTGTTCTTTACGCAGGACGGTTATACCGGAATGGCGTTGTATGCGCTGTACATGGTCGGCCTGTGGAAGCTGTTTGAAAAATCCGGGCTGGAGGGATGGTGGGCGCTGGTGCCGTTTGCGCGGGATTATCAGCTTGCCCGCTGCGCCGGCCGGGAATCAGAGGGCCCCGTCTATTCCCTGTCCGGCTTCGGCCTGACGATGCTGTCCATCATCATGCTGTTCCTCAACAGGACGGCGGAGGAGCAGGCCGTCCTCAGCGGAAGGGATCTGCTGATTACAATTTTGGCGATTACGCTGAGCCTGGTGTATTTCATCTACAACATCCGCGTGTGGTCGGGCATGATCGAGGTCTACGGTGTCAGGCGGCGCTGGATGCTGCTGTGCCTGTTCACGTATACAAAGTTCATTCCGGCGCTGGTCTGGGGCTTCAACAAGAAATACCAGCCCGAATGGAAGGTGGAGGACATCAGGGCGGAGCTGGCCCGCATGGCCACTCAGGGCAGCGCTTCGGTCATGGACGAGGGGCTGACGGTGAACCTTTCCGAGCGCACGGCCACCGAGTTCTTCCGCAAAAAGGTGCTGCTGCGCGACATCCACATGGCCATTCCCAAGGGGCACATGGTGCTGCTGCTGGGCGGCTCCGGCGCGGGCAAGACCACCTATGTCAACGCCATCAACGGCTATGAAAAGGCCAAGGCCGAGGTGTTGCTGAACGGCAACAACCTGTATACCCAATACAAGAAGATGCAGTACGACGTGGGCTTCGTGCCCCAGTCGGAGATGATGCGCGGCAAGGACACCGTGCTGAACACGCTGCTGGACGCGGCGAAGCTGCGCCTGCCCATAGAGATCAACGCCAAACAGCGCCGGGCGCGCGTGGACGAGGTCATGGAGATCTTCGGGCTGACGCCTGTGCAAAACAACCTGGTGGAGAAGCTGTCCGGCGGCCAGAAGAAGCGCCTGTCCATATCCATGGAGTTCATCTCCAATCCCTCGCTGTTCATACTGGACGAGCCGGATTCCGGCCTTGACGGCGTCATGGCGCGGGAACTGTTCGTGCAGCTGCGCAAGATTGCCGACACGGGCAAGATCGTCATCGTCATCACCCATACGCCGGACCGCGTGGTCGATCTGTTCGACGACGTGATCGTGCTGGCGAAGGACAGCGCCCGCACCGGCCGGCTGGCCTACTATGGCAGCATCGAGGATGCGCGGAAGTTCTTTGACTGCGAGCGCATGGAGCAGATCGTCAAGTCCATCAACCGCAAGGAAGAGGGCGGCGAGGGCTTGGCCGACGATTATGTGATGAAGTACGCGGAGGTGCAGCATGGCTGAGATGCAGGTAAACACCGCAAAGCGGCGGTTCATGGCGCGCCATCGCGGGCGCGGTGCACAGGTCTTTATCTACCTGGGCAAGCTGTTGAGAATGTTCATCTACCAGAACGACTGGAAGGTGCTGCCGATGGCGGCGCTGATCGCCGGCCTGGTGGGCATGGTGGTCCGCAGGAAGTTCTTTATCAATATGGAAGGCACCGTGATGGGCGCATTCGCCATGGTTTGCGTGTGCATCTGGAACGGCTGCTTCAATTCCATACAGGTCATCTGCCGCGAGCGCGACGTGATCAAGCGCGAGCATCGCTCTGGCATGCACATCTCCTCTTATATCTTCGCCCATATGCTGTATCAGGCCCTGCTGTGCCTGCTGCAGGTGGGCGTGACGCTGTTTGTCACATCAAAGGTGGGCGTAAAATATCCCGCCGAGGGCGTCATATCCAAATGGTTCATCGTGGATTTCGGCATTTCGATGTTCCTGATCACCTACGCCTCCGATATGATGTCGCTGTGGGTGTCCTCGCTGTCCCGCACCACCACCACGGCCATGACGATCATGCCCTTCGTGCTGATCTTCCAGCTGGTGTTCTCCGGCGGCATGCTGAGCCTGCCGGCGTGGACCAAGCCCCTGACCAACTTCACCATCTCCAATCCCGGCCTGAAGGTCGTCGCCTGCCAGGCGGATGTGAACCACCGCCCCTATGCCACAATCGCGGATCTGATCAAGAAGATGCGCGACAATGAAATCGGCGGCACCGTGACCCTCGGCCAGGTGCTGGATCTTCTGGACGACAAGGACAACGCCACCGTCGCCGAGATCCGAAGCAAGCAGATCGGCGGGGTGTTCACGCTGGGCGAGGTCACCCAAATGCTGGAGCAATCCAAGTCCTTCAACAAATTCCGCCAGGAGGCGATCATCGGGGAAAAGACCGTCGGCGACCTGCTGAACTTTTTGCTTGAAGATGAATCGCTGAAGAACCTCAGAGATTTTGAGATTCCCAATACCGACCTCAAGGTGGGAACCGTTCTCGGCGAACTGGTGAAATACGAGGAACTGAAGCCCATGCTGGCGCAGAAGTTCATCCAGACCGTCACCGTGGGCGACGTGGTGGACGCCGTCAAGTCCACCGGCCTGCTGGACGAATTCAAGGACGAGACGATCAACGCGACCACCACCATCGGCGATATCGCCGACTGGCTAACATCCAACGAAGACATTCAGGCGCACCGCGACGATGCTTTCACCCTGAAGACTACGCTGGGCAAGATCTTGGACGTGGTGGGGGAAAAGAACGTGATGAGCTTCCTGGAGGAAAAGGCGGCCGCCGCGAATTACAAGCCGGAATACGAGTGCATACCGGACAACATCCTCAAGTACTGGATGCATCTGTTCGGGTTCATACTGGCCTTCGCGCTGCTGGCCACCATCACGCTGGAATTCATTGACAAGGACAAGCGTTAAGCATAATGGAAGAAGGATTTCTGTAGCAAGAATAATGCAGGGAGGTTGTTTCAAATGAGCACGGACGACATTCGCAACATCATCGAGGCGGGCAAGGCAAGGCTGGGCATTGAGTTTGGTTCCACGCGCATCAAGGGCGTGCTGATCGACCCGGCGGGCAATCCCATCGCTCAGGGCGACCACGAGTGGGAGAACCAGCTTGTCAACAACATCTGGACCTATGACCTGGACGACGTATGGAAGGGCGTCCAGGATTGCTACGCCAACCTGGCCCGGGATGTTCAGGAGAAGTACGGCGTTTCGCTGACGAAGCTGGATGCCATCGGCATCAGCGCGATGATGCACGGCTATTTGCCCTTTGACGGCGAGGGCAAGCTGCTCGCGCCCTTCCGCACCTGGCGCAATACCATCACCGGCGAAGCCGCCCAGGCGCTGACCGCCCGCCTGAACTTCAACATCCCCCAGCGCTGGAGCATCGCGCATCTGTACCAGGCGATCCTCAACGGCGAGGCGCACGTGCCCCAGATTCGCTTCCTGACCACGCTGGCGGGCTATGTTCACTGGCAGCTGAGCGGCGAGAAGGTGCTGGGCATCGGCGACGCCTCGGGCATGTTCCCCATTGACAGCAGCACCTGCGACTTCGACGGGGCGATGATCGATTCCTTCGATTCGCTGGTCGCCGACAAGGGCTTCCCCTGGAAGCTGAAGGACATACTGCCCCAGGTGATGAAGGCCGGCGACTGCGCGGGACGGCTGACCGAGGCCGGCGCGAAGCTGCTGGATCCCAGCGGGCAGCTGCAGCCCGGCGTGCAGATGTGCCCGCCGGAGGGCGATGCGGGCACCGGTATGACAGCCACCAACAGCGTCGCATCCTGCACCGGCAATGTGAGCGCGGGTACCTCCATCTTCGCGATGATCGTTCTGGAAAAAGCGCTGAAAAAGGTGTATCCGGAGATCGACATGGTCACCACGCCCACCGGCAAGCCCGTCGCGATGGTGCACTGCAACAACGGCACCGGCGACATCACCGCATGGGTGAATCTGTTCAGCGAATTTGCCAGGATCATGGGCGTCGATGCGGACAAGAACGAAATCTATGCCAGGCTGTTCAACAAGGCCATGGAGGCGGACGTGGATTGCGGCGGATTGCTGGCCTTCAACTACTTCTCCGGCGAGCACATCACCGGCTTTGAGGAGGGCCGCCCGCTGTTTGCCCGGACCCCGGACAGCCGCTTCACGCTGGCAAACTTCATGCGCACCCAGCTTCACGCGGCGCTGGCGTCCCTGAAAATCGGAACCAACATCCTGCTGGTCGAAGAGGGCGTCAAGGTGAACCGCATCTACGGGCACGGCGGCCTTTTCAAGACCAAGGGCGTGGGCCAGAGCATACTGGCGGCTGCCCTGAACGTGCCGGTTGCCGTGATGGAGACCGCCGGCGAGGGCGGCGCATGGGGCATCGCCATACTGGCGGGCTATATGGCCGACAGGAAACAGGGCGACACGCTGGAGGAATACCTGACCGGAAAGATCTTCGCCGGTAAGGTGGGCGAAGTCATCGCGCCCCAGCAGAAGGACGTGGACAGCTTCAACGATTACATCAGCCGCTACGTGGAGGCGCTTCCGATCGAGCGCGCGGCGGTGGATCACATCCGGTAAAGAAACGGGAAAACCATACCAACCATGTCAGACATACAAGGGCGACGCTTTGCGCCGCCCCTCAGTCTGTTGACAAATTCAACAGGCTGCAGGCCGCTGAAAAAGGCTGCAAGGCAAGGCGGCGAGCCTGCAAAAAAGGGAGTTTACCCCGTCGTAAATGACCGCATTTTGCAGGTGACGCCAACACGGCAAGCAGAAAATCCTTCCGATTTAATTCTTTCGGAAGGATTTTCTGCGTTTGCGGCCTTTGTCAGCGGTTTGAGGGGCGACGCTTTGCGCCGCCCCTGTTTGCTGCGTTGCCATTCGCCCGCAGGGTGAATGGCAACGAATTTCAATCCCTGTTTGTATTTTTCCCGCGCATGTGATATAATATAATAGACATTGTGTATCCCGTGCAATACCACCGCGCGGGAGGCGAAGGAGCGTGTGCTGCCATGACGGACAAGATCGTCATACTGGATGGATACAGCCTGATGTACCGGGCGTTTCATGCGCTGCAAACGCCGATGACCGCGCCGGACGGCACGCCCACCAACGCGGTGCACGGGTTTGTGATGATGCTGCTGAAGGTGATCGAGGAGGAGCGCCCGGACAGCCTGGCCGTGGCCTTCGACATGCACGCGCCCACCTTCCGCGCGAAGCTGTACGACGGCTATAAGGCCACCCGCAAGCCCATGCCCGACGAGCTGCGCTCCCAGGATCCGGTCATCCGCGAACTGATCGGCGAGATGGGCATACCGATACTCGAGCTGGAGGGCTACGAGGCCGACGACATACTGGGAACCGTTTCCCAATACTGCGAGCGGGAGGGCATGGAGGTCCTGCTTGTCACGGGCGACAGGGATTCCTTCCAGCTTTCAGGCCCCCATACCACGATACTCTACACCAAAAAGGGCATTACCGACACGGTGCGCGTGACGCCGGACTACATCCGCGAAACCTACGGCATAGAGCCCGTGCAGCTGATCGACGTCAAGAGCCTGATGGGCGACGCCTCGGACAACATTCCCGGCGTTCCCGGCGTGGGGGAAAAGACGGCGCTGAAGCTGGTGCAGCAGTATGGCAGCCTGGGGGCGGTGCTTGATTCTGCCCCGACGGAGCAGAAGGGAAAGCTGCGGGAGCGCCTGATCGAGGGCCGCGGTCTGGCTGAGATGAGCTACGAACTGGCGAAAATCGACCGGAACGCGCCCATGGAGGTCAACCCCGGGGCCTGGCGACTGGGCAACATCGCCGGAGCGCTGCCAAGGCTGCGGGAGCTGCGCATGAACGCCGCGCTGCGTAGGCTGACGGACGTGGCGAAGACCGTCTCGCCCGGCGTCGATCCGAACGCGTCCGCCGCCGAATCGGAGGCTTCGCAGGCGCTGCCCGCTATTGAGGAATGCAACGCACGGGAGGACCTGGCGGCGCGTATCATGGCACTGGCGGGTGAGGCGAAGTGGGCGGCGATACACCTGGGAGAGCGCTTTACGGTGGCCACGGACGCCGCGCGGCTGTCCATGGTCATGGGCGGCGACCTGCTCTCTCCCGGCATTTCGGATGAGGAGGCCTGGACCGCCGCGCTTGGGCTGCTGGAGGCGGAATGTCCGGTGGCGCTGTGGGACGTCAAGTCCATGCCCATCGACATTCGCAGGATCAGGGGCGACATCACCGACGTGATGCTGGCGGCCTACGCGCTGAATCCCCAGCGCCCCGGCTTCGACGCCCAATCGCTGTGCGCGCAGGAGGGCATTGATGGGTTCGACGTTCATCCCGCCACGGCGATCAGAAGGCTGGCGCTCATACAGCAGGCGCAGCTGCGGGAAAACGACCTGGAGACGGTGTACAGCCAGATCGAACTGCCCCTGGCGTATGTGCTCCGGGACATGCAGGACGAGGGGTTCCTGGTGGACGCCGACGTGCTGCGGTCGCTGGGCGTGGAATTCAGGGGGCAGATACAGCGCCTTACCGACGAGATCGCCGACATGGCCGGACGGATGAAGGCGGAGAAGGCCCTGGCGAGCGCCTTGAAGCGCGGGGAAGAAGCCGACATCGCTGATTTTGACGCCACGCCGGAGCGTGTCAACCTCAATTCCCCGAAGCAGCTGGGCGAGCTGCTCTTCGGCAAGCTGGGAATCCCTTCGCCGAAGAAGAAGATTTCGACGAATGCCGAGGTGCTGGAGCAGCTGGCGGACGCCTATCCCATCTGCGGCAGGATACTGGAATACCGGAAATATCAGAAGCTGGAATCCACCTACATCGACGCGCTGATCCCGATGCGGGATGAAAACGGGCGCATTCACACCCGCTTCGACCAGGTGGGCACCGCCACTGGGCGCATCAGCTCCGCCGAGCCGAACCTGCAAAACATTCCGGTGCGCACGGAGCTGGGCAAGGCCATTCGCGGGGCTTTCGTGGCCCGGCCCGGCTGGCTGCTGGTGGACGCCGACTACTCCCAGATCGAGCTGCGGGTGCTGGCCCACATGTCCGGCGACGCGACGATGATCAACGCCTTTTTGATGGATCAGGACATCCATGCCCGCACGGCCTCGGAGGTGTACGGCGTGCCGCTGGAGGATGTCACGAGCCAGATGCGTTCGGCCTCAAAGGCGGTGAACTTCGGCATCGTCTACGGTATATCCGAATTCACGCTGGCGAAGAACATCGGCGTCAGCCGGTACGAAGCAAAGGAGTTTATCGAGCGCTACTTCGACCGCTATCCCGGCGTCAAGGCCTATATGAACGAGGCGGTTCGCAAGGGCCACGCCCAGGGCTACGTCACCACGCTGATGAACCGCCGGCGCTACCTGCCGGAGCTGACCAGCAGCAATTACGCCGTGCGCGCCTTCGGCGAGCGCTGCGCGATGAACAGCCCCATACAGGGCACCGCCGCAGACATCATCAAGCTGGCGATGATCGCTGTGAATCGCGACCTGAAGGCGGGCGGCTTTGAGGCCAGACTGATACTACAGGTGCACGACGAGCTGATCGTGGAAGCCCCGGAGGGGGAGGCGGAAGCCGTTCGTGAGCTGCTCAGGCAGTGTATGGAGGGCGTCATGAAGCTGTCCGTACCGCTGCGCACCGACATATCCATTGGAGGGGATTGGCGTGCTTGCAAATAAACCTTATGTGATCGGCCTGACGGGGGGCATAGGATGCGGAAAGACAGAAGCGGCCCGCTACCTGGAGGGCCTCGGGGCGACCCACCTGGATGCGGATGCCTTCTCCCGCCGCCTGACCGCCGACAACGGCGAGGCCCTGGGCGAGATACGGCGGGTATTTGGCGACGGGGTGTTCCGCGAGGACGGATCGCTGGATCGCTCCCGCCTGGGCAAGGTGGTGTTTGCCGATGAGTCCGCGCGCCGCGCGCTGGAATCCATACTGCATCCGCTGGTGCAGCGGGATATGCTCGCCGCCATGGACGAAGCGGCGCGGGCGGGCGCGAGCACGGTTGTATTGGACGTGCCGCTGCTGTTTGAGACGGGCATGGATGCGCTGTGCGACGAGACATGGGCGCTGTATGCGCCCCGCGACAGGCAGATCGCCCGCATCGTCGCCCGGGACGGCCTGAGCCCTGAGGACGCCGTGACCCGCATAGACAGCCAGATGCCCATGGAGGAGCGCAACGCCAAGGCCACCTTTGCCATTAACACCGACCGCCCCATCGAGCGCACCCAGGCGGAACTGGAGCAGCTGTACCGGGCGGCTCAAAAGAGAGCGGAAAGAGGCTGACGGGCGTTAGAGTGTGTTTCTAAATGCGGGGAGATGCAGTTTCGGATGGATTTGACTGCATTTCAAGGCGCTTTTCCGCAGCTTTAGTGGACCCTAAGGCAAGGAAAAGCAACACAGAAATGCAGGCAACTCTAAGCTCTTCGAAATATCGGAGGAACCATGCCCCTCAAAGAAAAGGAAGCCAGGACCAATTCCGACACTGCGCACGCGTCGACGAAGGGCGGCGGCAGGAAGGCCGGGCGGAGGGCGCGGCGCAGAAGGCGCGCCGTGACCCTTGCCGTCATCGGCACGCTGCTGTTGGCCCTGGTCGGCATGGGCCTGTGGCTGTTGTTTATGCAGCGCCCCGAGACGACGGTCCAGGTGTATCCCATGAAATACGAGGCGGAGATACGGGCAAATGCCGCGGAAAACGGCCTCGATCCCGCCCTGCCCGCCGCGGTGATCCTCGCGGAATCCAGCTATGTGCCGGATGCGGTGTCCTCAGCCGATGCCCAGGGCCTGATGCAGCTGCTGCCCTCCACCGCCGAATGGGTCGCGGAAAAGTTCGACGAGGTCTATCAGGACGGCAGCCTCTTCGACCCGGAGACCAACATACAGTACGGCTGCTGGTATCTGGGTTACCTGGTGCGCCGCTTTGACGGGAACCTGACCTGCGCAATCGCGGCCTATCACGCGGGCCAGGGTACGGTGGACGGCTGGCTTAAAAATCCTGAATACAGCCCGGATGGCGCGACGCTGCATGCGATACCGTCCGACGCCACAGATACTTATGTCAAGAGGGTATTGAAATACTATGAGAAATACAAGGAGCTTTACGCGCCCAAGGCGCTTTAGCGCGCTGGCGCTGATCCTGTGCCTGCTGCTTTCAGTTACCGCCGGAGCGGACGATCTGGCGTCCGACCTGGGCGGCGGCTTTCAGGCCACTGATCCCATGGAAGAACAGCAGCAGGATTTTCAGCTCCAGGCGAACATGACGAACGCGGACATCTCCATCGGCTATGTGGAACCCGGTTATCCGGTGTACAGCCCGGTCTCCACCAACATATGGAGCATGATCAGCGTCAATCAGCTGGTATTTGAAAGCGTCGTGGATCTGGATGAGAACCTCAAGCCGGTGCCGATGTTGGCCAACAACTGGGTGCAGGACGGCAAGAACTGGATTTTCAACCTGCGCAGCGGCATACAGTTTCACAACGGCTACGAGCTGACCGCCTACGACGTGGTGCGCAGCTATCAGACGCTGTTGCAGGCCGGGGAGAACAACCCCTACTATGAACGGCTGCAGATTATCGAGAATATGGACGCTTCACCCACGGACATATACGGCCTGACCGTGACCGCAAAGAACACCAGCCTGCTGACGCTGTACGCCATGGTCTTCCCCGTGATGCAGTACGACACCCTCTATGACGACCTGCCCCGGGGCACCGGTCCCTACTGGTACATACAGGCCGACGGTGCGGGCACCGTGCGCCTGGAGGCCAATCCGCTGTGGTGGAAGCAACAGCCCGAGATCAGGAGCATACTGCTCAAGCGATATTATACCATTGGGGACGCCCTCGAGGGGCTCAGAAAGCATGACATCGACATGCTTTCCACCAAGAGCCCGAAGGCCTCGCTCAGCCGGAAGCTGTCGGGCCTGACCAGCGTGGACTATCCCACGCTGACCTATGAAATGCTGGTGCCGAACCTGGCGAACGGGAAGCTGACCGCAGACGCCAGCGTCCGGCAGGCGATCATGTTTGCCATAGACCGCTCGGTGATCGCCTCGAACGGCTATCTGGACATGGCCGTGCAGTGCGAAGTGCCCGTGCCGCCCACCTCATGGCTGTATGAGAGCCAGAGCGCTATTTATTACTACAGTCCTGAACGGTCGTTGCAGCTGATGCAAAACCTGGGCTGGTATGACCTGACCGGTGATGGGACGCTGAACAAGCATGTGGGCGTGATGGTGCAGGAGCCGACGCTTTCGATCATCACCTACAACGAAAGCAGCAACAGCATTCGTGAAAACGTGGCCAACCTGATCGCCGATTATCTCAGAGCCGTGGGCTTCAACGTGACGGTGACGATCTATTCCAAGGAGCGCACGCGGCAGCTCATCAAGGATTCGGAATTTGATCTTGCGCTGGTGGGTGTGAATCTCAGCGAGATGCCCGCGCTGTCCAAATTATTGAAGAGCAAGGGCTCTCTGAACCTGAACCACTACAGCAGCGACGACATGGACCAGCTGCTGGAGCGCGTGGAATCCGCCTCGGACGAGGCGCTGCTCCAAAAGATCTACAGCGACATTCAGATGACCATCGTGAACCGCTTGCCCATAATGGGCCTGCTGTTCAGAACCGGGACCATGCTGGCCAGCCGTTCCATCGGCGGCATCAGCGGCGTGCGCGTCTACGATTCCTTTAACGGGTTTGAGTTCCTGAAAAAGCTGTCCTGACCCCGCTGGCAAAATGATGATAGAAGCGCCATCGCCGCGTTCCGGATGTCATCCGGGACGCGGCGATGGCCGTATAGTGGTATGGAAAAACCGCCCACGGAACCGGCGGTTCAGACCGAGAGGCGCAGTGCATCGTTGATCGAAGCGACGCTAAGCCAGGGCGGAAAAGACGCCCGCAGTTGTGCATGGATTAGATGGAATTTAGTATAAAATGAAATGCGAAGAACCCGCGCGTGACGGGCTGCGTCGGTGTCAGGGCGACGCAGTGCAGCGCGGCGCTGTCGGTAGGGCCGGTGGGGAAGCGCTCGCTCAGCGCCGTGATTTCGCAGCGCATATCCCCCTCCCAGGTCATCGCGACCGGCCCGAGGCGCACGCCCGCAACCGTGCCGCCGTCGGGCTTGATTGCTTCGGGCGTTTGGGGCGAGATAAACCGGAAGGTGACCGCCGAGGGCTTCTCCAGGTCAAAGGCGTCCACGAGCCGCAGCGTCTCGTCCTGCCGAAGCACCATGACTGTGCGCTGTATCGAGCGCGCGCCGACGCGGACGGGCCAGGCATGGGTAAGGTCCACGCTCATCAGGTCGCGCTCCGGCTGCGTTTCAAAGTCAGCGGGGCAGATATCCGCGCCAAAGGCGGCCTCCGGGGCATTTTCACCGGGGGATTTCAGCTGGGCGACGCCGCCGATCAGCGGCAGACTGGCGCGATCCGGAGTCTCCAC
Source organism: uncultured Eubacteriales bacterium (assembly GCA_902778995.1). Lineage (GTDB taxonomy): Bacteria > Bacillota > Clostridia > Christensenellales > Aristaeellaceae > UBA2862. The sequence continues at coordinate 25,277 of CACYZW010000028.1, forward strand.
CAGTATCGGCCTGCCGTCAGCGAAAAGCACGAGGGACCCGGCGTTGGCACGGTCGCCGCCGGAATGCAGCGCGCAGGTCATGCCGCTGAACCTGGAAAGCATCAGGCGGTTGCGAACCGTCGCGCCATGCCTGAGCCTGGGGGGCTTGTTCGCCTGGGCGGACAGCATACCCATACAGGATTGATCCAGTATGCGCCCCGTTACTGTGGCCGAGGGCACGCGGCCGGCGCGATGCAGCGCGGCGCCCAGGGCGGTCAGCGCCTCGTCGCCGCTGGCCAGACCCACGCGAAACAGCGCCTGCCCGGAAAGGGCGGGCCGCATGCTTCCGGTGGCGGGGTCGATGAAGTAACCGTCCTCCAGCCACGGAATCAGCAGCGCGTCCAGCCAGTCTGAAGTGGGATAGACCTCGGTCAGGTCCATCTGGCCACGGGTCAGCTTGCGCAGCAGCAGGCAGAGGTCGGTGACAGCCGCCGTTTCGGCCAGCGCATCGGCCAGCGGTACCGTGCGCCGGTTTCGCGCCTCCACGGCCTGGTCGATCAGCCTGAGCGCCTGCTTCATCACGGCGGCGCGCCGTCCGGCGTCCGTTTCCAGCAGCACCGAGGAGAGCAGTATGTCGCTGAGGATGCACAGGGGCTTGTCGCTCCGGGCACTCCCGGGGCCAACGAACCGCATAAAGGGATAGTCGGCATGGGCAATGAAGGGGGAGAATACGCGCCTGCGGGCCTCGTACTGCAGCTTGGCGGTCACCCTCGGGCCCAGCCGTTCGCCCATGGCGCGGTGCAACCACGCGAGCAGCATCAGCGTCTCGGCACACTGGAAGTCGATGCGGGGATGCTGGTCGTCGTCAAAGACGACGCCCTTGGGGTTTTCAGCCCAGGCGGATTCCTCGACGATCATGCAGATCAGGTCGGTGACGCGCTCCAGTGCGGGACCGTCCGGTTCGACCGTCGTCAGCGCTTCAAGGGCCTGGCGGCGTCCCTTCTGCAGGCGAAGATAGGCGCCGGGGTCCAAAAGCCGCTGGGACAGGCGCATGTCGGGCAAATCCCGGCTCATGGCCCGCAGCGCCTCCGCCTGCGCCCATTCCTTGGCCGGGCCTGTGGCCAGCGGAGACGGCAGCGCCTCCGGCCTCGCCATGGTATTGAGGATATTGTAGCCGCGCAAAAACACGATACCACCACCTGTTCAGCATCTCTTGTCCCGTGTAAAGACATAAGCGCCCACTGAAACGGCCACCGCCAGGTTCAGCGAATCGATCTCGTCGCTCTGGGGGATGAGCACGCTTTGCCCCATTTGGGCGAAACTGGGCGGCAGGCCCGTCTGTTCGTTGCCGAATATCAGGCAGAACGGCGGTTTTGCCCGCGCCGCCACCGCGTCGAGGGGCTGCGCCCCGTCGAGCATGAAGGGGTAGAGGGGCCTGTCGGGAAAATCGGCGCGGTAATCGTCAAAGCTGTCGTAAGTCCTGACGCGCAGCTTGAAGAACGCGCCCATCGACGCGCGCAGCACGTGGGGATCGAACACGTCCACACAGGGCCGCACGAAGGCCACATCCCTGATGCCGAAGCCGAGCAGCGAGCGCATGACCGTGCCCGCGTTGCCGTTGTCCGAGATCTGGCAAAGCACGGCGTGGTTTTCCCCGGCGCTTAGGTCGGATTCGTATTTCCTGAACACCAGCCCCGCAAAGCAGTTGTCCTTCTTGGATTCGCGCCGGAGCACCCGGTCGGCGATCTCCTCCCGCACGCCCAGCTCGGCGCAACGGGCGCGCAGCTTCACGACGCCCTCGTTTTCAAGCCCCTGGGAGTGCAGCAGCAGCCGCGTCGCGCACTCGGGCCGGGCCTCCAGCAGCATCAGCGACGGAAATACGCCCAATTGGTAGCTGTAATCCAGCTTGCGGGCATAGGGCTCCAGTTTTGGCATGGCGTTTTCTCCTGTGCGTTCTATTCGTTGTAGCGCAGCCATCCTCTCAGATAGTCGCGGAGGGCTTTGCTGTGGGTCTCCATGGGGAAATGTCCCGCCGAGGCCAGACGATGCGTTTCCGCGCCGCGCAGCAGCGTGTGCGCCTGACTGAGCCGCGCTTCGTCCAGAAGCGGGTCGCGTCCGCCCAACAGCGCCATCGCGGGACAAAAGCCCACGCCCTCCCTGGGCGGCGCGACGGCGTTTCGCAACATCCTGTCGAAGGTCTTGCCCATGTTTGGGCGCATCAGCGGCCCGCGCATGCGATCCACGATGAAATCGTCCATCGGAAAACCGGCCCAGCTTTCGATCAGGCGCTTGAAGCTGTCGGAGCGGCGTATGCTGTCGTCGTAGAAGCGCTCCCGTGCCTCCGGCCTTCTGAAGCGCCTGTCCACGGAAAACAGCGGTGCGATATGTATCTGCGATTTCACGCTGTCCGGGTAAAGCGCCCCCATGCGCAGCAGCGTGGTACAGGCGCTGCCATGGGCGGCCAGATGCCACAGGGACAGGGGTGCGTCCATGGCCCGGTCCACCTCGTCCAGCACGCCCCATGCCAGGTTTGCGCGCGTGTCGGTGTCCTGGGGAGCGTTTGGATCGCTGCGGCCGAAGCCCGGCATATCCATAAGCACGGCCAGACATCCCAAGCCTGAAAGCTCCGGCAGCAGCTTGCGCCAGTGGAAGGCGCTGATCAGGGGGGAGGCCAGCAGCATAATGCGGCTGTGTATGGGCACGTCCGGACGGACGACGCGAAAATGGACGCGGATACCGGAAAAGGACAGATACAGACTCTCCTCCGTCAACAGCATGCACCCCCGCGTCCCGTGGCATTTGTATTTCACTGACCATATGTATTGTATCATATTGAGGGCGGTTTGACAACCTGGGACACATCCATCCTTGATTTTCAGTTGCAATGTAAAACACAATATGCTATCATGGGACTGTGGCAGCACTGAAGCCCTGTGCGCCGGTTGCGAATGCCGGTGTCGTTCCGGCAGCTCAGGAAATGCCGTTACAGGAATGATGCAGTCTTTGAACGTCAGTCGACAATCACAGCCGGACCAGGGGCAATCATCTGCCGAATTTGGAAGAAAAAACGGAAGACAGGATATTCTCCGGGAGGTTTTCTGGATCACGAAGCGAAGCATCGATTCGCGCACGGTGCCGGTTTTCACAGGAAACACCGCACAATGCTCATGGTGTATTAACGGTTGAATTTCAGCCGCTTGCTGCCTGCTGATTTCTTGACTTGCCGCCAGCAAGCCTTCGAAATTTGCAGTTTGCAATCGACTAAAATTCATCTCGTTGTTGCACGACTCGATTATGCGGTGTTTTCTTAACATCTTTTGGGAGAGGAGGGAAGCTGTTCTGGTTTGCGCTGACGGCGAACGCGATGTCATGCATGTTGGGATTGATACAGATGAGAAACCTACGATAGAAGAGGAGGAGAACAATCATGCGAATTGGAAGAATCATTGCTCTGGCGCTTTGTCTGTTACTGGTCGGCGTTTCCGCGCTTGCGGAGGATGCCGTCTATACCATTGCAGATCCGACTTATGTGCGCAGCTCGCCGGGTATAGGCGGTGAACGGAAGGCAAATCTCAGAGCCGATGCCATCTACGAATGGGGAGGACATACTTCTGTGGATGACAGGGGCGTCGCCTGGTTCGATATCTTCTACGGCAACAACTACGGCTGGGTTTCCAGCTTGCATGCCGATCTTTATGATCGGACGACCGGTGAATTCAGCTATTATGAAAACTACCCGGCGCCAGACGATGCGACGGTCTTTGCGAAAAGGGATTTGGACGTGTATTCAGGCCCAAGCACGGAAACGTACTTCAATGGCACTTTGTCAAAGGGTGAGTCTGCAATCTTCACCGGCTTCAGGGAGAAGGATTCCAAGGGCAACGAGTGGCTGCAGATTCGCTACAACTGGAAGCGCGGCTGGGTCCGCTCGAAGTATGCGGAAATCTATTAGGGAAACGCGCACAATGCTCGTAATGCATTAGCGGCTGAATTTCAGCCATCTACTGCCTGCAAAACCCTTGATTGCCAATCCAGGTAACCTGGGGTTTTGCAGTTCGCAGTCGACCAAAATTCATCTCGTTACTGCACGACTCGATTATGCGGTCAGCCAAAATGCAGTTTAGCCAGAAAATCAAGCTGCCTATTGAACAACCTCAAGCATATCACATCATAGAAGTTACAGCTCAGGGTTCCTCATACCAATCGGGGTCGGCGGCGTTAACGCCGGCCCCGCAGGCATTTTTGGCATAAAATCTCTTTTCCCAGAAGAAAAATGCCGTTCTTGCTGATTTTGCCTGATTATCTTCGATAATCAGGCAAAAACTGTCGGGGGAATGTCAAGGTGGAAAACCTTTCAGACTTTCCATCCCGGCCCAAAGCCCGGATGAAGGGGCTGTCTCAAAATGACATGAAGAGGTCAATTTGAGGCAGCCCCTTCATTATACGAGTAATGCATACGAAGAGACGAAAAAAGGCAGTGAAAGA
>CACYZW010000029.1 GCA_902778995.1 uncultured Eubacteriales bacterium
CGGCAAGATATCCGCCCGCCTGGAGGAGGGCCACACCCTGGGCCACAGCCTGCGGGAGGCCGCCTGCCTGCCGGACATACTGGTGGACATGACCGCCGTAGGCGAGGAGAGCGGCGAGCTGGCCTCGACACTGGGCATGACCGCCGAATACTACGACAACGAGCTGGAGCAGGCCACCGCCGAAGCCCTGGCCAAGCTGGAGCCCGCCATACTGGTGTTCCTGGCCGGCTTCGCGGGCTTCATCGTCATCGCCATCTACATGGCCATGTTCGGCATGTACGCCGGCATGTAAACCGTTCGCGGCGGATATTTCCTGCAACGGCGGCGATCCGCCGCCATGCCCGGTATAAGTAAATCCGGCGGCGCGCCGTCGCCGCCACACCAATTAACGAGAGGCGACACTATGAAACTGCGCAGTTCCCGCGGCGGCGTCAATCGCGTGGTGGCAATACTGCTGACGCTGATCGCCGTGATGCTGGTGATCATCGCCATCCCCTGGTGGGAAAAATTCAGCTACCGTTCGGAAGTCATCGCCTGCGAGCAGGCCATGAAGTCCGCCGAGGACGGCCTGATCATCGAATACCTTTCCCGCTTCAAGGAGGATTCGGTAAACGCCGCCATGAAAACCCTGGATCAGGTCATGGTGGCGCGGCCCAACATCTGCCCCGCCGCGGGCGAGGTCTACCTGATCAAGAACAGCAACGGCATCTTCGAACCCCACTGCGGCCTGCACGACCCCGACGCGAAGCTGCGCACCCGGCTGAACGCTTCTAGGGCGCTGGAGCTGCTGCGGGAAGGACGCCGCCGCGCCCGGCGGGATAACGGCGGCAAGGAACCCGACGCCGTCCAGATTCACCTGAACTGCCAGTCGCTGTCCTGCGAGCGCGTACAAAAGGCCCAGCGCCTGCGCCGGGGCACCGCCACCACCGACAACTTCGAAGGCGTCGTCGCCTTCTACGGCCTGGCCGGCGAGGGCGATTTCCCCGTGGAGGGCGTGGCAGCCGGAGACATCTTCTACTTTGTCTACGCCGACGAGGACCACTGCGCCATCTGGCGGGCCAACGACGGCTGGACCGGCGACGCTTACCAAACATAAAAGAAATATTTGTGTAATATATCGTAATAATTTCTACATTATCGTATTGACATCCGGACGGGTTTGCATTATAGTTAAAGAAGAAACATAGCGCTGGCAGGATGTCATGCAAGGGAGGCGCGCAATGTCCATTTACGAATATCGTCCCCTGCTGATATTCTGCGTGGCTGTCGCGGCCTGTCTGGGCGCGGTGGCGGGTTCCTTTTTGAACTGCGTCGCCTGGCGCATCGTACACAACGAGCCCTTCGTCCGGGGGCGCAGCCGCTGCCCTCACTGCGGCCATGTGCTGAGCCCGGCGGAGCTGATACCGGTGTTCAGCTGGCTGATTCAGCGGGGACGCTGCAAGCAGTGCGGCGCGCGGATTTCCATCCGCTACCCGGTGACCGAGCTGGTTTTTTCGCTGGTAACGGTGCTGTGCCTGCTGCGCTTTGACCTGACGGTGCTGTGCCTGCGCAACCTGGTCTTTCTCGGCTGCCTGTTCCTGCTGACGCTGACCGACCTGGACGCCATGATCATCCCCGACGGCTGCCACATTGCGGCCATCGTTGCCTGGCTGGCGGCGCTGCCCTTCGTGGGCATGAGCCGCGGGGCCATACTGACCCATGTGCTCGCCGGAATCGCCCTGGGCGGCGGCCTGCTGCTGATTTCCCTGGCGATGGACCGCATACTCGGCCGTGAGAGCATGGGCGGCGGCGACATCAAGCTGATGGCGGTGGTGGGCCTGTACCTGGGCCCCATCGGCGCGATGTTCGCGCTGGTGCTGGCCTGCGTGATCGGGCTGCTGTTCCATGCGCTTCGGCGCGGTGACGGCGCGCGCGCCTTTCCCTTCGGCCCCTCCATCGCCGTGGCCGCGGCAGCCATGCTGCTGTTCGGCGCGCCGCTGGTGGCGTGGTACCGGGGCTTGTTGGGGCAAGGCGGGAACGATCCGACGGCATAGAGGCGGCCATTTGCCGCCCCGGCGACCGGCAGTCGCCGCTACAACCCGTTTTCATTTCTCCTGACACGGAGGTTATTCAATGGCAAAGACGATACTGGGCATCGACATCGGCCACGACCAGCTGAAGCTGGCGCTGGTGAGGGGCAACCGCGTATTGAAGGTGGCCTCCGCTGAGATGCCGGAAAACCTGTTGCGGGAAAACAGAATCACCTCACGCGAATCGATGGCCGAGCTGTTGCGCGCCACGATGAAGCAAAACCGACTGCGCGCCAACCACGCGGCCTTCGTGTTGCCCAACGAGGCGGTGTTCATCAAAAACGTGGAAATCCCGCCCATGACCGTGGATCAGCTGGAATACAACCTGCCCTTTGAATTCAACGACTACATCACCGGCGAGCGCAAGGAGTACGTATTCGATTACGCCGTGGTTTCAGACTACGCCACGCCTGGCGACGAAGGCGGCGCTGCCGTTGGCACCGAGGGCGCGGAGGAAGCCGAGGCGGCCGAGCCCGTGATGGAGCTGCTGGCCGTAGGCGCGCACCGCTCGCTGATCGAGGACGCCCAGGACACCCTGCGCAAGGCGGGCCTGCGGCTGGTGCGCAGCGCCCCGGCGCTGTGCTGCTACATCGGCCTGATTCGCGCCCAGCAGGAGCTTCTCTCCGGTTTCGGAGACGAATACGGCATACTGGACCTGGGCTTTCAATCCATTCGCATGTACATGTTCAAAAAAGACCGGCACGTGGCCACCCGCGTGCTGGAGGTGGGCATGTCCCGGCTGGACGACGTGTTGGCCGAAGCCTACGGCGTGGACACCCACCTGGCCCACACCTACCTGATGAGCAACTATGACAACTGCCAGGATCGGGACGAATGCCACACCGCATACGATAATATCGCGGTGGAGCTGATGCGGGCCATGAACTTCTATCGGTTCAGCAACCCCAACAGCGTGCTGTCCGACCTGTGGCTGTGCGGCGGCGGCGCCGTGATACAGCCGCTGGCGAATACCATCGGCGATATGCTGGATTTGCAGCTGCACCCCGCGACCGAGCTGGTGCCCGGGGGCGAGGCCATAGAGTCGTGCAACAGCTTTGTGCAGGCCATCGGCATCACGTTGAGCTGATATCGGAGGTAAGAACGTGGCAGCAAAGAAGAACAAACCGGCCAAGGGCAAGCTTCGGGGCAAAATGCCGTCGAAGCGCTCCATCAACCTTGTGCTGGTCGACGAAAACAAGATAAATCCCCTGTTCGCCTTTCTGGGCATCGTGCTGATTCTGGCGCTAGCGGCGGCGTTCAGCAAATTCCTGGTCATCGACCGCCTCGCCGGCATGGACAGGGCCCAGGGCAAGGCCAAGCGCATCCAGAACGAGCTGGATCGCGCGATGGACGCGCTGGACAACATCGGCGACATCAGCGAGACCTACGCCCACTACACCGTGGACGGCATGACTGCGGCGGAGCTGGGCCTGGTGGACCGCCTTGCGGTGCTTGCGCTGGTGGACCACATACTGCCCGAGATCGAAAAAGGCCCCAGCGATGAAGAGCGCGCCGCCATCATCGCCAGCCTGTACCGCCCGGCGCCCTACACCGGCAACGAGACGCTGGACAGCAACCGGAACAAAGCGCGAAACAGGGTCCTGGATCAGCTGATCCCCGTGCCGGAATACATCATCAACAAGTGGAGCCTGACCGAGAACCTGCTGACCCTGGAGATCAACGGCCAGACGCTGGAGCGGCTGAACCAGCTGGGCCAGCAGCTTGAGCGCAGCCCCATCGTGAACACCTGCACCATCGTCACCGCCAACAAGGACGAGAAGCGGGAGATTCAGGACATGGTCGCCGCACGCTTCATCGTCTACCTGCAACAGCCGCCGGAGGGCTTCGATCTGTCCCAGATCTCCGGCGAGGAGGCGCCCGCCGAGGGAGAGGGCGAAGATAAGAGCCTCCTGTCGGATTTCGGCAAAGTGACCCAGTTCGTCGGAGGGGAGGCGAGTCAGCAGTGAAGATCATGAGCCGGGATTTCACCCGCTTCGAAAAGATATTGATCGTCGTGCTGGCGCTGATCCTGTTGGGGCTGGCCTACTACCAGTTCGTGGACAAGCCGGTGCGCCAGGCCATCATCAACGCCGAGGCCGAGGCCCAGTCGCTGCAAATCGAGCTGGACGCCGCCCAGGCCAGGCTTGCCGCGGCCAAGAAGCTCCAGGACAACATGGACGCCATAGAGGCCTCGGGGCAAAAGTCCTGGATGGGCAGCTACAACAACAGCAAGGCCGAGATCGCCTTCCTGAACGCCATATTGGCGGACACGCTGCAATACTCGGTGTCCTTCGCCAACGTCACCCGCTCCGGCGACCAGATTCGCCGCAGCTTCACCCTGCAATACCGCACCAAGGACTATGAAGCCGCCCACGAAGTCATGTCCCGGCTGGTTCAGAGCCATGACCGCTGCCTGGTGAGCGCCGCCAGCTTCACCATGGGCCGGGACGGCGCGGTGAACGTCTCCCAGTCCGCCACCTTCTATGAGACCATGGTGGGCGGCACCCCCGACGCCGGCCTGCCCGCCGACAGCGCGAAGGCGAACAGCTGATCGACGCAGAAAGAAGCGCCGTCCGCTGACAACCCATGAGGCAGGTGAGCATTATGGCATCGATTACGCCGCTGGACGAGCTGACCCGGATGGACGACTGCACGTTCGGCGTGGTCGTGCAGGACCCGGCATTACGCAGGCCCCTGCCGGAATATATATTGGATATCCGAATCCGGGCCGAAACTACCCGACGTTACCATTCACCCTACGGGCGAATGGTAATTGGCGGGGGACCTGCTTCCCCCGCCAAGACCACCCCTTTGACAGATTTGCCTAAAATCACAAGTGATCCCCGCCGCACATGTCGCCGGGGCCGATTGAACATTGGAGGAGCTGCTCCCCTCCAATACCTCCCTGCATAGTTTGCTTGTATGGTGAATGGTAACTACCCGACAAAATCCATCGGAAATTTTTTCCGTAAAACTATTGCAATAATCACCGTTTTGTGTTACAATGTAATGGAAACCCGGTGCTGAGGTACAGCGCCCCACTCACCCGCTTTTCCGGCTGTTCCCGGCAGCCAGAAAACATATATCCGGCTCATGCGGCGACCGGCCGTGAGCCGCCTGGGCTAAACGACATTTCTACATGTAGAAAGGATGAAGACAATGAAGAGGAATAACAACAAGGGCTTTACCCTGGCCGAGCTGCTGATCGTCGTCGCGATCATCGCCGTGCTCGTCGCCATCGCCATCCCGGTGTTCACCAGCCAGCTGGAGAAGAGCCGTGAGTCCACGGACATGGCTAATGTACGTAGCGCTTATGCGACTGTTGTCACCCAGCTTCTGGAGGATGGCTCTGGGCATTCTGCCACTGTACCTGCACAGCAGAAGCAGGTTGGTTGGCAGACCAGTGGCGGCGGCAACCTTGAGCTGATGAGCGAGGGCGGCGCTTCTAATTACAGCTACAGTGCAAAAGCCAGTGGCGACTATACTGTATCTGTTGATACCTCTGGCAATGTAACAGTCAACTAATAAAACAGCCTGTGAACTTAATAGTCAGAACTTCCGGGAAGTGTTTTGGCTTGTGAGAGCAAGGCGTGCCACAGAGCATTACTTTGCTGAAAACATGTTGTCAAAGGACTCCCTCTGATGGCGATGGACCGTCAGGGGGGGTTCGTTTAGGTTAATATTTGTATCTATTCAGTCGTGAATTCTCCCAGTCACGCTTCGTGTGCCAGCTCCCTCAGGGAAGGAGCCTTAAGGAGAATTTACGCGCCTTATAGGCTCCCTCCTTGAGGGAGCTGGCTGGCCGTCAGGCCAGACTTAGGGAGTTCTCCTGGTGGCGACTGAACAGCTGAAAATATTGAACCAATGGCGAATTGCTGGGAATAGTTGCAGTTTTTCCCTATGCCGAGTTAAAGACAACATTCGGTTTAGCCGTACAAATGGATTTCATCGATAGTGGAATAGGTAACCCGGGAGACGAATCTATGCTTAACAGGATAATGAAGAAGCCGATCATGTATTATCTGGCATCTTTCGTATTGCCGCTCCTCGTAGTCGTGATAACCCTGATCGGTCTGCAAATTACTCCCTTTGGCGATCACACGCTGCTGATCTCAGACGCCAAGGGTTACTATATCAACACTCTCAGTTATGCCTCACGCATGTACCGTGGGCTGGAAGGGCTCACATATTCCTTCGAGAAGGGTCTTGGCGGCAACATGGCCGGGCATCTGAACGGCATACTGCTGACGCCCTTTGCCTTCCTTCTGTCCTTCGCGAATATTGCCAATTACCCGACGGTCTTTGCGTTCATCTCCACGCTGAACCTCAGCCTCTGCGGGCTGACAATGTTCATCTTCCTGGCTGACAGCCATGGCCCTCAGCGCAGTCTCCTGATCTTTTCCACGACCTACGCGCTCATGGGTTTTAACGTCGCCAATGTATTCCAGGCGGTGTTCTTTTGCGCGGCGCCAGTTTTGCCCATCATGGCGCTAGGCCTGAAAAAGCTGTTTCATGGAGGGAATCCCCTTCTTTATGTTCTGTCCATTGCCTTTGGTTTGTTAACAAACGCATATTTCGGTTATGTGCTCTGCGCAGCGTCTGTACTGTTCTTCCTCGTTGGCTTATATTATTACCGCGAAGCCCTGAAGGGAAGGATGCTGCGAATCCTGCTCCGTTTTGCCGTGTCATCTATGTGCGGCGGCCTGTTGGTTGCCATGCTTTGGTTGCCAGGCTTTCTTTCGCTTCGTGGCGGACGTCTTGAGCAGGATGCATCGTACGCGATTTCCTTTTGGGAAAATATGCCCTTTTTCGAGATCGGTGCGAAGCTGTTCACCGGCGCCAACACGACGGACGAACTTGTGAACGGCATGCCAAATATATATATTGGCATCATCCCGCTCGCGCTTTCGGTGTACTTCTTTCTAAATCATGAAATTATCAGGCGGAAGAAAGTCGCGGCAGGCATGCTGCTGATCATCTATCTGCTTGCGTTTTATACTTCCATGGTCAATCTGGTGATGCATGCGGGTGCGACGACCAACTGGTTTAACTATCGCTACTCCTATGTTTTTTCCTTTTTACTGCTGGTTGCGGCCGCGGAATCGTGGCAGCAGTTTGACGGTTTGACGGAAAAGGACATCAAACGCGGCTTCATTGGAATGTTGATCGCTACGGCACTGATCTTTTCAAGGAAATACTCCTTTGTCAAAGGTGGCTGGATGCTTCTGGATTACGCTCTGCTGCTGCTGGCCGGCTTAGCTCTGTTCATGTTCAGGAGGGACCCGGCGAAGAATCCACGCAAAACTCTGGAGCTAATCCTGCTGTTTCTGGTCTGTATCAACCTGAGCTTGAATTATCGGGTCTGTACATTGAATATCCGGGATTGGGAGGTTACAGCCTCCGATTTCCAGAAGAACGTTCAGGCGGTCGAACCCTTGGTTCGGGGGGTAAAAAGCGCCGATTCCGATTTTTACAGGATGGAAGTCAATCAGCAGCTGACCATGAACTGCGGCAACGATCCCATGCTTTACGGCTACAACGGCGTGGGCCATGGCGGCTCCAACGAGCGTGATTTTGTTCGCATGGAGCCGAACAAACTCGGCATTCCCTGGTACAGCAACCGTTCCTATTATTCCGATGGCGTGCCTGCGGCTACGGACGCGCTTGTGGGCATCAGATATCTGGTCTCTACCGTGGATGTGACCCAGGAGAAAGGCTATATCCGCATGACCGATATGGAGAAAGCGAGGCTTGCCGGTGATGGTGAGTCCTATGACCTGTATAAGTGCGATTATGCCCTTCCCATAGCACTGCTGTCGAGAAACGCCTTGGACGGCATCGTTTTAACCTACGACAACGTATTCGATAACCTGAATAAGGTTTGGAGTGCCATCAGCGATTCGGAGCGGCTGGCGTTCATTGAGGAGAACGATATTGCCTTCCAGACGATCAACCATGCAGGTCCGGCGAAGATCAGCGCCAATGAGGCACGGGAGATCACCCAGAGCTATGAGCGAAAAAATGAAAGCAGTGAAACCTCCGATACCGATAACTCGTCGGCGAGCGACTCCACTGACGGCGATTTGGTCGTGCACTTAATACAGGATGAAGCGCCCATGTTCTCGTCCAGTATTGAGTTTTCCTGGACGGCGAAGCAGGATGGCCCCGTGTATGTCTATCATCGCGCGGCCATGTCCCCTGATCTTGGTGCCCGTGAATCGGTCATCAAGTATATGGGCTGGTATCGTGCGGGCGAAACCGTCAGGGGTTATCTGCCTGTGAGCGGCGATGCCGTTAATCGTGTTACTTTGGAAGAATACGCTGGGAGATTCCGCGCCGCCTACGCCGACCTGGACGCCCTCCGGGACATGAGCGAAGCTGTACGCAAGCAGCCTAGCGAGGTCACTAAGGAGCAGGGACACGACGAACACCTCACCGGCAGCTTTATCGCCAGCAAGGACGAAACAATGTTGTTCACCATTCCCTGGGACGAGGGCTGGACCTGCTGGATCGACGGCGAGAGGGTCAAGCTGGAAGAAACCCTGGGCGTGTTCATGAGCACAAAAGTCGAGCTTGGTGAACATACCTTCGAGATGAAATACGTGCCCGCTGGCCTAAATGCCGGCATCAGGATTTCTGCCTGTACGCTTGTATTCACACTGCTGTATCTGTTGTTTGGCAAGAAGTGGATGGACAGGCTGTGGGCACACAGGGACGCGGCGAGAGAGGCTGTGCTGGCCGCGCAAAAGGAGGCGACAGCGGATGATTCCATTTAACATTCCTCCTTTTGTGGGAACAGAAGAAGGATATGTTTCCGAGGCCATCCGATCCCACAAGATCAGCGGCGACGGGCAGTTTACGAAGAAGTGCAGCCGCTGGATGGAGGAGCGCTTCGCCGCGAAGAAGGTTCTCCTGACCACCAGCGGCACAGCGGCATTGGACATGGCGATGCTGATGTGTGACTTACAGCCTGGTGACGAGGTGATCCTGCCGTCCTACACTTTCTCCAGCACTGCCAACGCCGCGGTACTGGCAGGGGCACGGCTAGTGTTTGTGGACATTCGACCGGATACCATGAACATTGATGAAACGAAGATCGAATCGGCCATCACTAAACGGACGCGGGCCATTATAGTCGTACATTACGCGGGTGTAGCTTGTGAGATGGACGCCATCATGGCGATTGCGCACAGACATGGCCTAAAGGTCATCGAGGATGCCGCGCAAGCCATGATGGCACGATACAAGGGGCGCTGGCTTGGAACCTTTGGCGATTTCGGCTGTTTCTCCTTCCACGAGACTAAAAATTTCTCCATGGGGGAGGGCGGCGCAATCCTTGTCAACGACCCTTCCTATATTGAGCGCGCAGAGATATTGCGGGAGAAGGGGACGAACCGTTCAAAGTTCTACCGCGGAGAAATCGACAAATACACATGGGTAGACTTTGGCGACAGCTATCTGCCCAGCGAATTGAACACGGCCTACCTATGGGCGCAGTTGGAGAAAGCGGATGATATCAACGCTGGCCGATTGAACAATTGGAACATGTATTATGAGGGGCTAAAGCCGCTGGCGGACGCGGGACAGATCGAACTTCCGACCGTGCCCGATAGCTGCGTCCAAAACGGGCATATGTTCTACATCAAATGCCGGGATTTGGAGGAGCGAACGAGGCTGATCGCGCATCTGAAGGGGGAAGGGGTATTATCCGTATTCCACTACATACCGCTTCATTCCGCGCCCGCAGGATTAAAATATGGGCGATTTTATGGTGAGGATCGGTATACGACCCGGGAGAGCGACCGCCTGCTGAGGCTCCCCATGTACTACGGATTGTCGCGGGATGATATAGACCATGTTCTGAACAGCATCCTGCGGTTCTACGACACGGTCAATTGAAGGGTGAAGGACCATGGCACAACCGGTGGATATCTCTTTCGTCATACCGTGCTATCGCTCTGAGAACACGGTGATGATCGTGGTTGACGAGATCGAGGCAATCATGTACGCGAAAGAGGCATACAGTTACGAGATCATACTGGTCAACGACGCCTCCCCGGACGGGGTTTGGCGAGTGATAGAAGCGCGCTGCTGCGAAGACGTTCATGTGATCGGCATCAATCTCGCGAAGAATTTCGGCCAGCATTGCGCCCTGATGGCGGGGTATCATCAGGCGGCGGGCCAGTACGTCGTATCCCTCGACGACGACGGGCAGACGCCGATCAGCGAAGTGTTCGCGCTATTGGATAAAATCGACGAGGGATACGATGTGGTCTATGCGTCGTACCCGGAAAACCGCAAAAGTCTAGTCCGACGCTGGGGTTCTGACTTCGCGCAGAAGATGACGCACTATATGCTGGACGTGCGCGAACCCTTTCCCAAGGGCAGCAGCTTTTTCGTGATGCGGCGCTTTATCTGCGACGAGATCATACGATACGAGCATCCCTATCCCTATATCGCGGGGCTGATCTTCCGCGCCACGCGGAATATTTGTATGGTCACCGTCGATCAAAGGTTGCGCATTGAGGGCAGATCGGGCTATACGCTGAAATCGCTGATCTCCCTGTGGATGAACGGCTTTACCGCCTTTTCGGTGAAGCCCCTGGAGTTCGGCGCGGTGCTCGGCTTCATCTTCGCCGCGGCAGGCTTTTTGTTCGCCATATTCGTCATCATCAGAAAGTTGCTGCACCCTCAAATCCAAGCGGGCTGGAGTTCCATTATTTCGCTGATGCTGATCCTCGGCGGGACTATCATGATCATGCTGGGCCTGATCGGCGAATACATTGGGCGCATCTATATCTGCCTGAACAAGTCACCGCAGTTCGTAGTAAAAGATGTCGTCCGCAGCAGGGAATAAGCAAATATTGTTGCAATGGTTGTGGCGTTTTCACAATCTGATACGAAGGAGGACTAATAATGAATATACTGGTCATCGGCGGAACGCGGTTCTTCGGTATCCCCATGGTTCATCGTCTGATTGAGAGGGGCGACGACGTCACCATCGCGACGCGCGGTCTGGCGGCGGATGACTTTGGCGACAGGGTCAAGCGGATCAGACTCGACATCAGCGACGAGCAGTCCGCCCGCGGCGCGCTCAACGGGCGTCAATACGACGTCGTCATCGATAAGATGGGCTACTGCTCCAATGAGATAAAGTGGATCCTCGAGAGCCTGAGGTGCGATCGGTTTATCCACATGTCTACCGCTGGCGTGTATCAAATGGACCACTTCGGTATCACCGAGGATGAGTTCGACGGCAGGCAGGGCGAATTGGTGTGGTGCGACAGAAGGGAACTGCCTTATGACGATGTGAAGCGAAACGCCGAGCGGGTTCTGTGCCAGCTTTACCCGGATTTGAACTGGGTATCCGTCCGTTCGCCGTTCGTCCTGGGGAAAAACGACTATACGCGGCGGCTGTTGTTCTATGTCGAGCGTACACTGACCGGGCGACCCATAGCGGTGGACAATCTGGACAACCGCTTCAGCGTCTGCGCTTGTAACGAATTGAGCGATTTTCTGGTTTTCCTGACCGATTCGACGGTCCGTGGACCAGTGAACGCCTGCGCGGAGGGTGTAATCTCATTGCGCGAGATTTTGAACTATATCGAGGACAGAACAGGACGGTGTCCCCGGCTGTCTTTGGAAGGGGACGTCGCGCCCTACAACGGCACGCGGGACAACAGCCTGAATACGAACCGGGCGAAGATCGCAGGATTTGCCTTTGATGATGTCCACACATGGATATACCGTCTGCTGGATTATTACATAGATGAGGTGAGCAGGAAACTATGAGCGAACCTAGGAACATCCTGACCCAATACATCGAGGATTCTATGGCGTTGCTTCGGACGGCTAACATCGTGCTGCCTCAGCGGGCGAAAGCGAACGTCTACCACCACGCCGGAGTGGAATCGATTTATCGTATCGGCGCAATGTTCATCAATGTTGTCGAACGGGATTACTGCAAGAGCTTTGTGGTGATGCAGGCGGGGCAGAGTTATCCCTCGCACTTCCACAGGATCAAGACGGAGTCGATGTACGCGCTCTACGGGGTGCTTACCATCACCATCGACGGAGTGGAGCACATCCTGCACCCGGGAGAGATCCTACACATCGAGCGGGGGCAGGACCATGCGTTTTATACAGAGACAGGCGCGGTGTTCGAGGAGATCTCCACGACCTACATTCTGAACGATTCCGTCTATCTCGACGCGCACATTAGGCAGTCGCCCTACACCTATCGTAGGACTGTAATCAACGAACAACAATGGGAGGTGATGATCCATGCTGAAGGTTAAATCATTTTCATTGACAGACGACGGGCGCTGTATCATCGGCGGCGATCGTATGACGCTCATCGCCGGACCCTGCTCCATCGAAGGCTGGGAGATGTGCGACGAGGTAGCTGGGGAGATCAAGGCCGTATGCGACCAATTGGGCATACAGTACATCTTCAAGGGCTCCTTTGACAAGGCGAATCGCTCCAACGTCAATGCCGGGCGCGGCGTCGGGATGGAGAAGGGACTCACGATACTCAACGACATCCGGGAGAAATACGGTATTCCGGTCACGACAGATGTCCATGAAACGTGGCAGTGCAAAGAGACCGCCAAAGTGTGCGACATGCTACAAATACCGGCATACCTGTGCCGTCAGACGGATCTGATACTGGCTTCCGCAAGGACGGGCCGGGCGGTGAACGTCAAAAAGGGTCAGTTCATGGCGCCCTGGAACATGGACAACGTCATCGACAAGATGAAGACCTGTGGTAACGAGAAGGTCATACTCTGCGAGCGCGGCACCACCTTCGGCTATAATCGGCTGGTCGTGGACATGCAGGGCCTTCTGGACATGCGAAAGCTCGGCTATCCGGTATTTCTGGACGCCACGCATTCCGTCCAACAGCCGGGCAGCGGCAAGGAATATACTTCGGGCAACCGGGAATTCGCGCCCTATATGATGAATGCTGGGTTGGCCGTAGGCGTGGACGGCATCTTTGCGGAGGTTCATCCCGATCCCGATCACGCGGTATCGGATGGCCCGAGCCAGATTCGCCTGAGCGATTTTCCAGATATACTGAGGCGGGCAAAGCAATACGACGATCTCACCAGGAGCATGTAAATGAAAGCAGTTATATTGGGAAAAGCCAGTTCGAGGAGAATACCTGTTAAGAATTACAAGCCCTTTTATCAGGGGCGAAGTCTGACAGATATCCTGCTCGAAAAGCTCACGCGCGTACTCGACCGGGGGGACATCTTCCTCAGCTGCGAGGACGCTCAGTATCGCCGGGTCGCGGATCAATGGGGCATACAATTCATCCACAGAGATATAAAGTATACGCTTCTGGAGACAAACACCGTCGACGTAGTGCGCGGCGTGTGCAAGGACGTGCCGGGCAACGACGACATACTGTATTGTTCCTGCATGGATCCGCTGTTCGACGATTATGAAAAGATGCTCCAAATATGGGACGAGGTCAGGGGACAGCACGATTCCCTCAACGTCGTCTATCCGTCGAAGAACTATTATCTTGATCAGAACCACAACCCCATCGGATTCGGCTTTGGGCACTGGCACAAGTATTCCCAGTTCATACCGCCCGTGTACCAAATCAGCTGGGCCAATGAGATACTTTCGCGGGAGAGCATTGTACGCTGCGGATACATGGTGGGTGAGAATCCCTATTGGTTCGACGCATACAATCCGTCTGTGGACATAGATACTGAGAACGACTGGGAGCTGGCGCAGGTGATTTACGCGCACTACATGAGGAGCGAGCGATGAAGCGAAGGATTAGGGCTCTCGTGATGGATGTGGACGGCACGCTGACGGATGGCGGCATCTATATCGGCGCAAGCGGGGAAGTCATGAAGCGCTTTTTCGTGCGGGATGGCATGGCTATCAAGCATTTCCTGCCGAAGCACGGGATCGTCCCCATCGTGATTACGGGTCGCGAATCTGAAATCGTGGCGCGACGGTGCGCGGAACTGGATATCCGACACCTGATACAGGGCAGCGAGGACAAGCTACGGGATCTGACCACTGCGCTGTCTGGTTTGGGCATTTCCCCCGAGGAGACCGCCTATATCGGCGACGATGTCAACGATCTGGAATGCATGCGCACTGTCGGCGTTGCCGCGTGTCCCTACGACGCCGATCAGTGCGTTGTCGATATCGCGGATTATGTGGCGAAAGCCCCAGGCGGTCGCGGCGCGGTTCGTGAATTCATAGAATGGCTGGGAGATCAACTGTGAAAAAGATTCTCATTCTGAACGGAACGATCAGCGAGATACCCATCATTAGAAAAGCTCAAGAGATGGGTTTTTACGTCGTTACCAGTGGCAACATGCCTGAGCTTCCGGGGCATCGCGTGTCGGATGAATACATCTGCGAAGATTACTCCAACAGCGAAGCAATACTCCGGCTCGTTAAGGAAAACGGCATCGAGGGGATCGTCAGCTGCGCTAATGACTTCGGCGTCATCACCTCGGCCTATGTGTCGGAAAAGATGGGCTGGAGTGGGCAGGACACCTATGAAAACGCCCTCTTGATGCATCGGAAGGACGGTTTTCGAGGTTATTTCATCCGAAAGGGCTTTCCCGTGCCGCGCTCCGAGGTGTTCACCGACGTGGATTCCGCTGCGGGATACTGCAAAACCTGTCGCTATCCGGTGATGGTCAAGGCCAATGACCTGACCGGCGGAAAGGGCATACGGCGCGCGGAGGATCGGGATGCCGCGGTGGCCGCGCTGAAAGACGCCTTCGCCCTCTCCAGGGACAAGAGGGTCCTGGTGGAGGAATTCATCGAAGGTATTCAGCAGTCCATCGTGGTATTCCTAGTAAATCGCAGGATCATCGTCACCTCATGTAGTAACATCTATTGCATGCGGAATCCGTACCTAGTACAGGCTGAGACCTATCCCGCCACGGATTTTGACCGGGTGGAGACAAAGCTGATGGACATGATCCACGCCATGGCTGACGATCTGAATCTCGCGGATGGGATATTCTCGTTCCAGTACATCGTCAGGAACGATACGCCCTACGTCATCGACATGATGCGGCGTTGCTTCGGGAATGAAACCCTGTTGTTGGCCGATGTGCGCACGGGCTTTCCCTGGGAGGAGGCGTATATCCGAGCTTCCCTCGGCATGGACTGCGCCGACCTCAAGTGGGAGAAGCCCAGGGCGCGCTACTGCGGTCACTATGGCGTCATGGCCGATCGCAACGGCGTGCTCAAGGACTGGACGTTGCCCGGAGACATCGAGGGCCGGCTCTTCAAGAAAACGGTCAACCTGCAAACCGGCGATGTGATCGACAACTATCTGACCCAGAAGATCGCGCATATCTATTTTACCTATAACGATTTGGAAACCATGAATCGGGAGATCGTACGATACAACGACAAAATCTGCGTCGAAGTGACATAGACAATGAAATCAAAGATCAGTATTTATGCGTTGCTCCACCTCTTCCTGATGCTCTATTCTACAGGCGGCATCGTCAGCAAGCTTGCCGCTAGCCAGCCGTTCCTCTCCACCGCTTTCATCTTCCTGTATGCCCTGGAAATCCTCATTCTGGCCTTCTACGCAATCGGTTGGCAGCAGTTTATCAAGCGCCTGCCCTTATCCGTCGCCTACGCAAACAAAGCGGTCACCGTCATCTGGGGCTGCATTTGGGGCGTACTGATATTCCATGAGCACCTGACACCCGGCAAGATCATCGGCGGGCTTCTCGTCTTGGCTGGCGTAGCCCTGTACGGCTATGCGGACGGAAAGGCAGGCAACAAGGATGGATAGTCGGGTTTTGTCCTACGCTGCGCTGATGCTGCTGGGTGTGTTCATCAGTGCCATCGCCCAGGTGCTATTGAAGAAGACTGCCCAAAGGGATTATCCCTCCGTCTGGGCTGAATACCTGAATGCGAGGGTAATTATCGCCTACGCCATATTCTTCGGCGCGACATTCTTGTCTATCTTCGCATATCGTGTTGTACCTTTGTCCATGGGCGCGATTCTGGAGGCCACGGGATATATCTATGTGACAGTATTCGGGGTTGTAATCTTCGGTGAAAAGATGTCGGGATTGAAACTGGCGGCGCTCGGTTTGATTGTCAGCGGGATTATCGTATATGCGCTGCTCGGATGAGTCGCCGAAGACGATTCCAAAAATAGGTGATCTTCATGGAGAGACCAGATATCTTCGACCGCATCATGAGCTGGAAGCCCCTCTCGCCGCTCCAGCCATTTTATAAGAAATACAAAGAGCCCCTGCTCTATCTGTTCTTCGGCGGACTGACGTTTTTCCTCAGCATCGGCCTGTTCTGGCTGTTCACGGCCAAGCTGTCCATGCCGGCGCTTACCGCGAACATCATCGACTGGATCATCTGTGTGGCATTCGCCTACATCACAAACCGCACATGGGTGTTCAAGGACAAGGCACACGACGCAAAGGGCGTGGTCAGGGAATGCTGCGTTTTCATGATCGGCAGGCTCGGCACGCTTGGATTGGAAGAATTGATACTCTGGATCGGAATTGACCTGCTGGGCATAAACAGCCTGGCCGTGAAGGTCGTGGGTCAGGTGCTGGTCATCATCGGCAACTACGTGATTAGCAAGCTGTTTGTCTTCAGGAAGGACGATGCGCATGAAACAAAATAACGCCGGTCGCGCCACCGGACTCACCCTCGTCCTGCTCCTCATCGTCGCCCTGATCCTGGCCTACCTGGCCGTGACGCAGTTTACGAGCATAAGGAAACAGCCAGCACCCGACCTTGTCCAGCAGGCGCAGGATGCCGTGGACGCGCTGAATGGGAGGACGAAGGAAGTAGGGAAACCATAGATGATGTTGCGCAGAGACTATTTCCCGGTTGCCATTCGGGTTCAGCTGTGGTATACTCAATAACAGATCATTTGTGAGGAAGATTGAACGCTTTGGAATGACCCTCGATTGAATCATTCCCTGCCACACAGTCCACCACACCCCCGAAGGACGGGTGATGTTCTACGCCACCTCCGCCGCTCCATCCTCAAAGCTCACCCGCACCCGACTGCCGTCCAGGAAATGCACCTCCAGTTCCTCGCGCCCGTGGACTATGACCTCCTCCAGGAACATCCTCGTTAGCTCGGGCACTTCCGTATCCAACGGCCCTTCCGCAGTGACGGCGATCATCAGGCGAGCGCGGTGGCGCTGAAGAGCGTTGCCCGTTTCCAAAGCTTCTTCCCACCCCGTCAGTCGATCCTGACGAGAATCAACGATCTCGTTCCATGCTGCCACCACCGCAGAGTGGAGAGTACTTTCCCTGACATTCGCCGCTTGACAAATGTGCCCCTTCCTCTTCTCGGCGTTCTTGCATTTCCAGAAAGCGCCATTGCAGCCTTTCCAGTAGTGGCGGATTAGTTTGCCACCACAGGCTTCACAGAACACCCGAGAGTAGAACGGATCATCTATACTGCTGCCCGTGACCCGAAGACCATGACGCAGGCGAAACGCCTCGCGTCTCTCCAGTTCCAACTGCGCGGCATCCCACTCGTCCCTTGGAATGATGGCGGGATGATCATCTCGGATGAAGTACTGCTCAAGCTTTCCGTTGTTGGCAATCTGCCTCTTCGTCAGGAAGTCGGACGTATACGTTTTTTGCATGAGCAGGTCTCCGACGTGCTTCTCGTTTCGGATCACGCTTTCGATGGTTGAAGGGTACCACTTTGCCACACCGTGGACACCGGGAACGCCTTCGACGTTCAGTCTCCTGCTGATCTCCGATACAGTCCAGCCGTCCATGAAGTCGCGGTAGATGCGGCGAACAACCACAGCCTGCTCCTCGTTGATGACCAGGGAGCCATCCTCTCCTTTATCATATCCGAGGATGGATGTGGTGTTCAGGTGAGCGATGCCCTGCTGGAACTTTGACCGGATACCCCAGGCTGTATTCTCCGAAATATTCCTGCTTTCTTCCTGGGCCAGTGAGCTGAGCACGGTAAACAGGAGCTCCCCAGAGGCGTCCATCGTGTTCAGGCCTTCCTTCTCGAAAATGATCGGGATGCCGAGATTCTTCAGGCGGCGTGAGAATAAAAGGCAATCTGCGGTGTTGCGAGCGAATCGACTGACCGACTTCGTGATCACCAAATCCACCCTTCCATCCTCACAGGCCTGAATCATGTCCATGAAGCCGGAGCGATGCTTGGTGCCCGTCCCAGAAATACCCTCGTCCGAGAACAGGCCTGCCAGTTCCCAGTCGTCTCTCTCATCGATCATGTTGCGGAAATACTCCAGCTGGTTTTCAAAGGATCCGAGCTGGTCGTTATCGGTACTGACGCGACAGTATGCGGCGACACGGGTCTTCCGTCCGTTTTTCTTAGCAACTTTACTAATCCCTGTCGGGTTTGCGGGAATAACCATAACTTTCTTTGCCATTGACGTTCTCCTTCCCAATGTAGAAATCTCCCGCCAGCTTTGCCAGCGGTTTGAGTTTTATATCGGGTACACGGATGCCCTTGCAGAAGGATTTGCCCTTCCTGCTCAGGCCATCACAAATCCACGTAATCGTGCCGTTATTATTGATAAGCCGGCGTAGACGTGAACCACAATACTTGCAGAAGATGTGGTTCATATATGGGTAGTTCTGCTCGGTAAGGTCTGGTACTCCAACCACATGATTTTTCTTGCTATGGCGCTTCCCCCACTCAGCTTCAGGTGAGAAGATGTGACCCGTCACCTTACCTTTGGTGATGGTGGGTGAGATATAGACGGGCCCATCCAGCGGCAACCAGGAACGCACTTCATCATCCGTGACGCTGACACCCGAGCAAAAGTTTTTTGAGAACTTTGTCTTCCCACTGCATTCCCAGAGGACGCGGCCAGCGCGTATGGCCCGGCTGAGGCGGTGGCCGCACTCTGCACAGAAGAGCAGTTCACGATAAGGGTAGTTTTCGTCGGTCAGGGGCAGAGGCTTCGCTTCAGTTGGCTGTACCTTATGCGTCGCAGCGTTCAGCGCAGCCTGCGCCTTATCCCAGAGCACTCTGGTCACGATAGGGATATGGTCGTCCTCGATGTAGAGCATGGGCTTCTCTCCCCCATTCTTCACCAGGTGACGATCCTCATCTACATAATACTGCCGCGCAATGAAGTCACCTTTGTAGGCGGGATTGCGCAAAAGGCGTGTAACGCTGCCCCGGTGGAACGAACAGCCATTGTGGTTTTTGAGGCCTTCGGCGTTCAAGTAGTTGGTTATTTTCCCCGCGCTGTACCCATCAGCGGCCATCTCGAAGATTTCGACAACGAGAGGCGCATACTCATCCGGATAGAATTCACCATCTGGGCCTTTGCTGTATCCCATAGAACGCTGCAACTGCCTCGGTGGATTCCCCTCGTCATACTTTTTCTTCAACGCCATCAGCGTGTGCATGCGAGCGCCTTCGCTTTCCGCTTCTCCAAACGCCGCATACAAGGTCATGAGGAGCTCGCCCTCCTGGGAGAGCGTGTTGATGTTCTGCAACTCGAAGAACACGCCGATGCCAAGGGCCTTTAGTCGACGGGTTGATTCCAAAACCGTGCGCGTATTTCGAGCAAACCTTGAAATCGCCTTTGTGATGATGATGTCAAACCGTCCTTTCTCCGCATCCTCCATCATACGCTGGAAACCGGGGCGGGAGGACTTGAATCCAGAGATTCCGTAATCGTAGTAGATTTCAATCAATTCATATCGCGGGTCCGAACCGATAGTCTCGCGGTAGTGCTTGATCTGATTTTCCAGCGAATCGCACAGCCGCTCCGATTTTACGGACACTCTCGCATATACCGCGGCGCGGATGCGCTTGGCGCTTTCTTTCAGTGGTCGTATGACCGTGATCTGTTTGGACATAGCTTTTTTCCCCCCCTCGCTCCTTCTCTCCTGACATTTATGATCTGCCAGCTACTACAAAACCTGGGCAGGATTACAGCAACACAAAATCTGGCTCCACAGCCGCCCTTTTCTTCAACTTCTCCCTGTGCGATTTGTACTGCTCCTCGGTCCTGAATGACCCGTTCCCCTGGAAATTCCGCAATAACACGCGGCGAGCATCTTTGTACTCGTCGCCTATCATCCCCAGCGAATTCAGCCAAACGCGAAACGTATATTTCTCGTTGGCCACCGGAGCGCTCTTCGCCTTTGCGTAGCGGATGCGGCTGGCCGTCTGTACCATGCAATCGGCAAACATCTGATAGGCAGGGTCAATGGGGAAGCCAGTGAAAATGAGCTGATCTCCACAAATCCGTATACCTTTCATCGCATCTTCACCGCCACACCGATGAATCGCTTCCATGACCTCCTCCTGCGTGGATGGGTTGGCGATTTTCAATTCCTCGACCAGGGCGTTGGAAATAAAAAGAGCCTCGGATGAACCGATGGCTTTGTTGATGAATGAGGTCTTTGCCGCCAACATGAAGATGAGGTTGGTGAGGACACGACCGGAGGGCAGGGGCACTGTGATGGCCGTGCTCTCTGGCGGTGCGGTCTCAATCAGGCCCTGCGCTGACAGGCGTGACAGGAGTTCCTCATCCGGTTCGTCAGCCTCAATCGACCCATCCCTCAGAACGGTGTACGCGCCAATACGGTACGAGAATGTTGGTGCTCCGCAGTACATAGCGAGTTCACCCAGCTCTCTGGAAAGCGCATCCACGAGAAGATGACGGTCTCTAACAAGTCCCTTGATTCGCATTTGGTTTTCTCCTTCCTCCTCGTTCCTATTTTGCTGCCGCTTTCGCCGCCAACCGTCTCTCCCTTGCCCGCGCGTTCATCTCATCCCTGTGCGCGTAGTAATAGGCCAGTGAGCGGGCACGATTCCTTTCCCGCTTTTCCTCGGGGCTAAGGCGTGGCTTTGGAGCAGGCTCTGGAATACCCAGGCGCGCACGTTCTTCCGCCTCTCTTGCCTTCCGCCGATGATAGTTCTCGCGGCAGTGAATGCGGTGCTTCTCACGGAAGCGGGCTGCGAATGGTGCTTCTATCAGGATTTGATAGGTCTGTCCCCTGCAATCCTCGTACCCGCCAATCTGAATCATATTGTGGAGAACGTAATCACGGTAGAGGTGGCGAAAGTGGAAGCGGATTGCGCTGATGTAGAAGTTTCGGAAATTGCCGGGTCGGAAGGATCCCTTTGCGGCAATTTTCCACAGGATGATACGACCCTCCTGGAGGTAGTCGTCGCTGTCGAAAGGAAGCTGTGACCGATAGGCCATGGCCTCGCCGAAGATTACAGGCTTCAAGCGGCGGATCAGTTCCTCGAAGGTCATGCTGTCGTTCGGGTCGGCAATCAGGTTCATGATCAGGTCTTCATTCGTGAGGTCATCCGCCCAGTAGACGTTGTAGTTTTCCATGGTTAGGCCCCTTTCTCTGTGGTTCTCGTTCTGGGCGGCGCTGATGGTTTGCTACGCGCCTAACCCATGCTGTCAGAGCGATATTACCGCCTTTGGGCAGATATAGCCATATGAGAAACCACAGAGCTTTCAGGGCAGATATTGTGTACATGGTCGAAGGCACATATCGGGGGATTATCACATAAAACCCATCCTGTTGCCCGATGAACCACAGAGAGTGATCGATAAAGACCACCCTCTGTCAAATTTGACATAGGGTTTAGGGGGCTGCCCCGGAGCAGCGAAAATACCACTCCAGGGCAGCGGAGGACCGTCGGCTTACGCCTTGACCTTCATGATCTGAACGGCCTCGGGCAGGATCAGCTTGCCGTCGACGCGCTCCTTCGCGACAAAGCCAACCATGCCGTTTCCGGCGAACAGCTCACGGAGTTCGGAGAAAGAGCGGGTGCCCCTGTCCCCGATGTTGTAGTAGGAGAAGTCACCGAAGGCCATGACGGGCTGACCGGCCTCCATGGTGGGTGCGTAGGCGCTGGTGTAGACGGGGTAGCCGAGCAGACGATCCGGCTCGCCCGCCACCAGGCCGGGCTGCCAGATGTAGACGCCGGTGCCGTCCTTCAGCTTGCGCACCGTCGCCAGGGTCGCGTCGTTCATGATGAACGCGGCGTTCTTCCGGTACGGGCGCTTGAGGCTGTACACGAGGTCGATGATCTCGTCAGCCGTGGGCGCGGTTCCCTTCGTGGTCACGGCAATCTCGCCGCCCAGGGTCGGGTGGAAGACGCCGGTGGGCTTCCGATCGCCATCGCCCACCAGGAAGGCCTCTTCCTCTGCGTTGCCCAGCGCCTTGGCGAACTGGTCCAGCAGATAGTTCTCCAGGCCGAAGGCGTTGTCGTAGAGCAGCTCCTCGGTGACCTTGATGGCCACATGGAGCTTGTAGGCGTCCATGATCACCTGGTCAAACGTGGCGTCGCCGAAGGTCAGCGCACCACCCTCCTCGATCCAGGACGCGGCGGGCTTGGACGCGGCGAGGTTGATCTTGTGCTCACCGCTGGTCGTGATGGTCGTTCCGAGCTGACGCATGACGTTCTCCTCGGTCAGGCCATCAACCAGGCGGCTGTCATATTCCACGGGGACCAGGTAGCCGCCGGAGGCGTCGATGCCCTCCTGCAGCACGTTGCTGATCTTGTGGAAATTGGTGCGGAACGCCGTCAGCATGGCATCCTTGTACTCCGTGCTGGCGCGACCGGTGGCGAGAGCAGCGGCGCCAGGCTTGCCGGTCAGCGGCGCAGCGGTGGGCCGGTTCAGCTCAGCCTCGATAGACTGAAGGTTCTCCATACGGGTGATCTCCTTTCCGAGGTCGATGATCTCGGCCTCCATACGGTCATAGGCGGCGCCGTCCTCAGCGGACAGGGTGCCGTTGTCGGTGCGGTGGGTGTCCAGGAAGGCCTTTGCCTCCTGCCAGAGGCTGGCGCGCTTCTCGCGCAGTTCATTGATGGAAAACACAGTGGTCACCATTACCCCATTGCGGGGTCCTTTCTGAAATAGAATTGGTGGTCGTGAGAGCTATGCAGGCAACAAAAAAACAGCCTAAGCTGTTTCAAAAAAAGGGGGGGAGCCCTGGAACTGGGCATACACATCACCTCGGTCTTATAGTTGGTTCTCATCACCCTGGGCTATCGGTTTTGAATGTCCAAGGACGATAAGGGGTAGTTGCAAGCCTGACAGCGGCTATAATTTTTCATCATGCTGGGCTGTCGTTTTTTGCCTACGCGCAGCCAACGCCTTGGAGAGATTCTCTCGCTGCGCCTTCGTCATCGGACGCGGCGTCTTGTATGGGTCTTTGCCCATGCGATACGGCCAGAGGGCGCAGCGTTCAGTGGGACACAGTTCAACTTCTCTTGCCTGGTAGCAGACGCAGTCCAGGCATTTCCCGCGGATGATCTTGAGCAGATCGCTCTTTGTGGTGCTCATGGGACGAACATACCTCCTAAAATCGTTTGTGTGCGAAAATTCATTGCTCTGGGCTAATGAATTTTCAGGCCCGGACGGGAACTGGTGTGTTTGGTAGGCCTCGACCAGATGCTCGAAAAATCATTGCCTGAGCGCAGTAAAACAGAACGTCGGGGGGGAGATCACTTCAACGCCTCCAACCGTGCGTAGAGGGCTTCGGCATCCACACCATGCTGCTCTTCGCTCACTGCCGGGCAGACATCCCGCAGTTTATTGACCAGCACCGTGTCGGCGGCCTGGCGGGAGAACAGGGTACCCTGTTTCGCGTCAGCCATATCCACAGCGGGCGACTGGCCCGCAATGACGGACTGGCTCACAGGCTGCAAAATCCCATCCGCGAAGCCCAGCTCCACAGCCTTGTGCGCGTCAAACCAGGTCTCCGCGTCCATCATCCGGCTGATCTCTTTCCGGCTCAGGCCCGTCTTGATCTCGTAGGCGTTGATGATGGAATCTTTCACAGCATCCAACATCTCAATAGCCTTTTCCATGTCGGTGTGATCCCCTATGGCTACCGTCGCTGGGTTGTGGATCATCATGGTAGAGACCGGGGACATGAGAACTGTCGTGCCCGCCATGGCGATGACCGACGCGGCAGACGCGGCAATCCCGTCGATCTTCACCGTGACCGGGGCCGGATACTCCATCAGCATGTTGTAGATCTGCGCAGCGGCAACGCAATCGCCGCCCACGCTGTTGATCCACACGGTGACAGGGCCGTTTCCGGCATTCAGCTCTTCCTTGAATACAGCCGGCGTAATCTCGTCATCCAGCCAGGTCTCGGGGGCTATCACACCCTCCAGGCGGAGGATGCGGTCGCCCTGCTCAGTCGCATCATTATTCGGACTGTCTGCCCAGTTCCAGAAGCGGTTTACGCTCATTCTGATTCTCCTTCCTGCCGTCGTCGGACGGCGCGTTGTCGCTGCCATTGCCACTTCCACCTATAGAGGCTGATGGCTGTGCATACGCCCCGGCCATCTCCAAGGGCAACATGTTCCCGTTGACCATATACGTGTCCCCGCCCTTCTCCGCGGGGATCAGGTCCCACTCTTCCAGAGCGCGCACATCATTGGGACTCATGAAGCCGTTCTGAATGCCGATGCTGTAGCCCTCCATGCGGCTCTTGTAGTCGCCTCGAAGCAGCCCATCCACATTGAATTTCACATACAGCCTGCCCTTCTCAGAGGGCAGGAGCAGCGCCCGATTCAGTCCCTGCTCCCATCGCGCCATCCACGGGCCGAGCGTGTATGTGACAAATTCTCTGGACTGGTTTTCGATGTTTGAGAAGGTCGCCTTCTCCAAATCCCCGATCATGTGCGGCGGGATGCGGAAGATACGCGCGATCTCGTCCAGCTGGTATTTGCGCGTTTCGATCAGCTGGCTGTCCTGCGGCGACATGGAGATCGGCTTGAAGGTCACACCCTGTTCCAGAATGGCAACCTTCCCGGCGTTCCTGCTACCCCCGTACGCTTCGTTCCAGCTGTCCCTGAGCTTGCTGACGTCCTTTATCAGCGTAGGCGTTTCCAGCACACCGGCGGGAGCCGCGCCGTTGGCAAAAAACTTGCTGCCATATTCCTCCGCGGCCATCGCAAGCCCTATTGCATTCTTGCTCATGGCTATCGGGCTATAACCCACCAGCCCGTCGAAACCCAGACCGGGAATGTGGAGGACGTCGGAGGGCATTAACACCACTGTCTCCCGCTTTGCAGGGGAATTGCCCGTCGCTTCATCGCTTCCGCGCTGATAGCGATAATACAGCCGGCCATGTTCATCCCTGTCCACTGTCATGCGGTTGGGCAGGAGCGGATACAACGCCGTCACCTCGCCCTTTCCGTTCCTGATTACCTGCGCGTAAGCGTTGCCCCACAACAACAGATGACTCATGAGAGCTTCCCGGAAAACAAAGCTAGTCATCTCCGGATTCGGCTCGTCGTGGAGCAGCACATATAAGGGGTGGTCGATTGCCTTTTCTTTGCCGTTCCCTTTGTACTGGTAAAGATGCAGGGGAAGCCCCGCGATGCTTTCCGCAAGGATACGGACACAGGCATACACAGCTGTCATCTGCATGGCTGTCCGCTCAGTGACGGGTTTTCCGGCAATACTGGCGCCGAGATTAAACCGCCACGCGGAACCGGCCAGACTGTTCTTTGCGCGTCCATCGCGCATTCTACTGAAGATGCTCATTGGAATAATCTCCTTCCCGGCGCGTCATCACTTCCCCCTAAAATGTGAGAGAAGCAATGATCACCTATGCCGATTGTTTTTCTGCTGCCATGCAGGAAAATCGGATGTGGATGTCGAATAAGCACTCGTGCTTATTCGAGGTTAGTCAAAAAAGCAGCGGCGAGGACCGCTGTTTTCTTTTCACCTGCGTTGGTCAAAATGAACATGGAGGATTCATATAAACAGCAGTCCCCGGTTTTCATAGACCGATTGAGCCGCCGCTTCATTCCTGATTGTCCGGTCCAGCGCCATGACCAGCGCCACAGCGCAGTCGACGCGCTCTGTCGCCTTGCCTTTGTCGATCTTGATGTTCTCGGATGCGTCCACCTTCACGACCACATTGTTCATACACCATCGCAGCACCGGATGGCCGTTGTGGGCGAGGCGCTTTTCCAGCGTCAGCCGCATCAGCTCCTTCGTCGGCGCGGACATGCTGACAAAGCCCTGACCGAAGGGCACCATGGTCAGGCCTTCATCCATGAGATGCGTTACGAGGGATTGGGAATTCCATCGGTCGTAAGCGATCTCGCGTATGTCGTACTGGTCACGAAGCCGAAGAATGAACTGCTCGATGAAATCGTAATCAACGACGTTCCCTTCCGTTGTCTGGATGAAACCCTGCTTCGCCCAGAGCTGGTAGTTGACGTGGTCGCGCCGA
>CACYZW010000030.1 GCA_902778995.1 uncultured Eubacteriales bacterium
CCCTCAAATCCCTCGAAGCCGGCAAGACATACTATGTGCGCGTCCGCGTGTACAGGGCGGTGGGCACAAATACCTACTACTCCGCCTGGTCGAAGGCAGGAAGCATAGAGGCGAAGTGAGCGCCCTCTTGATTCCTGCTTGTGTCGGTTCCGACATGGTGTTGAGCATGAAATGTGAACCGCCGGGATGCGAAGCATCCCGGCGGTGTGTTGTCGCAGACGGTTTCCCGGAGGGGGAAGACCTGTGAAGCCGCCCCGCACGACCTTTCTACCACCCCAGGTTGTCCACCAGGACATACCCCACCATGCCGTTGTAGGTGCAGCAGGCGAAGCGGTCGTTGACATAGTAGCAACTGGTGACCTTCGTGCCCTTGGGTATCTTTGCCAGCCGGTAGGCCGACGTATCGGGCAGCTCGCGCAGCGATGCCCAGGTGCAGTTGACGATCCAGGCGTCGCCGATCCAGCTGCTATCGTAGCTGGCGCTCGCGCCGCCGGACACCGGGGTCAGGTTTTTCGTCAGGATGTAGCCCTCGATGCCGTTGTAAATGCAGTAGCAGAATTTGTCGTCGTGGTAGAAGACGTTGGTCACGATCGCGCCCAGAGGCACGCGCACCTTCAGGTTGCCGCTCGTGCTGGGGTAGTCCCGGAGGGAGGCGTAGGAGACGCAGTTGACGATCTGCATGTTGCCCATGTAGTCCGATTCGCGGTACTCATAACCCACCGGCCCGTAGATAAAGGAAAGGTTAGCGTTCAGTATGTAGCCGCCCACGCCGTTGTATTCGCAATAGGTGAAGCGCTCGTCCTGGTAGTAGCAGTTGACGACCACCGCCCCCTTGGGCACCTTCGCAAGGCGCGTGGACGCGGAATCCGGGTACATCCGCAGCGAAGCCCAGGAAGTACAGTTGACGATTTCCATCGCCCCGATCAGATTGTCGTAGCCGTTGCCGTAATCCGCATAGGCCTGGGCCTGTGCCGCGCCGGCGCACAGCAGCGCCAGAACCAGCGCCAGCATGATCGCGTTGCGTACCTTTTTCATGGGTATAACCTCCTTGCCATGCACGTCCGATGTACCTCTATATTAAATTAATATTGCGTGAAAGTCAATGGGGCGCGCAGGTTTTGGTTGTTTTTTTGAGAATAATCGTCTACAATGGAATCATCACGGGTACAGGCACACCATTGGAAAGGGAGGGCGGGCGCATGCGCTTTCGCAAGAAACTGAATCTGTTCAAGGGCGTGAAGCTGAATGTCTCAAAATCCGGCGTCAGTTTAACCGTCGGCCGCAAGGGTGTCTCGGCAAATGTGGGGCCCGAGGGTCTGTTTCTGAACACCAGCATTCCCGGCACGGGATTGTATGACCGGAAAAAGCTGTTGGACTTCGGCGGCAGGAAGAGCGACGCCGCGCCTGCCAGGGACCGCGCGGATACGGCGCCTGACGCCAAGCTGACGCAGGCGGAGGCGCTGACCGAGGTCTTTGTGAACATCGGCGCGCTGGCCCGCGACCTGCCCCGGGACTGGTCGGAGGAAGAGCTGGCCCTGCCGCCGGAGGACGAGATCGTGGAAGCCGCCGTCGGCGAATGGCTGTCGGCGCTGTCCCTGCCCATCGATTTCAACGTCAGCTACGAATATGAGGGCGGCGTGCTGTTTGTGGACATGGATCTGCCGGAGATCGAGCACCTGCCCACCGTTAAGGCGCGGCAGCTGGCGTCGGGACAGGTGAAGCAGGCGGACAAGAGCCGGAAGGAATTGAAGGCGGAATATGCCCGATGCGTGTTCGGCCTGGGCATGTTCTGCGCCAGCTACTTCTTTTGCGTCACACCCCACATGGAAAAGATACTGCTGTCGGCCTACACCCAGCGCCGGGACAGCCGGGGCGACCTGGAGGATGTGTACATCTATTCCGTCGTGTTTGAACGGGAGGGCTTTGAGCAGCCCGGCTATCAGCACACGGAGCCCGAGGCGTTCCTTTGCCGGTTCAAAAACCGCATGAACAAGGCTGCCGACGGCACGCTCAAGCGGATCGAGCCCTTCGGGCCGGACGCGGTGGGCATGTAGGGGCTTAGAGTCTGTTTCTAAATTCGGAAAAATGCACTTTCGGCGTTTTTGCCTGCATTTCTGCGTTGATTTCCCTTGACTTAGCCCCACTAAGCCTGCGGAAAATCGCCTTGAACTGCAGACAAATCCACTCGAAATTGCACATGTCTCATTTTAGAAACACACTCTAATAAACATCCACAGAACTGGCGATGGAAAGGTTATATTTTTTGCAACAGGCGGTTCGTAACTGATCTTTAATGACGCGGACGGGACGCGGTGCTAAAATGACCGCATAGTTTCACTACAAAAAGAACGGGGGAGGCACATTATGCAGCAGGATATGATCGTCATACTGGATCTCGGCAGCGCTCAGAACACCCTGATCGCCCGCGACATCCGCGCGCTGGGCGTATACACGGAGATTCATCCCCATGATATCACCGCCCAACAGCTGGCGGCGCTGCCCAATGTGAAGGGCATCATTTTGAACGGCGGCGAGAACCGCGTGGTGGACGGCGTGGCCATCGACGCCTCCGACGCGGTGTATGGCGCGGGCGTTCCGCTGCTGGCGGCGGATCACAGGGCACGCAGGGCCGACGTGACCATCGACCACTGGCCGGAGGGCGAGGCCACCCGCAGGGAAGCGCTGCGCAGCTTTGTGTTCGACACCTGCAAGGCCCAGGCCAACTGGAACATGGAAAATTTCATCGCCGACCAGATCGAGCTGATCAAAAAGCAGGTGGGCGACAGGAAGGTGCTGCTGGCCCTGTCCGGCGGCGTGGATTCCTCGGTGGTTGCGGCGCTGCTGATTCGCGCCATCGGCGACCAACTGACCTGTGTGCACGTGAATCACGGCCTGCTGCGCAAGGGCGAGCCGGAGCAGGTGGTGGAGGTGTTCCGCAACCAGCTGGGCGCGAACCTGGTCTACGTGGACGCGGTGGATCGCTTCCTGGACAAGCTGGCCGGCGTCAGCGACCCGGAGCGCAAGCGCAAGATCATCGGCGCCGAGTTCATCCGCGTGTTCGAGGAGGAGGCCCGCAAGCTGGACGGCATAGAGTTCCTGGGCCAGGGCACGATCTATCCCGACATCGTGGAATCCGGCACCAAGACCGCCAAGATGGTCAAGAGCCACCACAACGTGGGCGGCCTGCCCGAGGACCTGCAATTTGAGCTGGTGGAGCCGCTGAAGATGCTGTTCAAGGACGAGGTGCGCGCCTGCGGCGTGGCCCTGGGACTGCCCGACAGCATGGTCTATCGCCAGCCCTTCCCGGGCCCCGGCCTGGGCGTGCGCTGCCTGGGCGCGATCACCCGCGACCGCCTGGAGGCCCTGCGCGAGGCCGATGCCATCCTCCGCGAGGAGTTTGAAATCGCCGGCCTGCGGGGCAAGGTGTGGCAGTATTTCACCGTCGTTCCCGATTTCCGCTCCACTGGCGTGCGCAACAACGCCCGCTGCTTCGAATGGCCCGTCATCATCCGCGCCGTCAATACCGTGGACGCCATGACCGCCACCGTGGAGCAGGTCCAATGGCCCGTGCTGCTCAAGATCACCGACCGCATCCTCGCCGAGGTCAAGGGCGTCAACCGCGTGCTCTACGACCTCTCCCCGAAGCCCGTGGCGACCATTGAGTGGGAATAACCGGTTCAACAGAGTGCATTACGCCTGAGAGAAGTGCAAAGCGCCCATTGTGAGTCGTTCGGAGGGATGGTCATGTCGCTGTTCAGACGCAAAAGGACGGATATTCACTTCGATCCCAATACCCAGCAGCCCGCGGTGCGCAGGAGCATATGCACCGGGGAGATGACCGTGGGATTCATTGACAAATCCACCGGCAGGTTTACCGACCTGATGCGGGTGGACAGCCAGAAGGAGCTGGAGGCCTTTATGAAGCAGATCGGGGCGGAGGAGATCAGGACGATCTATTGACCCCGGTTTAGGCCACATGCGCTAGGGCGTGTTTCTAAAATGCCTGAAGCGCAATTTCGGCGTCTTTGCCTGCATTTCTGCGTTGATTTCCCTTGACTTAGCCCCACTAAGCCTGCGGAAAATCGCCATCTCCCTGCATTTAGAAACACGCCCTAAACCCGCCCTGTATGGCAGCCGCCTGCGGGCATCCTTGCCCCTGCGGCGTTTCCCTAACACAAAGGTAAAGCGTTAATACACAGAAGTTTGCATGCATTGTCTTGACAATGCATGCATTCTTGTATACAATAATACAAACATTCTGTCCGCCGACATCGGCGGATGCGGGAGATGAGACCATGCTGGAAATGTCCAACAAGACCAACCTGCTGGAGCAGCGGCAGTACAAGTATTCCCTGCAGGATGTGCCCGAGGCCAACCTGTACCGGGATATCTACCCCTATGACGAAATACCGCGCATCGCCTTCAACCACCGGCGCGTGCCCATGGGCATGCCCGAGGACATATGGATCACCGACACCTCCTTCCGGGACGGCCAGCAGTCGGTGGAGCCCTACACGGTGAAGCAGATCGTGGATCTCTATAAGCTGATGGCCCGCCTGGGCGGCCCCTACGGCGTGATTCGCCAGACCGAGTTCTTCGTCTACAGCGAAAAGGACCGGGAAGCCCTTTCCCGCTGCATGGAGCTGGGCTATCGCTTCCCGGAGATCACCACCTGGATTCGCGCCACGCGGGACGACTTCAAGCTGGTGAAGGACCTTGGCATCCGGGAGACGGGCATACTGGTGTCCTGCAGCGACTATCACATTTTCAAAAAGATGCAGATGACCCGCAGGCAGTGCATGGAATACTACCTGAAAACCGTGGCGGACGCCTTCGAGGCGGGGGTCATGCCCCGCTGCCATCTGGAGGACATCACCCGTGCCGACTTCTACGGCTTCGTGGTGCCCTTCGTGAACGAGCTGATGAAGATGAGCCAGGACGCCGGCATTCCCGTGAAGATTCGCGCCTGCGACACCATGGGCTACGGCGTGCCCTATTCCGAGGTGGCGCTGCCCCGCAGCGTGCCCGGCATCATCTACGGCCTGCAGCACTATTCCGACGTGCCCAGCGAAATGCTGGAATGGCACGGCCACAACGACTTCTACAAGGCCGTGGCCAACGCTTCCACGGCGTGGCTGTACGGCGCTTCGGCGGTGAACTGCTCGCTGCTGGGCATCGGCGAACGCACCGGCAACATCCCGCTGGAGGCCATGGTGATGGAGTACGCCAGCCTGCGCGGCTCCCTGGACGGCATGGACCCCACCGCCATCACCGACATCGCCCGCTACTTCCGGGACGAGATCGGCTATGAAATCCCCGTGATGACGCCCTTCGTGGGCCGCCAGTTCAACACCACCCGGGCGGGCATCCACGCGGACGGCCTGCTCAAGGACGCCGAGGTGTACACCATATTCGACACCCGGAAGATACTGGGCCGCGCTCCGGCGGTGATGATCGGCAAGGCCAGCGGCCTTGCGGGCATCGCCTACTGGATCAACGAAAACTACCAGCTGACCGGCAGCCAGGCCGTGGACAAGAAGAGCGACCTGGTGATGGCTCTGAAAAAGTGGATCGACGCCGAGTACGAGGACGGACGCCAGACCACCCTGTCCACCGCAGAGCTGGAGACCAAGATCGAAGAGCTGTCCGGCGGCAGGTTCCGCAGGCTGTAAGGAGGGGGAGTAGCATGAGGGATTACAAGACCGTATCGCTGTCCGACCAGGTTTTCGAGCATCTGGAGGACGATATTCTCAGCGGAAAGTACAACCGGGGGGAGATCATCACCGAATTACAGCTCTGCGCCGAGCTGGGCGTCAGCCGCACGCCCGTGCGCGAAGCGCTGCGCCGCCTGTTCCAGGAGCATTTGGTGGAGGACACGCCCAAGGGCACGATGGTGCTGGGCATCACGCCGAGGGACTACCGGGACATGACGGAGATCCGCCTGCGCATCGAGGAGATGGCCGTGCGCGGCTATGTGGAGAACGCCGACGCCGACAGCCTGAAGGCGCTGAAGGAGGCCGTGGACTTCCAGGAGTTCTACCTCACCCGGGAGGACGTGGACCATCTCAAGGCTCTGGACGGGCGCTTTCACGAGGTCATTTACGACGGCTGCGGCAGCATCGTGCTGAAGGATACCCTGTCGCCGCTGCACAAGAAGACGCAGCAGTACCGCCGCAACGCCCTGCGCACGCCGGATCGGGCCGCCCATTCGGTGCGGGAGCACAAGGAAATCCTCGAGGCCATCCAGAACCGGGACGCCGACCTGGCCGCCGAGCGAATGGCGCAGCACATACTCAACGCCATGGACCGGGCGCTTTCAAAGGAGGAAATCTGAAAATGGGCATGACCATCGCACAGAAGATCATCAGGGATCACCTCGTCAGCGGGGACATGACGCCGGGCAGCGAGATCGCCCTGCGCATCGACCAGACCCTGACCCAGGACGCCACCGGCACCATGGCCTACCTTGAATTTGAAACCATGGGCATCGAGCGCGTGCGCACGGAGCTGAGCGTGGCCTACATCGACCACAACACGCTGCAGTGCGGCTTTGAGAATGCCGACGACCACCGCTATATCCAGTCCGTGGCGAAAAAGCACGGCATACGCTTCTCCCGCCCCGGCAACGGCATCTGCCACCAGGTGCACCTGGAGCGCTTCGGCGTGCCGGGCAAGACGCTGATCGGCTCCGACAGCCACACGCCCACCGGCGGCGGCATCGGCATGCTGGCCTTCGGCGCCGGCGGCATGGACGTGGCCGTGGCCATGGGCGGCGGCGCGTACTACATTTCCATGCCGAAGATGTTCAAGGTGAACCTGACCGGCAGGCTGCGCCCGTTCGTCACCGCCAAGGACGTGAGCCTCGAGATCCTGCGCATACTCTCCGTCAAGGGCGGCGTGGGGGCCATCATCGAATGGGGTGGCGAGGGCGTCAGGACCCTGTCCGTGCCCGAGCGGGCCACCATCACCAACATGGGCACCGAGCTGGGCGCGACCACATCGATATTCCCCTCCGACGAGATCACCCGCGCGTTCCTTCGGGCCGAGGGCCGGGAGGACGCATGGCGCGAACTGTCCAGCGACCCGGACGCCGTGTATGATAAGGTCATCGACATCGACCTTTCCACCCTGGAGCCCCTCGTCGCCTGTCCCCACAGCCCGGACAACGTGGTGAAGGTCTCTGAACTGAAGGGGACGAAGGTGGACCAGGTCTGCATCGGCTCCTGCACCAATTCCAGCCTGATGGACATGCTCAAGGTGGCGGCGCTGCTGAAGGGCAGGACCATAAAGCCCTCGGTGAGCCTGTCCATCTCTCCCGGCAGCCGCCAGGTGCTTTCGATGCTGGCCGAGCGCGGCGCGCTGACGGACATCCTCTCAAGCGGCGCGCGGGTGCTGGAGTGCGCCTGCGGCCCCTGCATCGGCATGGGGTTCAGCCCCAACAGCGCGGGCGTCTCCCTGCGCACCTTCAACCGCAACTTCCTAGGCCGCAGCGGCACCGCCGACGCGGGCGTCTACCTGGTCTCCCCGGAGACCGCTGTGGCCGCCGCGCTGACGGGGGAGATCACCGACCCGCGGCTGCTGGGCGACATGCCCGAAATCGAGATGCCCGACAGCTTCCGGCTGGACGATTCCGGCGTGCTGATGCCCGCGTCGCCGGAGGAGGCGAAGGCCGTCGAGGTCGTGCGCGGCCCCAACATCAAGCCCTTCCCGGATTCCCGCCCCGTGGGGGAGAGGATCGAGGCCGAGCTGACCCTGAAGGTGGGGGACAACATCACCACCGACCACATCATGCCGGCCGGGGCGAAGATACTGCCCTATCGCAGCAACATACCCCACCTGTCCCAGTACTGCTTCGGCGTCTGCGACGAGACCTTCCCCCAGCGGGCGAAGGCGGCGGGGGAGAGCATCGTGGTGGGTGGCGACAACTACGGCCAGGGCTCGTCCCGGGAACACGCGGCGCTGGTGCCGATGTACCTGGGCGTGCGGGCGGTGATCGCCAAGAGCTTCGCCCGCATCCACGTGGCGAACCTCATCAACGCGGGCATACTGCCGCTGACCTTCAAGAACCCGGCGGACTACGACGCCGTCAGCCAGGGCGACCGGCTGGCCCTGCGGGACATCCACGCGGGCATGGACAGCGGAACCGTCACCCTTGAAGACCTGACCACCGGCAGGACTTTCGCCCTCGCCTGCGATTTCACCGAGCGGCAGAAGGCCATGCTCAAGGCCGGGGGCCTGCTGGCGTATACGGCGAGGAATAATGAAAAATGAGGAATGAGGAATGGTGGATGAAATCCTTTCGGATTTCCTCTATTGAAAGAGGGTTGTACCGCCATTCCCAATTTCTCATTCCTGATTCAATAACGTGGAGGTTATATCAATGAACGAATATATCGACAGCGCCGTGGCGCAGTTCAAAACCCTGTTGGAGGAGCAGCTCGCCCGCACCGGACGCATGGAGAACGCGGCCCCGGCGAAGGACTTCACCGCCCTGCCGGTGGTCACGGTGGGCGTGATCGACGGCGACGGCATCGGCCCGATCATCTCCAAACAGAGCACCCGCGTGCTGGAGGCGCTGCTGAAGGACGAGATCGCGGCGGGCAGCATCGTATTGAAGCCCATCGAGGGGCTGACCATCGAGAACCGGCTGGCGAAGGGCGAGGCCGTCCCCAGCGACGTGCTCAAAGAGGTCAAGACCTGCGACGTGCTGCTCAAGGGCCCCACCGAGACCCCCAAGGGCGGCACCATGGAATCGGCCAACGTCACCCTGCGCCGGGAGCTGGACCTGTACGCCAACGTGCGCCCCGTGGCCGTGCCCGAGGAGGGCATCGACTGGATCTTCTTCCGCGAGAACACCGAGGGCGAGTACGTGCTGGGCAGCCGGGGCGTGGAGATTCCCGGCAAGCTGTGCATGGACTTCAAGGTCACGACCCTGCCGGGCACGAAGCGCATCGCCCGGGCCGCCTTTGAGTACGCGAAGCACAACGGCAAGACCAGCGTCGCCATCGTCACCAAGGCCAATATCATGAAAAAGACCGACGGCCGCTTCTCCGAAATCTGCCACGAGGTGGCGGCGGAGTACCCCGGCATCGAGGCGGAGGACTGGTACATCGACATCATGACCGCCAAGCTGGTGGACCCCCGGGTGCGCAGCCGCTTCCAGGTGTTCCTGCTGCCCAACCTCTACGGCGACATCATCACCGACGAGGCCGCCCAGCTCCAGGGCGGCGTGGGCACCGCGGGCAGCGCCAACCTGGGCGACCAGTACGCCATGTTCGAGGCCATCCACGGCTCCGCGCCCCGCATGATCGAGACGGGTCGGGGCGACTACGCCAACCCCTCGTCCCTGCTGCGCGCCGCGTCGATGCTGCTGCGGCACATCGCCCGCGCCGACAAGGCCGCCGCCCTCGACGCCGCCCTGGACGCCGTGCCCCACGACGGCGACACCGCGAAGAGCTTTGCGGACAGGCTGATTGCGTATATCGAGGGGAAATAATGTAGCGGCGGCAGCGGTGCCGCGTCCCAATCCGAAGGATTGTGACGTCGGCAGTCGGCCAAAGGCCGACCGGCAAGCCACAGGACTTGCCGCCTCCACGCTCCCACGGTTCCCTGGTTGGAACTGTGGGGGGTGGACGCCGCCGTGAGATTTATTCAGACCCCGCAGATTATTGTATGCTGTAATAAATGGGAAGTGTCTTTCTTTGAGGGCCTTGATATGTTATACTGGTTCTGCGAATAAGGAGTCAAATCGGAATTTGCGGAGGAGAGGGACATGCGAAGATTCACAGCCGTTTTGCTCAGCCTGATTGCCTGGATAATGCTGTGCGAATGCAGTGCGGCAGATTCTGCTTTCCATTATGAGGTGGCGGAAGTGCACCCGGTTGCAGGCAGACAGGGAATTTGCACAGAAGCAGGGTATTACTGGGTCAGCGGGTCAGGGACACTGACAAAATACGATGCGGACTGGAACCTTGTGGCGGAGAATACGGAGCCGTTTGACGGCTACAAATTGGAAGTGAACCACATCGGAGACATTGATGTGTACCGCAACGAGCTGTATCTGGGCGTCGAGTACTTTATGGACGGCGAGGGAAAAAACATTCAGGTTGCCGTCTATGATGGTGACACGCTGAAGCTGAAACGGGTTTTCCCCTTTCGCTCCGATACCGGCCAGAAGGAATGCAGCGGGATCGCGGTTGACCCCGATTCCCGTACAGTGTATATGACCTCCTGGATCGATGATGAATCCAGTGGATATCTCTACATGTATGACCTTGATACAGGCGATTACAGGGGAAAGATGAAGCTTCTCCCTGGCCCAAAATGGATGCAGGGCATTGCCTGCCATGAGGGGCAACTGTATGTAACGAGCGACGACGGGGATGCCGATGACCTTGCGCCGGATCATATGTACAGGATCGAACCTTCGCAAGGCAAGGAGACCGGGACCGTCCTGCCGGAAAAGACGTTCGATGATGTGATTATGCAGGGAGAGATCGAAGGCCTGACGTTTGACAAGG
The DNA here is from genome assembly GCA_902778995.1 of uncultured Eubacteriales bacterium. Classification (GTDB taxonomy): domain Bacteria; phylum Bacillota; class Clostridia; order Christensenellales; family Aristaeellaceae; genus UBA2862. Next base: position 10,521 of record CACYZW010000030.1, read on the forward strand.
TGCGTGGGCAGTTCCTTCTTCTGTATAACAGGGGAGCAAGGATCGTTGCCGGAATGCCTGCGGGGTTTTATGAAGGCTACAGCGAAGAGATCCATGAGGTGTTCGTTTATAATATGACCGAAGCCAACTGAATCCCATTTTGGCGGGCAGGTGTCCCACCGAAAAGCAGGAATCATACAAATTCCAGCTTGACGAGATGATCGTATCGACGCAGCGTCACTTCGGTGGCGCTTCTGTTTATGTCCACCACAAGGCGGTGTTCGTCCTTATTCCCCGGCCATACCGCTTTTCAGGAGGCAGTAGCTTATATGCCTGCGTTCCCGTCATTCTCAGAGCAGACATTTTGAATATCTATGCCTTTGTCAATCATGCCCATGAGCACACTGTTGTCGATGTATTTTTTCTTGAAATCCTCTATCAAATATTCATATTGTGTCGTGCATTTTGACTCAAGATAATATCTCGGTCTGTTGATTTCGTTTACAATCACAATATCGAAATCTATTTCGATCTTATGCAAATCAGGATAAACAAGTCTCCCGATGTACTTTGTTTTATCCTGTAACTCGTGGTTACCTATGAAAGATGCCAACTCCACAAAGTAATGTTCCAGTATAAGCAGGAAAGCAGCTGCTTTATTGCTCAAATACGCATCAAATTCTTTCCGGGCATCACTCACTTTTGTACCATATTCAGATAATGTCTGAATATCCTCCATGATTGCAGCATGATAGGGAAGTTCTGCGCTTTTTTCCTGATTTTTACGAGAAAATTGAATGCTCTCAGATAATGCTTCTACCGTCTCAAGCTGTAAAACGATTTCCCGGGTTTTGATATAGGCCCTTATAATAACTTTGCCCAATGATTCTTGAAAAGCAATATCCTGCTGTTTTCTCAATTTCTTGCTGTCAAAAATATGCGTAAGCAATGAAGTCACAACCGCTGTAATAACAGCAATAACTAACCTCAATACTACTTCATTTTTCCACATATGATTAATATTTTCCTACAACGCCTTAATGCCGTCTGCCATAAGAACCTCCATATGCCTGCTTTGGAATGCTTTGCCGCACGGCACTCACTTCATCGATGACAAGCCGTGCGCGCGCCTCGGGCGACATGTTTTTCCTTCTTTACGCTTGTGGATGGATGTCAATATTATTATTATATCAGAGTAAATTGCATTCTGCAACTTGATTTTTTTATTTGCCTTTGGACACAATAACTGGCTCCAGCTCAGCGTCAATGAAATACGGGAATATGTACGAGACGAGGGAACAGGGACATCGAGCGCCCGGAAAACTCTCCAGTGGAGAGTTTTCAGCGAGATGGGGCCGAGGCAGGCCCAAGAACAGGGAACAGGAATAGTGGCTACCGTCCGTTCCGATGATTCCATTGGAACAGAATATTTAAAAGGACACTGAGCCGTAACTATAACTGCCATAATCTCAGTTGGAACCTTGCGAGGGGCGGGGAGGGGACTTCCCGAACCCGGAAAGGAAGTGCAAGACATGACAAAGAAGAACGCTGAGACGCCTGTAACCACCGTGGAGACCCTTGAGGCGAAGCAGGCGGTGATGCGCGCCGCGCAGCGGGCATACGGCCAGTTCAGCCAGCAGGATGTGGACCGCATCTTCCGCGCCGCAGCGACTACGCCAACCCCTCGTCCCTGCTGCGCACCGCGTTGATGCTGCTGCGGCACATCGCCCGCGCCGACAAAGCCACCGCCCTTTCAATTCACAGAATATGTCCCGCATAGCGGTTTTGCCGTTATAGCATTCGATACTTATTTTTCAGGGACATTTATCCTTTCGCCTTATTAAGCTGCGCCTGTAATTCTTTGAAGCTGTCCAGGGCGCTTTGAAGATTCTCGATGATATCCGCCGCCAGCACGTCGGGGTCAGGCAGGTTATCCAAGTCGGCGAGGGCCTTGTCCTTGATCCAGAAATAGTCAAAGCTTGTCTTGTCGCGCTTGAGGAAGAAATCCACGGGGAACCTGCGCCAGCGGCCGTCGGGGTTGTCCTCCGACCAGGTCTCCTGGCGGTCGAAGCGGTTTTCCGGGTGATAGCAGCGCACGAAGTCCTCAAGGTCGGCGTCGCGCATGGGATTCTGCTTGAGGGTGAAGTGGATGTTGGTGCGGAAGTCGTACACCCAAATCTCTTTCGTCTGCATTTCCGGGCTGGCGGGCTTGCGGTCGAAGAACAGCACATTGGCCTTGACGCCGGGCTTGTAGAAGATGCCCGTCGGCAGGCGCAGGATGGTGTGCAGCTCGCAGGTCTCCAGCAGCTTTTTGCGCACGGTCTCGCCCGCGCCGCCCTCGAAAAGCACGTTGTCCGGCAGCACGACGGCGGCCCTGCCGTCGGCTTTCAGCAGGGTGTTGATGTGCTGGAGGAAGTTCAACTGTTTGTTGGAAGTTGTCGCACAGAAATCTTGGCGGTTATAGACCAAGTCCTCTTCTTCCTGTTCACCTTCATCGTTGGTAAAGGTAAGCGAGGATTTCTTGCCGAAGGGCGGATTGGTCAGAACGCAATCCACGCGATAACCGGGATCGCTGAGCAGCGCGTCGCCGCGCGTCACGGGCATCCGGCCATAGATATCGCCGATGTTGTGCAGGAACAGGTTCATCAGGCACAGCTTGTAGGGTACTCGCACCAACTCCGTGCCGTAGAAGGTATCATTTTTAATGAACTGCTTTTGCTCTCGATCCAGCGATGGATAATTGGCCGGGTCGGTGAGATACTCCTGCGTGGCGAGGAAGAAGCCGCCGCTGCCGCAGCAGGGGTCCGCCACGGTCTCGCCGGGCCGGGGCCGCAGGCAGCGCACCATGGCGCGGATCAGCGGGCGCGGCGTGAAATACTGGCCCGCGCCGCTCTTGATATCCTCGGCGTTCTTCTGCAAAAGGCCCTCGTAGATTTCGCCCTTCACGTCGGAGGACATGGAGACCCACTTCTCCTTGTCGATCATCTGCACCACGCGATAGAGTATGGCGGCGTTGCTGATCTTGTTGGTGGCCTGCATGAAGATTTCGCCCAGGATGCCGGTCTTCTTGCCAAGGGTGTCGAGGATTTCCTTGTACTTCTCCTCCAGCGCCGCGCCGGTGAGACCGTTCATGTCCGCCCAGCCGCAGCCCGCCGGAATGCCGGTTTCGCGGTTGTAGGGCGGGCGGCTGTATTCGTCGCTCATCTTCAAAAAGATCATGTAGGTGAGCTGTTCCAGATAATCCTGATAGGATACGCCGTCGTCCCGCAGGGGATTGCACATGCCCCAGACTTTGGAGACGATGGAGGGGGTGGTGTCAGGCATGAGTGTTTTCCTCCAGTATATCTAATAATCTATCCTGTGCTAAATGATAGAATCGCATTTCTTTAGGCTTTCCTGCTTGGCAATATTCGGAGACAATATTGATTAAATCATCTATTCTTACTACTATCGGTATGAGAATAAAACTACCCACTTGAGGCATCATTACTTTAGCTGTTATTGATTCCTTTTTCATATACTCAAACAGTTTTAAAAGATTCGTATATAGCTCTATTTTGTTATCCCCATCCTTTCCACCGTAATGGAAAAACGACTTCATAAAATGAAATCCAAAGCAAATCGAAATTGGCTTAATCAGCGCCTTGATTTCAATTCTTTGAACCTTGATGTTGTCTGATAATGAGCCAAAAAGGATCCTCCATTCTCTTTCATATTCCCATATAGATGATTTGTTAAGCGATGCACAGAGTATTCCTGCATCTAAAGAATACTTGTATTCTTTGTTTTTCTCCTGTGAAAGCAAATCATTAACCATTACAGGTGAAACAGAATAAGCAACAGGGAAAATCATATTTCTATATGAATGCTGGCAAGGCAATTGGTTAAAATCATATTCAATACATATTCCTTTATTGCTATCTGCATAGTGTGCCCACATTAATGTTGAATCACAACTTTCAGAAAAACAGCATACATACATTCCCATGTAATCAACAAACCTAAAGCGTGCCCTTGAGTCTCTTTTTACCGATTTCTCTATTGATTTCTTATATTCATTGTATAGATCAATACAGGATTCTCCAATACTATCTTCGGGGCCAAATAGTTCGTTTAAGCTCTTTTGGACTTCACTTTTCCTTTGTTCTGCTGTACCATGTAATGGAATTGTACCATCATACAAATCGTTAAAACCACCTATTGCTGATAGCGTTATTCTATCGTTGATTATGTCACTAACAGCATATTCTGATAAACTACGATACCGATATAGCAAGGGAAATGTACTTGGAAAACAGTATTGTGGCTTCCCAATCTCTTTGGCAATTCTATGATATACAAACGAGCGGAATGCTTTGTCATTAACAATCAAATCATAAGTTACTAGCGTCATCGTGTATACCTCGTTATAATCTGTTTCAATTATTCATTGAACACTCGTTGTAGAATACTCTGCCGCATGGCCTTTGCCTGTTGTAGCGTTTCATCTACTGTTTGTTCGATGCTATCGCAGACAGATGTCTTCGCATCAATTCCCTCTATTATCATTTGCTGTTCTGATAGAGTAGGAACAACGATTGGTAATCTTCCATATGCAGTAACATTTAAATGGCCTTGCGCTGCCCCACGTTCGTTTCTCTTTACAATACTTCTACCCATTGGAGAATTTGTATAATATGCCAAATATGCTGGGATGATAGCGCCTTTATCGGGAACTGCAATCACTACATCAATAGCATTGTATCCATCGTATTTATCCGGAACTGGAGAAGCCATTCCCAGATTAGCACCAGACCTTGAAATAAGAACATCACCTGCATTAACTTCACTTTTTTGGTTCTTGATATGTCCTTCCTTTGAAATCATCACCCAATCACAATCATCTATATATCCTCTACGGACATTAGCATTTCGGAATGCAAAAATCCCATCCTTGTCAACATAATACTGTGTTGGTTTAATGACTATCCCAACTTTTATTTCTTTACAGACATTATCAATGCAGCATTCAGTTCCATCGATTGTATCGAAAGCCTCTTTCAATACCGCCTGCCGATATAGTGCCAACTGCGCTTTTGCCTTTTGCAAGGTTGCTTCGGCATCGTCAAGCTGGGAAAAGAGTTCTTCAATGCGCGCAACAATGCGCTGCTGTTCGTAAATAGAGGGAACAGCAATATCAATTTCTCCAAATCTTTTCCCTGATATTTCTTTGAAAGTAGTTCCTGTTCCCATTTCCCGAATACTATCACGCAAATAGAGTAGTTGATAATACAGAAACTCACTATCTAAACCATCATCAGGAATAACGCTTTTAAAGCCTTGATTCGTACACAAAGGATTCTTTGCTATTGCCACATATCCAATGGGAGCCCTTGAAGAAAACACAACAGAATTTGCAGGCATTAATTGCGTGGAGCAACTGTTATAACCCTTCTCGGTCAGATTTCTTGCGCCACCAGCTATGTATTTCTCTGTATAGCCAGACAAGTCCGCTGGAGTTATCCACGGGATATCTCCACCGAAATTAGTTGAATCTGTTGTCTTTGGTGTTGCACCAGATATGATTGTTCCAACTTCTCTTAGTTTTCGCTTTTGCATCACTACGCCACCAATTCCTCATTCATCTCCGCCAGCACATCCAAATACGCGTCCCCGAACACCTCGTAGAACCTTCCCAGCCCGCCCCGGCGGTCGAAGGGGTTGAGGTCCAGGTCCTCCGGCGTGATGCTGAGGGACGCGGCGATGTGATCCTTGATCTGCCGCAGCCAGTCCATCTGCTCGTCGGTGAAGTGCACCGCGCCGGCATTGCGGCGGAATACCCAATGCTTGAAATTGTAGTCCACCCGGTCGGCGAAGGGCGTCAGCTGGTCGGCATCGCCCATCTCAAAGCGTATGAGGGCTATGAGGTCGGCCAGCTGAGCCAGCCTGCCGCGCTTCACCTTCTCCGGGCGCGTGATGGCATAGCAGTCCCACAACCGTTCGATGGTGACGCCCTGGGCTTTCAGCTGGTCGTACAGCCGTCCAAGCTGCTCGATGGCCATCGGGCGGTCTTTGTAGCGCTGGTCGTAGAGGATGCGCAGGGCAATGATCTCGTCCCGGTGCGCCTCGATGAACGCCCGGAAGGTCTGTATGATCCGCTGGGCGTTGGCCTCCTGGGCCGCGTCGAAGCCTGCGAAGGTCACCGCGTCCAGGTTCACGTTGTCGATGATCTGCTCGTGGCTGCGGCGCACGTTTTCGATGTAGTCCCGCACCTGCGGGTCGTGGAAGGGATGCACGGCCTCTTCGATCAGCGCCGCCTGCGCCGCCTCCAGCGCCGCTTCGTCGGGCTGCGCCGCGCCGGTGTCTGCCTGCGCCCGTGAGAGGATGGCGTCCTCGTCGTAGGCGTTCAGCAGGTTCTCCGCCACGCGGTTGGCGGGCAGGCCGACAGTACTGGCAAAGGCCTTGCGCTCGCCGTTGTCCATATCGGCGTTCAGTCGGATCAGGCGGTTGGCCAGGGAGGTCAGCGTGGCCTCGTCCCGCGCGCCGAGCGCCACGTTCAGCATCAGTTCCTTCATGGACACCGAGGGCTTGCGCTCCAACGGGCGCGTGACTTCCAGCTTTTTGGACTTCGTGACGCCGATGGCGTCGACGATGACGAAGTGATCCTTGTTGCCCGTAGCCGAGGGCGTGACCTTTTTCAGGTCGTCCGCCGCCAGCGTGCGGGTGCCGCGCCCCTTCATCTGCTCAAAATAATTCTTGCTGCGCACGTCGCGCATGAAGATCAGGCACTCGATGGCCTTGACGTCCGTTCCTGTGGCGATCATGTCCACCGTGACGGCGATGCGGGGATTGTAGCTGTTGCGGAAGTGCCTCAGCACGGTCTCAGGATCAAGGGGTTTTCCATTCTCATCCAATTCAGGATGATATGTAATCTTTTTACAGAATTCGTTCCCCTCGCCGAATTCCTCCCGCACGGTTTTCACGATGTCGTCCGCATGGCTGTCCGTCTTGGCGAAGATCAGCGTCTTGGGCACCTCCCTGCGCCGGGGGAACAGCTGGGTGAACAGGTTTTCCCGGAAGGTGCGGATCACCGCGCGGATCTGGCTGGGGTTGACGATGTCGCGGTCCAGGTCGCCGGGCTTGTAGTCCACGTCCTCGTCCAACTGCTTCCAGCGCTTTTCCCGGGAGAGGCGGTTGCGCGTTTCCACCTGCTGGCGCATGATGTGCGCGCCGTTCTTCGTCACCTGCGTCTCGATCAGGAAAACGTCCTCGCCCACGTTCACGCCGTCGATGATGGCCTGCTCGCGGGAATACTCGCTGGCAATGTTCTGTTTGAAAAAGGCGAAGGTGCGCACGTCCGGCGTGGCCGTCAGGCCGATCACGAAGGCGTCGAAGTAGTCAAAAACCTGGCTCCATACATTGTAGATGGAGCGGTGGCATTCATCCACGATGATGCAGTCGAAGAACTCGGGGGGATATTTGGCGTTGTACACCACCGGCAGCGGGGCTTTGCTGTCGGCGGTTTTCAGCTCCGCAAAGGGCGTCTCCTCCGCCTGCTCGTCCAGCTCCTCGCCCTTGAGGATGGAGTACATGCGCTGTATGGTGCTGATGTACACCTGCGCGCTGTCCGGGATGTAGGCGCCCCGCAGCCGATGCACCGGATAGATTTCCGCGAAGGAACGGGGATCGTCGTTCGGCCGGTACTTCATGAATTCCTGCTCAGCCTGGGAGCCCAGGCTGCGGGTGTCCACCAGGAACAGTATGCGCTTCATCCTGCCGAATTTCAGCAGGCGATAGGCCGCCGTGATGGCCGTGAAGGTCTTGCCCGCGCCGGTGGCCATCTGCACCAGCACGCGAGGGCGGTTCTCGGAAAAGGATTTGTCCAGATTCCTGATCGCGATCTCCTGGCACTTGCGGAATCCGGCGGGATCAAACGCCGGGAAATGCTTCATGTTGTTGCGGAGAGTATCGGGCTGGCGAAGCAGATCCCGAAGCGTCTCCGGGCGGAAGAAGTTGAACACCGTGCGGGAACGGAAGCTGATATCGTCGTAATCCGTGAAGCGAATCAGCTTGTCCGTGGCCTCGTAGGCAAAGCGGATGCGGTATTCGCCATGGATGTGTTTCAGGGTGCTCCCGGCATAGCGCGCGGACTGTTCTTCCACGGCGGTGATGCTCTCGCCGGCCTCCGTGCGCTTGGCCTCCACCACGCCTACGGGATGCCCGTCGACAAAGAGGGCATAGTCCACCTCCCCGGTGCTGGTGGGAAACTCCCGAATGGCCACGCCGGGGGCGGCAGCCAGGTTGAGCGCATTCATGTCTTGAATGACCCATCCCGCCTGCTTCAACTTTTCGTCGATGACAAGCCTCGCGCGTTCCTCGGGTGACATGTTTTTCCTTCTTTTCGCTTGTGGATAGATGTCAATGCTGTTATTATAACAGAGCAAATTGTATTCTGCAACTTGATTTTTTTATTTGCCTTTGGACACAATAACTGCTATAATCTTTGTGGAACCGTGCGAGGGGCGGGGAGGGGACTTCCCGAACCCGGAAAGGAAGTGCAAGACATGACAAAGAAAAACGCTGAGACGCCTGTAACCACCGTGGAGACCCTTGAGGCGAAGCTGGCGGTGATGCGCGCCGCGCAGCGGGCATACGGCCAGTTCAGCCAGGAGGATGTGGACCGCATCTTCCGCGCCGCGGCGATGGCCGCCAACAAGGCCAGGATTCCGCTGGCGAAGATGGCCGTGGAGGAGACCGGCATGGGCGTGGTGGAGGACAAGGTCATCAAGAACCACTACGCCGCAGAGTACATCTACAACACCTACCGCAACACGAAGACCTGCGGCGTGATCGAGGAGGACGCGGCCTTCGGCATCAGGAAGATCGCCGAACCCATCGGCCTGGTAGCGGCGGTCATTCCCACCACCAACCCCACCTCGACGGCCATCTTCAAGACGCTGATCTGCCTGAAGACCCGCAACGCCATCATCATCAGCCCCCATCCCCGGGCGAAGAAGTCCACCATCGAGGCGGCCCGCATCGTCTACGAGGCGGCGGTGGCCGCCGGCGCGCCGAAGGACATCATCGGCTGGATCGACGAGCCCTCCCTGGATCTGACCAACCTGGTGATGAAGGAGGCCGACATCATCCTCGCCACCGGTGGCCCCGGCATGGTGCGCGCCGCCTATTCCTCGGGCAAGCCCGCCCTGGGCGTGGGCGCGGGCAACGTGCCCGCCATCATCGACAGCTCTGCGGATGTTCGGCTGGCGGTGAACTCCATCATACACTCCAAGACCTTCGACAACGGCATGATCTGCGCCTCCGAGCAGTCGGTGACGGCGCTGGCCGACGTGTACGACGCGGTCAGGGCCGAGTTTGAAAAGCGGGGCTGCTACTTCCTCAAGGGCGACGAGATCAAGAAGGTCGGCAACACCGTCATCATCAACGGCAGCGTCAACGCGAAGATCGTGGGCCAGAGCGCGTACAAAATCGCAAAGCTGGCGGGCGTGGACGTGCCTGAAAGGACGAAGATACTGATCGGCGAGGTCACGTCCACCGACATCTCCGAGCCCTTCGCCCACGAAAAGCTCTCGCCCGTGCTGGCAATGTACAAGGCCAAGACCTTCGAGCAGGCGCTGGACATGTCCGAGCAGCTGCTGATGGACGGCGGCCCCGGCCACACGGCTTCGCTGTACATCAATCCCGACGAGAAGGAGAAGCTGGCGGCCCACGCGGCGCGGATGCACGCCTGCCGCATCGTGGTGAACACCCCCTCCTCCCAGGGCGGCATCGGCGATATCTACAATTTCAGGCTCACCCCGTCGCTGACCCTGGGCTGCGGCTCCTGGGGCGGCAACTCCGTGTCCCACAACGTGGGCGCGCTGGATCTGCTGAACATCAAGACGGTGGCGGAGAGGAGAGAGAACATGCTGTGGCTGAGACTGCCCGAGAAGGTCTACTTCAAGCGGGGCTGCATGCCCGTGGCCCTGGACGAGCTGGGCACGGTGATGGGAAAGAAGAAGTGCTTCATCGTCACCGATACCTTCCTCTATCAGAACGGGTATGTCAAGCCCATCGAGAATAAGCTGGATCAGATGGGCATTACCCACGCCTGCTTCTGGGACGTGGCCCCCGACCCGACGCTCCAGTGCGCCCAGGAGGGCGTGAAGCAGATGAAGTCCTTCGGCCCCGACGTGATCATCGCCCTGGGCGGCGGCTCCGCCATGGACGCGGCCAAGATCATGTGGGTGATGTACGAGCATCCCGACGTGAACTTCGACGACATGGCCATGGACTTCATGGACATCCGCAAGCGCGTGTACACCTTCCCGAAGATGGGCCAAAAGGCGTATTTTGTCGCCATTCCCACTTCCTCGGGCACCGGCAGCGAGGTGACGCCCTTCGCCATCATCACCGACGCCACCACCGGCACCAAGTGGCCCCTGGCCGACTATGAGCTGATGCCGAACATGGCCATCGTGGACGTAGACAACATGATGAACCAGCCCAGGGGCCTGACCAGCGCCAGCGGCATCGACGTGATGACCCACGCGCTGGAGGCGTATGTCAGCGTGATGGCAAGCGACATGACCGACGGACTGGCGCTGCAGGCCACGAAGCTGGTGTTCGACAACCTGCCGGACGCCTACAACCTGGGCGCGAAGGCCCCCAGGGCCCGCGAGCACATGGCGATGGCCTCCACGCTGGCCGGCGAGGCGTTCGCCAACGCCTTCCTGGGCGTCAACCATTCGATGGCCCACAAGCTGGGCGCATACCATCACATCCCCCACGGCGTGGCCAACGCGCTGATTCTGACCTATGTGATGCGCTACAACGCCAGCGAGACGCCCGCCAAGATGGGCACCTTCCCGCAGTACGAATATCCCCACGCATTGCAGCGCTACTGCGACGTAGCCCGCTACAACGGCCTTGTGGGCAAGGACGACAACGAGACCTTCGACATGCTCATCGACAAGCTGGAGGCACTGAAAAAGACCATCGGCATCCCGGCCTCCATCAAGGATTTCGGCGTCAAGGAGGAGGACTTCCTCGCCACGCTGGACGAGATGACCGAAAACGCCTTCAACGACCAGTGCACCGGCGCGAACCCCCGCTATCCGCTGATGAGCGAGATCAAGCAGCTCTACCTGCTGGCCTACTACGGCAAGGATACCCGGGAAGCCGGAAAGATCTGACGAGAGGGAGGGAAAGACAATGGCAGACAGACAGATTATTGAGGAGAAGTCCTATAAAACCGTATATCGGGAAGGCAATGTGATCATCAAGGCGTTCACCGCCTCCCATCCCATGTCCGGCGTGTTCAACGAAGCTTATATCCATGCCTGCATACTGGACGCGGGCGTTCCTGCGCCGAAGCTGCTGGGCGTTAGCCAGCTGGACGGCGGCTGGGCCATCTCGATGGAGTACGTGGCCGGCAAGACCCTGTCGGAGCTGGCGCAGGAGAACCCCGACAGGTTGGATGAATACCTGGAAAGGCTGGTGGACATCCAGCTGGAAACGGGCAAGTACCGCGTGCCCCAGCTGCGCAATACCCGCCTGAAAATGGAAAACGCCATCAAAACGTTGACCGACATCGACGCCAGCACCCGCTACGAGCTGTTGCAGCGCCTGCACGGCATGGCGCGCCACACGAAGCTGTGCCACGGCGACCTGGTGCCCAGCAACATCGTCGTTAAAGAGGACGGCAGCTATGCCATACTCGACTGGGCCCATGCCAGCGCCGGCAACGCCGGGGCGGACGCCGCCATCACCTATATGCGCTTCTCGCTGGACAATCCTGAGCTGGCCGAAAAGTATCTGCGCCTGTTCTGCAAAAAGGCGGACATGCCGATACAGTACATCCAGACCTGGATGCCCATTGTGGCCGCCTTCCAGCTGACCAAGCACAGGGAGTCCGAGCGCCCGCTGCTGGAAAAGTGGATCAGCGTGGCGGAGTATCAATAATCCCAAATAACATGAGAACGCAAATCCGCAGCCGTGGGTTTGCGTTCTTCTGTTTGCGCATGGGAGCTCGCCCTGCGGCAGGCGCGCCAGTGCGTAACCTGACGTTGCTTCACTGCGGTCAACTTGGGCAGAACGAAAAATCCACGCCGCATTTGTATACGTCTTAGACGGAATTCAGTATGAGAACAGTATGTTAAATTTTATTTCGCCTTTCGCCAATCGCCCCATTGAGACCGTCCTGTATGTGTTATAACGATCAACCGCATGCCTGTTTTGCGGTGGAATGGCGTCATTCGCCAATTGGAGTGTGTTTTCGTGAATGACCGGGAGTACATGGCGCGGGTGCATGCGATGGAGGGCAAGCTGTACCGCATAGCCCAGGCCATACTGTGGCGGGAGGCCGACAGCGTGGACGCGGTGCAGGAGGCGGTGCTTCGGGGCTGGATGAAGAAGGACGCTCTGAGGGACACGGGTCGCTTCGAGGCCTGGCTGGTGCGCATACTGGTCAACCAGTGCCGGGACATGCTGCGGCGCAGGAAGCGGGAGGATGCGGCGGAATACGTTGACATCCCCTCGGAGGATCGGCTTTGCGAGGATTTGCAGCTTCGCCTGGCCCTGAAGCGGCTGCCGGAGAAATACCGCCTGCCGCTGCTGTTGCACCACATGGAGGGCTGGCCGGTACAGGATGTGGCGCGGATGCTGAACATCCCGCCGGGGCTGGCGAAATCCCGGCTGCACCAGGCCAGAAAAGCCCTTCGCGCCCTGCTGGACGGAGGTGACGGAAAATGAGACGCGAGGCATATTTGAAGCACCTCGACCGGGCGTTCACAAAAGCGCCTCCCGAACTGACGACCTCCGTGGAGGAGGCCTTTCGCAGAGGAGAGGAAGCCATGAAGCAGAGACACAAGGTCGTGACGGCGCTGTGCGTCGCGGCGGCGATCGCCGTGCTTTGCGTCGCTATCGCACTGGCGGCGGGGAAGATGCTCAAACCCAGGCGGGACAATGTGACGGCTGCGCGGGGGAAGGAGGACACGGGCATGCCTGCCCCAATCCCCGGGACAACACCAGAGAAAACACTGTACTTTGCGACTACAGCCGGCGTGTATTACCACATCGACGCCCATTGCGGCGGCATGATGAATGCAACGCCTGTCGCCGAGGCCGATGCCCTGGCCGCAGGCAAGCAGCCCTGCCCGATCTGCTTGACCGGCATAGTGAAAAACGGGGAAGCCGCGCCAACCGACGCGCCCCGGTCCCTGAACGCTGAGGTTACTGTCGAATGGCTGAGGAAGCTGGACGAGAGATCAGCGAATGCCGAGGAAATCTGGTTTTTCCCGTCCTCCGAGGCAGAAGGCGCGTGGGTGTTCTACGCCACGGGTTATAACGCTGACGCTGCCCTGTATGAGGGAGGCGCCTGGTATCTCGGGGAAAACAGCGTGTGCCTGGGCTATTCCAGGGCCGTGAGCGCCTGGATGTTCTGCACGCCGGGAGAGCCGAAGGGCACGGAATTCCTTGAAATAACGGGGGAATACTATGACCTCGGCGGCGAGCATATCGCCTATGGCCCGGAGCTGTTCGCCAGTGTGATTCGCACCGACGACGGCAATCGGGTGCATATCTGGAAAGTGGACGAAGGCGGCAGGGTCGTCGAGGTGGACGCCGGAGACAAGCTGCGTTCCATAGGCGTGACCGGCGGCCTGCTGTACGGACTGACAGAGGAAGACTCAGGGGATCTGTGCTTCCTGCGGGAGCGCGACGGGCAGCTCTGCCAGGTCTGCGGCCAGCCCGTGGAAGTATCGGCTGTGGAGAAGCTGCCCGGCGGCAAGGCGCTGCTGGATGAACTGCGGCGGGATTTCGGATACACCGTCACAGGCTGCCAGTATCGGTCCATGGGGGCGGATATCGAAGCTGAGGTGGTCACCGTCAACCTGGAGTGGGAGGGCATGTGTGATCATGCCTACCTGTTCCGCGAGAAGGCGTCGGATGAATTGGATTGCGAGCACGACTGGGAGGGCGACATAGCCATCTTTGATGATACGGGCTCTGCCGTGGTGGACGCGGGCCTGCCGACGGTGACCAGCGGGGGCATTGAAGGCGGCGAGGCCTATGATGACAGCCGCGCGGCGGTATATTACGCGACCATGAAGGGCGCATACTACCACGAGGACCCGGATTGCGGCGGCATGAAGGGGGCGCTGCCCTGGACATTCGAGGCTCTGTGGAATAAAAACGAATCGGTCCTGCGGACCGGGGACGATGGATATGAAGTCAAGCAGCCCTGCCCGGTATGCGTGGATGGGTGGAACCCGCCGGTGGTCAATGTCTACGCTACGGCGAAGGGAAAATATTATCACATCGTCAAAGACTGCTCCGGCATGAAAAATCCCAAGCGCTATTATACGGCTGAGGCGGCGGAGGAACAGGGCAAGACCCGCTGCCCGGCGTGCCTGCCAGACGATGACAACCTCTGCTGGGCCACGCCGGACGGGCAGTATTACCACATGGAAAGGGAATGTATGGGCATGAGGGATGCAAGAATTTATATGGAAACGTCGGCGCGACGTCAAGGCAAAAGCCCCTGCCCGGTTTGTTGGAAGCAGGGAGGGGTTTTGACGATTTCAGAGTTGTCGAAACGTTGATCAGGCGACCCAAAAGGGGGCTGTCTCAAAAGAGAGGCAGCCTCTTTAATATAAAGAAGGAGAAAAAAGTAATGCCAGGTCTTGCGCAGACCTGGCAGCGTTGTTAGAATTAAGG
>CACYZW010000031.1 GCA_902778995.1 uncultured Eubacteriales bacterium
AATCCCGAAGGGGTTCAGGCAAATCTGTCAAAGGGGTGGTCTTGGCGGGGGAAGTGGGTCCCCCGCCAATTACCATTCGCCCGTAGGGTGAATGGTAACAAATTTGAATTCCCGCTCTCAGTCGCCGTGCAAACGATCGCGGGCAAGCGTATCGCCGTCCATCACGATGTCTTCCCGGCGCACTTTGCGCCAGTCGAAGCCCGCGACCAGTTCCCGGGGCGGGACGTCCTCCCACCGGTCGATCAGCCCGCAGCGCCAGGCCAGCAGGCCGGTCACCCGCTCCGGCGGCCAGTGCCCGCGCAGCTCGCCCAGGTCCAGGGCCCTGTCCCGCTTGCTCAGCCGCCGCCCGTCGGCGGAAAGCAGCATGGGCACGTGATAAAACGCCGGCGGCGTCAGGCCGAGCACCCGGTAAAGCCAGAGCTGCACCGGCGTGGAGGACAGCAGATCGCGGCCCCGAACCACCTCGGTCACGCCGCAGGCAGCGTCGTCCACCACCACCGCCAGCTGGTAGGCCGCCACGCCGTCGGCGCGGCGAACGATGAAATCCCCCCACTCCCGTTGAAGGGCCAGCGCCTGGGGCCCCTGCAGGCCGTCCGCAAAGGCGATCGTCTCGTCCGGGACCCTTATCCGCAGGCAGCGCGTGGGCGGCTTCAACGCCCGCTGGGCCGCCGTGAGGCTCCGGCAGGTTCCGGCGTAGATGATCCGCCCGTCCGAGGCATGGGGCGCGGAGGCCGCGTGGAGCTGGTCCCGGGAGCAATAGCAGGGATACAGCAGGCCCATCCCGTCCAGCCTTTCCAGCGCTTCGGCGTAGGCCGCGCCCCGCCGGCTCTGATCCTCGGCGCGGATGTCCCAATCCAGGCCCAGCCAGCGCAGGTCGTCCAGTATGGCCTCCACATGCTCCCTCCGGCTGCGCGCCGGGTCCAGATCCTCCACCCGCAGCACGATTTCCCCGCCCCCGGATTTTGCCGACAGCCAGGCCAGCATCGCCGAAAACACGTTGCCCAGATGCATCCGCCCGCTGGGGCTGGGCGCGAATCTGCCCCGAACCATGCCCGTCGCCTCGCTTTCACTTCCAGTGCCCCTATTATACACAATTTCCCGCCCCCTGCGCAAGGCAGCTTGCCAAGGGGCGGGCGATATGCTATCACGGCGCACGCATGAATGCGTGCGCCTGTCGCGAAAAATCTGAGGATTTTCCGCGAGAAGAGCGGGAACGCGGGACAGACAATGATTCCCAGTCGGGCGGGCAGGCGCGCCCTTTGTGGGAATCCACATACACCGGCAAAGCCGGTACATGTGATGGAAATGGGTGGAAATCATAATATTTGCGTAATACTCCAACCAAATTTGTAATTCGTGCGTTTGCCGTAGATATGCTATACTTCCTTTTGAAGGGGACGGATCGTCCTCCGTCTCTATGCAAAGGAAGTGACCTTCATGCAGCCCTATCTGAAAAGGGTACAATACTACGAAACGGACATGATGGGCATCGCCCACCACGCCAACTACATCCGCTGGATGGAGGAGGCGCGGATCGACTTCATGGACCAAATGGGCTTTCCCTACGCCCGGATGGAGGCGGAGGGCATCATCTCGCCGGTGCGGGCGGTGTCCTGCCGGTACATAAAGCCCTGCACCTTTGGCGACGCGGTGCGCATATCGGTGGCGGTGGAGGGCTTCAACGGCGTGGTGCTGACCCTGCGCTACGACATGACCCGGGAGGCGGACGGCGCGCTGATCTGCCAGGCGACCTCCGAGCACGTATTCCTGCGGCGCGACGGCGGCATCATCCGCATGAAGCGGGACATGCCCGAATTCAGCGCCGCCCTCGAAGGGATGTGTGCGCAGCCGTGACCCTCACCTCCTGGTACGATTACAGCTACCTGCCCTGCCAGTTCTGCGTGGGCAAGAACCACTGCGCCCAGTGCGGCGAGGAGATTTGCCAATCCCTGAGGGCGCTGGAGGGCGTGGCGGACGTCGAGATGGACGTGCCCGCCCGCAGGCTCCGCCTGACGCTGAACGGCGCCGAGCCGGACGACGTCATCGACCGGGCCGACGCCCTGGGAGTGTTTCTGTAGTCCGATCGACAACGGAGCTGTCTGAAAACGGACAATCATCGCGAAAAATGCGGTTGCAGCGGCGGAACCTGCCGCCGCCCCTCGTTTTTGCGATTTTCCCGTTTTGAGACAGCCCCGTTGTTTTTGTTCAAAAACTACTTCTGCGCCGCGATCCTGCAGCTCCCGTCCGTGATTTTCAGGGCCGTCCCTTCCTTCAGGACAATGCTCATGGCGTCGCCGGTCTTCATGGTGTAGCTTTTCAGGACATCCCCATAGTTGCCGACGATCTCCACCGCCATGTCCACGTAGCTTTCCGCCATGCCGCCCAGCATGCCGAACAGCGAGCCGAACTCGTTCCCGCCGTCCAGGGCGTCGATGGCGTGGCCCAGCGAATCGTAGGCGTCGTTCATCTGCTCGCCCGCCGTGCCGGTGCAGGTCAGCGTATACGTCCCGGCCTGGATTTCCTGCCCGATGATGTACTTGCCCTCCCGCAAGACCCGGCCCTCCGCCGCGTCCGGCTTCTCTGCGACGGCGACGCCGACAAGGGCCAGCGCCAGCAGCGCCACGGTCAGCGCAATCAGCTTCTTCATATTCCGTACCCCCTTTATATTTGGTTTTCAGATTATAACACGCATATGATCCCCCGTTGTCGGAGATGTCCGACAGCGCCGGGGATTATTTGCGCTATGGTGATGCAGATTCATATACCCAAAACTCGCGGTGAAAACAAGCCCCTGTATGGAGACGCCGTCCCCATCGTCAACGGGCGCTTGCTGGCCGCATCCTACCTCGCGGTAAAAACAAGCCCTGAGATGGAGGCGCGCGCCTCACATCATCAAAGGAGCGATGCATATGCCGCAAGCCTACGACCACACCGTCACCGGGCGGATCATCCGCCAGCTGCGCCGGGAGCGTGGGATGTCCCAGGAGGTGCTGTCCGGCCTCGCCGCCATCTCCCGCAGCCACCTGGCCGAGATCGAAAGCGGGAAGGACAACGCCAACGTCGAAACCCTCTGGCGCATCGCCGGAGGGCTGGACATCCGCCTGAGCGACCTGCTCCGCCGGGTGGAAGAAGAAATCGAGCGCCGCGCGTAAAGCGCGGCGCGGCACAATCCACCAGGCTGTATACTACCCAGAATAACAAATCATTGGAGGATAATAACATGGATATGAAGAATCTCTCGTTGCCCAGTGCTCTGTCAAATGCTGCTCAAAACATCAAAATCGACATCTCTCTGAAGGATTGGCCTGCAACCGTTGCAGTTTGTGCCGTATGCTGCGCTATCGTCGGCGTCGCTGCTATCAAAGCTTCAAAAAAACGCAAGAATGATAAGCATTCGAAGGAAAAGAAAACACATACAGAAAACAAATCAGAATCCAGCAACACATCAGCAGAGGGATCGTCCGAATAAACGGGCGATCCCTTTTTGATAATCAGCAATATTTAAATATCGAAATAATACGCAAAATTCAACCTGCAATAACTCATATATCATCACCAAAGATCTTTTTCACCGTCAAATTATGATAATGTCGTCTTGCAGCAAGCAATATATCCATAATTTCTTCTGCAACGTCGTTTCCGTACATTTCGCCCATGCGCAATATAACCTCTATTGACTCAAGGTGCGGTCTTTCCAAATCCAGCATTTCAGTCTTGTCCGCGGTATCTATCGGCGTCCATGTTTCGTCCACATACGCGATATAATCCATCGCCCCGAACGCAGCGCCTTTCAGCGCTTGTGCGATGCTATCCCCAAAAATCGTTGCAACTACAGTGTATAATGCCCGTATCCCTCTATTCGCCGTTTTCCTGATGAGATTCACATCGGAGACCCTATAGTTCTCGTGAAACATAGCTTCATATTGCTCCACAAAGAGGCAGGCCACTTCTTCCATTATCATCCGTTCCGCCATGATATTCCATCCTCCACAGGTTTCTATCAAATCAGTGATATATCACTATTATACCACAAATTTTCATTTTAGTGATGTATCACTAATATTAAATCCTCCCCTGCCCTATCATAGTGACAGATCACTTGGAGGATTGGCCTATGACAACCCAGGAAACCATTGCCGCCCGGATACGGGCGCTGTGCCGGGAGCGCGGCATCACGCCAAACGGACTGGCCAACCTCTCCGCCGTTCCGCAGAGCACAATCAAGAGCATACTGAACGGTGAAAGCCAAAATCCGGGAACTGTAACGATCAAGAAGCTCTGCGACGCCTTTGAAATCACCCTCGGGGAATTCTTTTCCTCCCCGGAATTCGACGCGCTCGAACAGGAAATCATATAAAAATTTGGCGCTTTTTCCAGCAGCGCCTTTTCCATACCCTGTTTTATAATTGAAATCATATCTGATATCTATTGGTACTCCAGAATATATCTACTACGCTTTTTATCTGCGTCTCAATTATCCCTGCCCACTCCACCGGCAAATTGTAATGCGAATGCCGCTTAAACCGATAGTTCAGCAGATGCCGCAGCTGTTCCCGATTCCGATCGTTCATCATACAGTGCGCCATGTCCACATAATCCTCATAGGCGCGCTGGAGCAGGGTATCGGCGCATTCCTGGAGTTTTTCCGGGGCTGGACATGAACCCGGCCCCGGCAAAGTTGAACAGGGAGCGTATTGCATTATTCACAGGTTCATGGTATTATGGTCTTGTTATTATCGACAGTCCACCGACGTTTTTCAGTTAAGGAAGCGCCGCACAGTGTGCGTGGCGCAATCTGCACCGTTCGATTGTGCGGTGTTTTCCAGACCGAACGACGCCGAAAATCCATACCGCCGTTTTTATAATACACGCTGACAACGACTGACGACAGGGGGCAATTTTGTATGAAGCATTTGGATCTTAAACCCGCAGGCGCCATGATGAATGACGGGGCAAAGCCGGTGCCGGTTGCGCGGAAGAAAATCGCCGTGGGCGGCACGGGCTATGTCGGTCTTTCCCTGGCCGTTCTGCTTTCCCAGCACAACGACGTGACCGCCGTGGACATCGTCCCGGAAAAGGTCGGGAAAATCAATGCTTGGAGCAGTCCGATTCAGGACGAGTATATCGAAAAGTTCATGGCGGAGCATGAGGAGAGAGGGCTTTCCCTTCGCGCCACCACAGATGCGGCCCATGCCTACGCTTCCGCTGATTTCATCATCGTCGCGGCGCCGACCAATTATGATCCGAAGACGAACTGCTTTGACTGTTCCGCAGTGGAGTCCGTGCTGGGCGTCATCAGGGAAGCGACTGCGGACAGAGACGTCAGGCCGACCGTCGTGATCAAATCCACGATCCCCGTCGGATACACCGCTCACATCAGGGAAAAGACGGGCATGGACAATATCATCTTCAGCCCGGAATTCCTGCGCGAGTCCAGGGCGCTCTATGACAACCTGTACCCGAGCCGGATCATCGTGGGAAGCGACGCGGCGAATATGAAGGCGGCGGAGGAATTTGCGGCGCTGCTGGCGCAGGGGGCCATCAGGACGGATATCCCGGTGCTGTTCATGGGGACAACGGAAGCGGAAGCGACAAAGCTGTTCGTGAATACCTACCTGGCACTGAGGGTATCCTTCTTCAACGAGCTGGATACCTATGCCGAGGTCAAACACCTGAATACTGCGCCGATCATCAAGGGCGTCTGCCTCGATCCCCGCGTAGGCGACTTCTACAACAATCCGTCCTTCGGCTATGGCGGATACTGCCTGCCTAAGGATACGAAGCAGCTTTTGGCAAACTATCAAAACGTGCCGGAGAACCTGATCAAGGCGATCGTGGACTCCAACCGCACCAGGAAGGACTTCATTGCCGACAGGGTCATGGAAATCGCCGGGACCTACGGCAACAGCGAATCTTACTCGGCTGAACGCGAAAGCCGGCAGAAGGATATCGTGGTCGGCATTTACCGGCTGACCATGAAGTCGAACAGCGACAACTTCCGCCAGTCCGCTACCCAGGGCGTGATGAAGCGCATCAAAGCCAAGGGCGCGACGGTGGTGATCTACGAACCGACGCTTGAGGACGGAGCGACTTTCTTCGGCTCCGTTGTCGTCAATGACCTGGAGAAGTTCAAGCGGATGTGCGGATGCATCATCGCCAACCGCTATGATACGGCGCTGGACGATGTGAAAGAGAAGGTATATACCCGCGATCTATTCAGGAGAGATTAGCGCGCTGACAAAGTCAACAGGCTGCCGGTCGCTGAAAAAGGCGGCAAGGCAAGGCGGCGAGCCTGCAAAAAAGGGAATTTACCCCGTCGTAAATGACCGCATTTTGCAGGCGACGCCAACACGGCAAGCAGAAAACCCTTCCGCTCTTCTTTGATCGGAAGGATTTTCTGCGTTTGCGGCCTTTGTCAGCGGTTTGAGGGGGACGGGCCTTTTGGGCCCGTCCCCCTCAGCTTGTCATCGACCCGGCGGCTCAGCTGTCCTGCTCCGCCTCGCCGTCATTTTCTGTCGCATATTTGGCGCGAAAGCTTTCCAGATTCACGGCCAGCTGGTCGCCCAGCTGGTCCCGGTAAACGCTGTCATACTGCACCATGCAGTCGCGCATGCTGGCATAGCCGACGATCACGCTGTTGCCGCGCTCATACTGGCGGGCGCGCACCGACTTGCCGGAATTGCCCTCCACGGTGTGCACGATGTCCTTGGCGGCGTCGTATTTGGTGACGATGCCGATGTGATTCGGATAATTTGGATCCTTGGACACACGGTTGTGGTGAAAGAAGATGATGTCGCCGGGCTCGGGGATATAGGTGTCCTCGTCGTCTATGTAGCGCTCGCCGAGATCGGCCTTCCAGCGGTTGCAGTTGCCGTTGTTGGGCATGTATTCCGCGCCGATGCCCGATTGAACCAGGCAGTAGCTGACGAACATCGCGCACCATTCGTCGTAGGGCGCGCCGTACCAGCCGCCGTAGTAGCTCCAGCCCTGTACCGAATCGTCGCCCCGGATGATGAAGTTTTCCTTGCTCTCGCGGTAGCCCTGCTGTGATTTTGCCACGGCCACCAGCTTGTCGGCAAAAGTCATGTCTTCCTTCAGCTTGGGCAGGGGGGGCGCCGTGTTCGTCGCGTTGCTGGCCGAGAGGATTTTGGCCTTCGCCTCCGCGGTGTCGCCCAGGGCGTCGGTCACGGTCACGGTCAGCCTGTTGTTGCCGTAGCCGACGGCGTCGCACTTTACCTTGGTGAGCACTTCTTCGGATGTGAAGATCAGGTCGCCCTTGTGCTTGACGACGACGTTCATCGTATAGGGCGCGCACCCGCCGATGATGTTGATGTTGAATTTCAGCTTTTCGCCGCCCTGCTGGGCATATTTGACAGCCGGGAGGGCTTCCACCGACAGCTTGGCGGTGCGAACGATCACGGTGCAGCTTTCCGAGGCGGTCTTGTCGCCGACGGTGGCGTTGACGGTCACGGTGTACACGCCCGATTCCTTGGGCTTCCATTTGAACGAGCCGCCCTTGACCTTGCCCGAGCCGCCGACTTGTCCGTCGCTGCGCGTGGCGCTCCAGACCACCTTTTCGGCATTTTCGACGGTGAGCGTGAATTTTACGGTCTTGCCGGGGGCCACTTCGGGCTTGTTGGCCTTGAGGCCCTTCAGCTTGAGCTTGGGCGCCTTGGTGGGTTTGGGGGTCACGGTGGGTTTGGGGGTCTCGGTAGTTTCGGGCTCCTTGCTGTCCCCGGGCGCTTCGGTCTTTTCAGGCTCCTTGCTGTCCCCGGGCGCTTCGGTCTTTTCAGGCTCCTTGCTGTCTCCGGGCGCTTCGGTCTTTTCGGGCTCCTTGCTGTCTCCGGGCGCTTCGGTCTTTTCGGGCTCCTTGCTGTCCCCGGGCACTTCGGTCTTTTCGGGCTCCTTGCTGTCCCCGGGGGCTTCGGTCTTTTCGGGCTCCTTGACATCCTCGGGAGCCTTGGTTCCCTCGGGCGTCTCCGTCTCCCCGGGCGCCTTGGTCGCCTTGGGCGTCTTGGTGGGCTTGGGCGTCTTTGTGGCCTTCGGCTCCTTGGTGGGCTTGGGCGTCTTTGTGGCCTTGGGCTCCTTGGTGGGCTTGGGCGTCTTGGTGGCCTTCGGCTCCTTGGTGGGCTTGGGCGTCTTGGTGGCCTTCGGCTCCTTGGTGGGCTTGGGCGTCTTTGTGGCCTTCGGCTCCTTGGTGGGCTTGGGCGTCTTTGTGGCCTTGGGCTTCTTGGTCGCCTTGGGCGTCTTGGTGGCCTTGGGCTTCTTGGTCGCCTTGGATTCCGACTTGTCGTCCTTCTTTTTCTTCTTGTTGGATGCCACTTCAGTCTGCACCTTTGCGGAAGCGTGAATGTCATTCGCGGCATCCGCCTGCGCCGGCGCCAATGTGACGACGTTCATGCAGCACAGCGACAGCATACAAAGTAAGGCCAGAATTCTGTTGCGCTTCATTTGGTCCTCCCCATTCGTATGGTGATGTAGGGCTATTTTTCACAGGATATACGAACAACGATTTTATACCATTGATAATATACCACAAGCAGGGCGTTCTGTCCACAAATACGCAAATTTGTTTTATTTTCATTACAATTCATCTGATTTTCAAGGCAATATGGGAACAAAAAAGATATAACACCCTGAATTGACACAGTCGGGATTGAATTATTCGCCCGCAAATGCTATAATGAAATCGCGCCGCCTTCAAGGGGGCGACGACAGGCGCATGATTGCGCTTCATACACGACGCGGCGGCAATCGACCGCCAGGGGGCTCGTTTGCGCGCGTAGCGGGAGGCAGTGCGGATGGTAACGATTACGTTCAGGGTCAACGGTTCCAAGGTAAAGATCAGTGCCCACGAGGGCGATAACCTGCTCCAGGCGGCCCAGCGCGCCAACGTCGCCATCGACGCGCCCTGCTCGGGCAACGGGGCCTGCGGCAAGTGCCGGGTGAAGCTGCTTTCGGGCAGCCTGGATTCCCCGAAGACGCGCCATATTTCAGACGAGGAATACGCCCAGGGCTGGCGGCTGAGCTGCCTGAGCAAGGTGCTCAGCGACGTGGTGATCGAGGTGCCCGATATCGCCAGCGCCTACCGCAGCCGCATGAGGGTGGCGGACATCTCCTCGCCCAAGGAATTGGAGATCTTCAACCGCACCAGGGCCGAAATCGAGGCGGCGGGCATCGCCTTCGGCAACAACCTGTCCTCCCTGACCGTGTCCATGAATCCCCCCACCATCGACGACACCATGCCCGACAACGAGCGGCTGACGTGGGCGATACAGGCCGCCACCGGAATCGAGCGGGTGACGATGTGCTTCTTCGCGCTGAAAAAGCTGGCCCAAGTGCTGCGCCAGAGCGATTTCACCGTGCGCTGCGTGGTCGAAACCGTCGGCGACGCCATAAACGTGCTGGACGTGCTGCCTGCGAACGACGCCAAGCCCGTCGTGGGCCTGGTGGTGGACCTGGGCACCACCTCGGTGGCGGCGCTGCTGGTGAACATGGAGGACGGCAGCGTGCTCGCCAAGGCCTCCACCGGCAACGGACAGATCCGCTACGGCGCGGACGTGATCAACCGCATCATCGAATCGGGGCGCGAGGGCGGCAGCGAGCGCCTGCAGCACGCCGCCGTGATGGAATCCATCCGGCCCCTGGTTTTGCAGATGTGCAAGTCCATCGACATCAACCCCAACCGCATCTACCGCATGTCCCTGGCGGGCAACACCACCATGAACCACCTGCTGCTGGGCGTGTACGCCGAGCCGGTGCGCATGGAGCCCTACATTCCGACCTTCTTCCACTGCGACGACATTCGCACCGCCTCGCTGCGCATCTATCTGCACCCCGAAGCCAAACTGATACTGGCCCCGAACATCGGCAGCTATGTGGGCGGCGACATCACTGCCGGGGCGTTCGCATCGATGCTGTGGAATAAGGAAGAGATGGCGCTTTTCATCGACCTGGGCACCAACGGCGAGCTGGTGTTCGGCAACAGCGAATTCCTGATGAGCTGCGCCTGCTCTGCGGGCCCGGCCTTTGAGGGCGGCGACATCTCCTGCGGCATGCGGGCCACCGACGGCGCCATCGACAGCATGACCATCGACCCCGACACCTGGGAGCCCTCCTACACGCTGATCGGCGAGGCCGACAAGCCCGTGGGCATCTGCGGCAGCGGCATCATCGACATCATCGCCGAGATGTTCAAATGCGGCATCATCAACGGCAAGGGCAAGTTCAACCGCGAGCACCGGCGGGTGCGCTTCGACGAGAACGGCATGGGCGAATACGTCATCGCCTTCCGTGAGGAGACCGGCGGCGTGCGGGACGTGTCCATCAACGAAGTGGACATCGACAACTTCATCCGCGCCAAGGGCGCCATCTTCTCGGCCACGATGACCATGCTCTCCTCCATGGGCATGGATCCCAGCGTGCTGGAGCACGTTTACGTGGCCGGCGGCATCGGCAGCGGCATCAACATGAAGAACGCCGTGACCATCGGCATGCTGCCGGACATCGACCTCGACCGCTTCTCCTACATCGGCAATTCATCCCTGTCCGGCGCCTATGCCATGCTCACCAGCACCCAGAGCCGGGAAAAGGTGGACGCGCTGGCCCGGACGATGACCTACCTGGAGCTGTCCACCGAGCCCGGCTACATGGATTCCTTCGTCGCCGCCTGCTTCCTGCCCCATACCGACGCAAACCTGTTCCCAAGTGTTAACATGTATATCTAAAATTGGTTGGCCGCGCAGCGGCTGATCGGTTCCATACAGTCCCAAGAAAGAAGGTCATTCCCATGATTCGCAGAATTATCTCGCTGCTCGTCGCCCTTTCGCTGCTGGCATTGCCCGCAGCCCTTGCCGAAACGACCGCCGTGCGCGTTGGCGCGCTGAAGGGCCCCACCGCCATGGGCATGGTGCAGATGATGGCGGACAAGGCCGACGCCTACGACTTCACGCTGGCCGCCGCGCCGGATGAGATCGTCCCGCTGCTGGTCAAGGGCGAGCTGGACATCGCCGCCGTGCCCGCCAATTTGGGCAGCGTGCTGTACAACAACACCCAGGGGGCGGTGAAGGCGCTGGCCATCAACACGCTGGGCGTGCTGTACATCGTGGAGCGCGGCGACACCGTGCACAGCGTCGCCGACCTCAAGGGCCGCACGCTGGTCACCGCCGGAAAGGGCTCCACGCCGGAATACGCGCTGAACTACATCCTCAGCGGCAACGGCCTGAACCCCGAAACCGACCTGACCATCGAGTTCAAGAGCGAGCACGCCGAGTGTCTGGCCGCCATGCTCCAGGACGAGAGCATCGTGGCCATGCTGCCCCAGCCCTTCGCCACCGTGGCCCAGACCAAGGCCCGGGACATGCGCATCGCGCTGGACCTGACCAGGGAGTGGGACGCCCTGCAGGAAGGCGCGGAGGCGCCCTCCGCGATGATCACCGGCGTCGCCGTGGCCCGCGCCGCCTTCGTCCAGGAGCAGCCCGAGGCCCTGGCGCAGTTCATGGCCGACTACGCCGAGAGCGTGAAGTTCGTCCAGGAGAACGTGGCGGATGCGGCCGGGCTGATCGGCCGGTTCGATATCTTCGAGGTCGGCCCCGCCCAGAAGGCGCTGCCCTACTGCAACATCGTGTTCATCGCCGGCGAGGACATGAAGGCCCGCCTGGGCGGCTATCTGGCCGCGCTCATGGCGCAGGACCCCGCCGCCGTAGGCGGCGCGCTGCCGGGCGAGGATTTCTATTATTGATTCCGTGAAACGCAAAGCGGCTTTCGCGACGACGAAAGATTGAACAAAGACAGTACGCGCAGGTCCTTCGACTTCGCCGACACTCGGGATGGCAATGCCTCGCCTTGCCGTCATACTGAGCGGCGCGGAGTCGAAGGGCCTGCGCAATCCTTTTGCCTGTCGGAACGCGGGAAAAGGCCCCGGCGGAAGACCGCCCCGCGGCAAACCGCAAAATTTTGAAATGAAACGGCAAAATAATATAACTACTTTTCGTGACGGCTGTGTTAAAATGGGAACAGCATATATCCCGGGCATGGTCCTGCCGCCCGTGGATGGACAGGGGGGTGTTCAGGGGAATGGCAAACTCACTTGAATTCCGGCACATCACCAAGTATTTCCCGGGCGTCAAGGCGCTGGACGACGTCAGCTTCGTGGCCAAGAGCGGCGAGGTGCTGGCGTTCCTGGGCGAAAACGGCGCGGGCAAATCCACGCTGCTGAAGACGCTGAACGGCGATTACCAGCCGGACGAGGGCCAATACCTGATCGACGGCGCGGAAGCGCACTTCAAAAACCCGCACGAGGCCATCGAGGCGGGCATCAGCGTCATCTATCAGGAGCGGCAGATTTTGCCGGCGCTTTCCGTGGCGGAAAACATCTACCTTGGCCGCATGCCCACGCGCATGGGCATGATCGACACGGGTCGCCTGAATTACATGGCCTGGAAGATCATCGACGATTTCGAGCTGCCCATCTCTCCCAGCGCGAAGGTGCACGAGCTCTCCATCGCCTACCAGCAGATGGTGGAGATCATGAAGAGCTACAGCAGGGAAAACCTGAAGGTCATCTGCTTCGACGAGCCCACGGCTTCCCTTTCCGACGCGGAGATCGAATGTCTGTTCAGGATCATCCGCAAGCTGCGGGACGAGGGCAAGATCATCATATACGTCTCCCACCGCATGAACGAGATCAAGCGCATCGCCGACAAGGTGGCCATCTTCAAGGACGGCCGCTACGTGACCACGGTGGACGCCAAGACGACGCCCGAATCGGAGATGATCCGCCTGATGGTGGGCCGCGACCTGGGCGACATCTACGACAACCTGGATCGGGACAAGCAGATCGGCGACGTGCTGTTGGAGGTCAAAAACCTGGAATCCGACTATGTGGACGGCGTGTCCTTCCAGCTGCACAGGGGCGAGGTGCTGGGCTTTTCGGGCCTGGTGGGCGCGGGGCGCACCGAGGTCATGCGCGCCATCATCGGCGCGGACAGGATGACCGGCGGCGAGGTCTATCTGGAGGGCAGGAAGATTGCCTGCAAATCCCCCGCCGAGGCCCAGAGGCTGGGCATCGTGCTGGTGCCCGAGGATCGCAAGGATCAGGGGATACTGGCGAACCTTTCGGTCTCCGGCAACATCAATATATCGCTGCTGCGTGAAAATTCCAACCAGCTCGGCTTCGTCAGCCAGAAGAAGGAGGCCGAAGCCGCCGCCCGGGGCATCAGGGCCTTCAACATCAAGACGCCCTCGCCGGACAAAAAGATCGTGGAGCTCTCCGGCGGCAACCAGCAGAAGTGCATCGTGGCCCGCTGGATGGAGACCCATCCCAAGGTGCTGATACTGGACGAGCCCACCAAGGGCATCGACGTGGGCGCGAAATCCGAGTTTTATCAAATGATATGCGGCTTTGCCAAGCAGGGCCTCGGCGTGATCCTGATTTCGTCGGAGCTGCCGGAGATCATCGGGCTGTCCGACAGAATCATCGTCATGCGCAACCGCAAGGTCAGCGGCGAGGTCATGCGCGAGGACGCCACGGAACCGAAGCTGTTGAGCCTGGGCATGATGGAGGAGGACGCAAAATGAAGAAATCCGGAATCAAGATCAATGGCAACCTGATCGTGCTGGTGATTGCGCTGGTCGCGGTCGTCGGTGTGTTCTCGCTTTTGAACCGCAACTACTTCACCACCGTGAACATGGTGAACATACTGATCGCGGCGTCGCTGGTGGGCCTGGTGGCCATCGGCCACACCTATCTGATCATCGAGGGCCAGAACGACCTGTCCCCCGGCTCGCTGGTGGCCTTCCTGGGCGTGTTCAGCGCACTGCTGGTCTCCAAGGGCGTCAGCTTTCCCATCACGATGCTGGCCACGATGGTCATCGGCGCCGTCGTGGGGTGCTGCAACGCCTTCATGGTCAACCAGCTGAAGCTGGAGGCTTTCATCGCCACGCTGGTCACACAGTCGATCATGCGCGGCTTCGCCTACATCATCTGCGACGGCAAGCCCGTCGGCATCACGGACGAGACCTTCATCTGGGTCGGCAAGGCCCGCCTGCTGGGCCTGCCCTTCAGCGTGTGGCTGATGATCGTCGCCTTCATCATCGGCGGCGTGATCCTGGCCAAGACCCGCTTCGGCCGAAGCGTGTACGCCATCGGCGGCAACGCCCAGGCGGCGCGCCTGGCGGGCATGAACCCCAAGCGCATCGTCACCATCTCCTTCGTAACGATGGGTCTGCTGTGCTCCATCGGCGGCATCGTGTACGTGGCGCGCCTGCAATCCGGCCAGCCGGCAGCCAACATCAACCTGGAATTCGACGCCATCACGGCGGTCATACTCGGCGGCGTCTCCTTCTCCGGCGGCGTTGGCAACATGATGGGCACCGTCATCGGCGTGCTGCTGATCCAGAGCTTCAACACCGGCCTGAACATGGCGGGCATTCCCAACGCCAACTTCTGGCAGTACGTGGGCAAGGGCGCGCTGCTGCTGATCGCCCTTACCGCCGACTATGTCCGCAAGATCAACACCGAAAAGCGCCTGCTGGCGGAGAGCAAGAAGAACCGGTAAGCGCGCGCTTTTCCACATTCAACCCGATGCCAAGGCCGCAGATGGCCTTGAACATAACAACATTTTAGGAGGTAACTATCATGAAGAAGATCCTGGCTCTGGTTCTCATCGCGATGCTGGTCATCGGCGGCTGCGCGCTGGCCGAGGCCCCGCACGACAAGAACGGCGACGGCAAGCTGGTCGTATACGGCATCTACAAGGCCGGCGATCAGACCTGGTTCATCAACGAGGGCGAAGCGGCCCGCAAGACCGTTGAGGACGCAGGCGGCGAGTTCTACTATGAGGATTGCTTCATGGACGGCCAGAAGATGCTGGACGCCATCGACCGCGCCTATTCCAACGGAGCCGACGGCATCGTGACCTGCACCCCTGACCAGACCATGTCCCAGAACATCGTCGACAAGTGCAACGAGTACGGCATCGCCGTGGTCGCCGCCGACGACGCGCTGGAAATGAACGGCGAGAAGATCGCGCCCTGGGTCGGCATTGCCGGCTATGACATCGGCTCCTCCTGCGCCGAGTGGCTGTGCGACTACATGGAGCAGAACAACCTGGTCGAGGACGAGACCTGCGGCGTTCTGATCATGACCATGTCCACCGTGTCCAGCTGCGTGCCCCGCACCGACGGCGAATACGACGTGCTGATCTCCCGCTTCCCCGATTTCAAGGACAACGGCAACGGCCGCCTGTTCTATGCCGACTATGACGGCACCACCGAGAAGGGCAACGTGAACTCCGCCGCCATCATCACCGGCAACCCCCAGATCACCAAGTGGATGGTCATGGGCGCCAACGAGGAAGGCATCATCGGCTGCGTGCGCGCGCTGGAGACCGCCGGCGTGGACGCCGAGTCCGCCTGCGTGGGCATGGGCGCTTACCTGGTCGTGGAAGAGTATGAGAAGGGCTCCTGCCTGCGCGCCGCCCCGTACTTCTCCGATGTGGCCATCGGCACCTACTCCGTGAACACCCTGTTCGACGTCATCGACGGCAAGGACGTCGCGATGGAGACTGCGGTGCCCGCCGAGATCACCACGCCCGAGAACTATCACGACATCCTCGGCTGATCGATCGGCTGACTGACCGTCGACGTCCCCTTCGGGGGCTTCGACCCGCAACCGCCCCTTCGGGGGCGGTTGATTTGTTATGGCGTGTGTTTCAAATGCCGGGGATGTGCGGGCCGGGTGCATTTTCTATCGACGACTGAGGCTGAATAAATCTGATACTATTCTCAAATTGAAAATAAACAAAGATTCTTCGACTTCGGCTTCGCCTCCGCTCAGAATGACACCGTTGCGTCAAAAGCTTGTCATTCTGAGCGCAGCGAAGGATCTTCCAATTTCAATTTGAGAATGGTATGACAAATCGGGAGGCTTTCAGGTAAACCACACGGCCAAAGCCTCTCTCGCCGGAAGAGGCGGCGGAGCAAGGCGAGGTCGAAGGGTGTGCGCCTTCCCCCAGGTTTCCGGGAAGCGCCCTTTCCGTGTCGGCGCGCAAGCAAGGGTTGCCGATCTTCCGGTTCTGTCGCACGACAATGCTCCCTCCCTGTCCGACAGCGTTTTTTCCCTGTCTGACATGGAGGGAGCATATCCGTATTTCCTTATTTCTTGATTATCACTTGTGCGCCCACCTGTACACCCGGTCAATGGCGTTCTGGTGGTGGCTGTTTTCCTTGCTGGAGGCGTGGGTCTTGCTGCCGGACATGTGCAGGCAGAACTGGCCCTCGTAGTGATTGTTGTGGATGGTCTGATCTCCGTGGGGCTTGGTGTTGATGGCGCAGGCGACGTATTTGCCGTTTGCCTTCAGAACGACGCCCTGCGAATCCCAGGAGAAATTGCCGCCCGCCACACGCAGCAGCTTTGCGGTATCGGCGGAGGTGGCCGGTTCCACGTCGGCGTGGTAATGGCCGCCCATGCGCTTGATGCGCAGGCTGATGCCGGTGTCGATGTCGTAGATGGTGCCGTAATGACCCTTCTTCAACACGTTGCTGCCGCCCTTGAACCAGTTCATCTTGACCACCTTGGATTTCCAGGAGCCGTTCTTTTTCGACTTGGAGGAAGAGGATTTGGAGCCGGAGGAGGCGACGGTCAGGTATTTTTTGGGCATATAGCCGGTCCTGCCGTCCAGCTTCACGCGGGCCCAACCGCCGGAAACCGCGGTGACCTTCAGGGTGAGACCCTTTTTCAGCTTGACGCTCTTGGAGGATCGGGAGGCCTTCTTGTACACCTTGGCCGAGGAGGAATTCACCTTTGCCGTGACGGACTTCGCCAGCGCAGGCGTCGCGGCGGAGGTTATCAGCAGCGCGACGGCCAGCACACACATCATCTTCTGTAAACGACGCAGCATAGTAACAATCACCTTTCCCACAGTAAATTTTAAATCTTGCTGGCATTATATTACAGAAGTATTTCAAAATAAATAGAAACTATTAAATTGTTCCAGGTTTTCCAACTCAAAGTCGTAATATATGTGATTTTCCGCCATTTTGTTGCGGGCGTAATTTTGACTTTTTTTCAACATCCCCCGACTTCATTTGACGCGGGGAAGATGAACATGTATAATAAATATGGACGATTAAATTGCCGATTAGCGCCGCGAAGATCGCGGCTGTCCATAGGAGAGGAGTTTTTATCATGGCGAAAAGCAGCGGCAGAAGGCAGCCCTCCATACTGAACTGGATGGGTTCGCTGGTATTGTATGCCATCCCCGGCGTGAACCTGATCTTTCTGATTTTGTCCGCCATATTCGCAAAATCCACCAGCAAGCGCAGCTTTGCCATCGCGGGCATACTGCTGATCGTGCTCTGTGCCCTGCTGACCTTCCTCGCGTTCATGCTCTTCCCGGATTTTTTCACCAGGTTGGCGGAATACATGCGCCAGCCGATCAATCCCGCGAAGGCCAATCCGGTTCTTCCCCCGGCCTGAGCGCCGAACAGAGGGACAAGGGGAGGGCGTCCGTGCCAAACGGCACGGACGCCCTCCCCTTGTATTTATATTGTCGCTGCGAAGCCGCAGGCCGGGCTGCACCTTTATTCAAACAGCGGCGTGGACAGGTAGCGGTCGCCGGTATCCGGCAGCAGCGCCACGATGGTCTTGCCCGCGTTCTCGGGCCGTCTGGCCAGCTCGATGGCCGCCCAGGCCGCCGCGCCGGAGGATATGCCCACCAGCACGCCCTCCTGCCGGCCGATGCGCCTGCCGGTGGCGAAGGCGTCCTCATTGGTGACGGCGATGATCTCGTCGTACACCCCGGTGTCCAGCACCTTCGGCACGAAGCCCGCGCCAATGCCCTGGATCTTGTGGGCCCCGGCCACGCCGGTGGAAAGCACGGCGGAGCTCGCGGGCTCCACAGCCACCACCTTCACCCCGGGCTTCTTCTGCTTCAGATACTGCCCCACGCCGGTGACGGTGCCGCCCGTACCCACGCCGGCCACAAAGATGTCCACTTCGCCGTCGGTGTCCTCGTAGATCTCGGGCCCCGTGGTCTCAAGGTGGGCCTTCGGGTTGGCCGGGTTGTCGAACTGGCCGGGGATAAAGCTGTTTTCGATTTCTTTGGCCAGCTCCTCGGCCCTTGCGATGGCCCCCTTCATGCCCTTCGCACCCTCGGTGAGCACCAGCTTCGCGCCGTAGGCCTTCATCAGCTGGCGGCGTTCCACCGACATGGTCTCGGGCATGACGATGATGATGTCGTAGCCCCTGGCCGCAGCCACCGCCGCCAGGCCGATGCCGGTGTTGCCCGAGGTGGGCTCGATGATGGTCGCGCCGGGCTTGAGCAGCCCGCGTGCCTCCGCGTCGTCGATCATGGCCCTGGCGATGCGGTCCTTCACGCTGCCGGCGGGGTTGAAGTATTCCAATTTTGCCAGCACCCTGGCCTTCAGTCCCTCCGCCGCCTCGATGTGCGTCAGCTCCAGCAGCGGCGTCCTGCCGATCAGTTGATCCGCGCTCTTATAGATGTTTGACATATTTTTTTGCTCCTTTCAGTCTGTCATGCCGTAGCGGCGACAAATGGCGTTTGTCGCCGCTGCTGGTCTTATTTCCAGGCCGCCGCGACGGCCTCATGCCCCGACGCTCTTGAACGCCGCGTCCAGCGCCGCGATCAGGTCCTCCGCCTTCTCGATGCCTATGGACAGGCGGATGGTGTTGGGCCTGATGCCCTGCTGGACCAGCTCCGCCTCGGTCAGCTGGCTGTGGGTGGTGCTGGCCGGATGGATGACCAGGCTCTTCACGTCCGCCACGTTGGCCAGCAGCGAGAAGATGGGCAGGTTGTCGATGAACTTCCGCGCCCGGGCCGCGTCCCCCCTGATTTCAAAGGTGAATATGCTGCCTCCGCCGTTGGGCAGGTACTTGCCGTACAGCGCGTGGCTGGGCTCCGCGGGCAGGGAGGGATGGTGCACCGCCTCCACCTGGGGATGCTTCGCCAGGTAATCCACCACCTTCAGCGCGTTTGCCACATGCCGCTCGACCCGCAGCGAAAGGGTCTCCAGCCCCTGCAAAAAGATGAAGGCGTGGAAGGGCGAGAGGGTCGCGCCGGTGTCCCGCAGCAATATGGCGCGGATGTAGGTCACGAAGGCCGCCGGGCCCACGGCGTCGGCAAAGGATACGCCGTGATAGCTGGGGTTCGGCGCGCCGATCCAGGGATAGCGCTCCCCGGCCTTCCAGTCGAACTTGCCCCCCTCCACGATCACGCCGCCGATGGCCGTGCCGTGGCCGCCGATGAACTTGGTGGCGCTGTGCACCACGATGTCCGCGCCCCATTCCAGGGGCCGCACCAGATAGGGCGTGGCGAAGGTGTTGTCCACCACCAGCGGTATGCCGTGGCGATGGGCGACGGCGGCGACGGCCTCGATGTCGACCAGGTTTGAATTGGGATTGCCCAGCGTCTCCACAAATATCGCCTTGGTCCTGGCGGTGATGGCCGCCTCGAAGCTGCCGTCCACCTCCGGGTCCACAAAGGTGGTGGTGACGCCGCTGGTCAGCGGCAGCGTGTGGGCAAGCAGGTTGTAGGTGCCGCCGTAGATGGTCTTGGAGGCTACGATGTGCTCCCCGGCCCGGGCCAGCGCCTGGAAGGTATAGCTGATGGCCGCTGCGCCGGAGGCCACCGCCAAGGCTGCGGACCCGCCCTCCAACGACGCGATGCGCCTTTCAAATATGTCGTTGGTGGGGTTGGTCAGCCGCCCGTAGATGTTGCCCGCGTCCCGCAGGCCGAAGCGGTCCGCCGCGTGCTGGCTGTCGTGGAATACGAAGGAAGTGGATGCGTAGATCGGCACCGCCCGGGCGTCGGTAGCGGGGTCGGCGGTCTCCTGGCCGATGTGCAGCTGGCGGGTCTCAAAGGCCCAGTTTGCGGAAGAACGAATATCTGACATATGTATTGCCTCCTGTCGGGGGAATTGTTTGATATCAGCGAACCGACGGGCGGTTTCGCCCTTCGCCGGAGGCCATGGGGCCCCGGCGAAAATCGCAGCTGTTGACGGGTGTACATCGCGCGCATATGTCCCCACACATTCGGTCGATACTGATGCGCGCTGCCAGCAGCAGCCTTCGCCGTTGCGCTGTCATGGCCATCATCCCCTCTCTGCAACCCCCGAAATCCCCGTTGCGCGGCTCCTGGTCGCCTGTACGCGCCCCTCCCGCCGGGCTTTCGAGCCTGTTTTGCGTCGCTGCATAGAGCATACGACAACGGACGCGATTTGTCAAATACTCTATTCATATTGTAGGGTATAGTTTTAAGCTATAGCTGGCCCCGCCCTTTGCTGCGCAGGCGGGCAGAATAGGCGGATTTTGTCGCCCTGCGATCAATGGATGCCGCGCTTGACAGAAGCCCCGAACGATGTTATAGTAAAATCAGCCGTAAAGAGGCATCGTTATTGTGCCAACTGACAGCAATATTAAGGAGGATTGATTCACATGGCAGAGAACAGGTACCTGGGCAGCTATCCGGTCATCGGCATTCGCCCCACCATCGACGGTCGCCGCGGCGTACTGAAGGTGCGCGAGAGCCTGGAGGACCAGACCATGAACATGGCGAAGTCCGCCGCGAAGCTGTTCGAGGAAAATTTGCGCTATTCCAACGGCGAGCCCGTGAAGGTGGTCATCGCCGACACGACCATCGGCCGCGTGGCCGAGGCCGCCGCCTGCGAGGAGAAGTTCCGCCGGGAGGGCGTCGCCATCACCCTGACCGTCACCCCCTGCTGGTGCTACGGCTCCGAGACCATGGACATGGACCGCAACACCATCAAGGCCGTCTGGGGCTTCAACGGCACCGAGCGCCCCGGCGCGGTG
>CACYZW010000032.1 GCA_902778995.1 uncultured Eubacteriales bacterium
TTTACCTTCGGAGCCCTGTTGAGGGGGAATGTTGTCATTCCCTATGCTGATTTAAATTCGTGACTTTGCTTTTGCAGATTGTGCGGTGTTTCCTTAAGCCAATTCCAAACTTTCATAGTGTTACCTCGCATTCAAAACTCAGAGTATACCATTGCTGGCGAGCATTTTTCTATATCTAATATCACGTTAGTCTTTTATATCGTCCTCCATCAGCGCAAAAGCATCATCAAAACTAATTTGGTTTTCTAGCACCTTATTCTTTTTTGAAGATTGTTGAGTTCCTTTCTTCAAAAAATAGTAAGGGATTATCATAGAAAACTTCTTGGGGATAATGGTATTCCTCAACTCAGCGATTGGAAGAGAAACCAAATCCATTAGTTCTTCTTTATCTTCTTTGCTGAGTTCAGAATAAAGTGCCTTCCATGCGTTTGTTTCTCCACTATCTTCATAGTATTTTCTAAACATTATCATGTCGCGAGGCATTGCAAGTATAATTCTGAATTCTTCTTCATTTTTACCAAATGCTTTATAGAAGAAATCTGAACCTGCTGCTACAACACCTTTGGTAACATGGAGTATGGCAGAAATTGCCTGAAGAGATTTTCTTTTCCATTCTTTTCCCACATACAGCCTGTCAGTCCTATAGATAGGGGCAAATCGCATGGGAAATGAGAATATTGTTATGCCAAGTTCTTGATTTAATTCAATATTGATTTCCAAACGCCTGTAAAGATCTTCTGGTTTATCATTGAAGTTAAAAAGAATATAATTTGATAGTTCAGTAACACCATGCTCAAATGCGAGGTGGACAGCATCTCTATACACTTTTTCATAAGCAATATCGTCAAACGCAATTCGCAATGGGCGAATTGCCAGTCGTGCTAACTGTGCCATTGTTTGGTTGTTTATTTTACGACCATCAACACCTTGATTGAAGTCAATATATCTATTACTTGACGCTTTACTTTTATACTTGTCGATAATTGGCCTTAATGCCTCTTCATTGTCAAGCATATATTGTGCATAGTCTTCAACGCCTTCTGAATCAATTACAATTTGCAGAAAGGTGTCTAATAAATCTTTTGACTTGATTCTTTTTTTGAATCCAGACAAGTATTTTTGTAGTCTGACATCCAAGAAGCTGGCTCTATCGCCATTGTGATACCTCATTAAGACAATATCAAAATCGCTTGGTTTTACAAATTTCGCACCACGATAGAAACCCGCTTCACATAGCGAATCCACGATTTCAGTCAGGTTTGGGGCATTTAGAATATTATTATCCAACATCAAAAGGTTTTGCTTTGGCCCAAACCTCCTATCAATTTCATGAATCTGTTCTACGATATTATTTGTTACAATGAATTCTGGTTCCAGTATAGGGACAGCACAGAACTTACAATGGTTAGGACATCCTCTTGATGTATATGCAAAGTAATTATCTCCCGCAGGATACTTGTATGATACTTGCTCTAAAATATCATAATCCAAAGGTAGCGTATCAATATTGATATCATTATCATCTCCAACCACAGACGTGTCTGTAAATAAGCCAATAAGAATATTCCTGTCTTCTAACCCTGTGGCCTCCTTAACCTTATCAGGCATAAGTGAAGACATGATACCACCAACATAAATATCGTTGATGTCATCAACTAACAGCTTATAGTAATTTATAGTTTCAACTGTAATATCAAAATCAAAGGTAAATAGCGTGGTGACATATATGCGGTCCCACGCCAATCCTTCTTTTGTTCTATCTATTCCCTTTACAAAGGTAACCTCATCCCCCATCATTTTATGGTATTGGCTAATTTTCATCAATCCCATAGGAGGATATTTATTCTTGTAAGCTGGCTCTACAAGTAAAATACGTCTCATTTTTTCTTCGCTCTCAACTCTTGGATTATTGCGGCTCTTAGTTTCTCTGCTGTCTCATGTTCTTCAGCAAAGAAAGAATCAACTACCTCAATAATCCGCTGGTATAATTTCCTTTCATCTCGACTATAACTTGAAGGCAAATCTCCCTTTGTTGCATAATCAGCCTTTACGATTTTCGTTGATATATTAACTGCGTCCTGTGTAGCCTTTTTCGTTTTATCCAACACATCTTGGGCTTTTTCCTTGCGTTCCGCTTCCAGAACACCACTCTCTATAGCTTTGCGAAGCGTAGCTTCATCGCGTTTGATTTGCTTCTGGACCTTTTCCAGTTCATTTTTCAGTTCTTCTTTCTTCTGCTCTGAAGAAATAGCGCCATTGTCAATTCGTTCCTCTATGTCCCGCTGGCGAGCAATTCCTTCTTCAATTCTTCGCATGGCAGAAGAAGCATTTGATGTTCCCCTGCGATATTTTCTGTTGATTTCTCCCGCCCACTGAGACAAATATTGTCTCATTTCTGCCAGTGCTGCATTAGGTTCAAAATCATCCCGCTGTGAGTTTGGGATGATATTTTCATCTAACACATGTATCTCGCCTGCAAACATCTTATTTGCGGTATAACCTTCAGAGGGAAAGTAGCTATCAAAAGTCTGTGCATCGCCTATTAGAATATTGTTTTTCCGCAGACGAATTCCACGCAAATTCTCATCCTTTATCTGGCCTGAAAAATCTGTAATCGCAAGCCACCCTATATACATGGGCCTTCCATCAGAGTATTCCTGATAGAGTAGTTCTACTTCCTTTATATATTCGTTCTCCTTCTTTCGCCGCAAACCTACAGAAGTATCAAGGCGGCGCGTATACAGTTTATAAACTGGCATTCTTCTTTTGCCAAAGAATATCTTGTATGTTGATATCTGTTGTTCCTTTTCAGCGAAAAAATCCTTTATCCTTTTTGCCTGTCTAAACTTCTGGGCATCAAAATCAACAGGAGCGACAATTGAAAGATATTGCTTTATCTCATTTTCGTCAATTAGGACTTCTGCTCCCTCAATAATACCCTTCATTACAACTTCAAAATAGTGTGTTCTGCTGTCTTCTACAGTTCTTTGTTCAATCGTTGTTATTGCCTCGATGACACCAACAATGTCTGGAATTTCATTGTTGCTGGGAGAAACCAGTTCACGCATTCTCTTACAATCCCAGCGCATAACTGATTCAACTGCTTCATTTGCAGCCTTTGAAATAAAATACAGGTTATCACAATAAGCTAAGCCTCCAAGTCTACCTATGCCACGAAAACCCCTGTCTTCAGCATAATCCTTGGATGAGTTGCCAATATCTGACAAAGTGTTCCATACTTTTTCTACAGCAATACCTGTTCCATTGTCACGAATCCTGATTTCCCTTTTTTCTGGGGTAATCGTGATATGGATTTCCGCATCATCTTTACTGATAAGACCATCCCGCATTGCATGATCAATGGAATCTGTGGCATTCTGAATATACTCGCGGTAAATTGCACGCGGGTCAGCATACATGCCAGTTGAAAGAGATTCCAATGTGAACTTTCCAATGACAATATCGCTCACTTCTTACTTCCTCCCTGATGGTAAGATGGGAATGGGAATGTTACCTTTAGCAATGTCTTAAACACTGGATGATGAATAATCAAATCACCTTTGCGCAATCGCGTCATCATGTTTGCATACACATTGGGAATAAACTTATAATCTGGACGCGATACCTCTATTGCGTTTGTACGTCCATATATATTTGTTCCACAATTCCCTTTTATTCTTTCATGAACAGCACTTCTAAACTGTTCTGCTGAAAAGAGAATAACGCCTTCAGAGCGTCCCCTCTCAGTTATATCAAGAAGGTTGGAAAGCAAGGGTGAGTTTTTATTTGAGGTTGTTGGTGCGTATTTGTTCAATTCATCTACGAACACAATTACCTTTTGCGGGATTTCACGCTTTGTGGTTCTTGCATTTTCATCATAATCACCATGCTTCAAACCATACACAGACTGAATAACATCGCCAAACACCAAACACTGTAGTTGTTCATTCAATCCAGCGATGTCAACAACAAAGACTTGGCCGCCCTCTATGTTATTGATAGCATCAGAAATATGGGTCTGATGGCGTTCTTTAGACCCTGACAAAGAATTCTGAAAAATCCTGTCATTTACAGAATTATTGATTAAACGACTGAAACGACGCCAAGACTGTACTTGGATTTCCTTATTATCTGTTTTTCCAGTCTTATTCACATATTGACGTAATTTGTCTTTGAAATCATCCCAACTTTCAACATCTTTGAATTCAGAAGACGTTTCAATATAATTAAGAATAGATTCAATGGTCCAGTTAGGGTCATCGACATTGGAAAAAAGCATGGATAGCTTGCTGACATCATGTTCAAAAGTATAAACATAATTGTCAGCTAATCCTTCTGAAAACTGTTCTGTAATATCGTCATCAGGGATTGCAGAATTGGCATATTGTTTTTCTTTCCTGCCACTATAAGGATAGAAATAATGTACCGCTTCAAAAGGAGCGCAGGGAACGTTTAATGATTCCCACTCTTCCTTCTGTGCTTCTGTGATATACTGGTTGGGACGATGGAGATGTAACAAGTCATCGCCCTTAACATTCATTATTATAATTGCCACATCGCCCTTCAATTTGTGCTGAATCGCTTTAAGCAAAAACATGATATAACTTGTTTTTGTGGCAAGACCAGATATACCAGATACATTTGCGTGTGCGCCTTCAGGTCCTACAATGAAATCACCATTGAACATGATAGGAACAGTTACGTCATTTGATGCTTTCATTAGACCTGCGGGAATTGCTGACTCTTCTGGTATGGCATCAAGGCCAAGAGCGACCTTTATATCATCCTCATTGGTTGTATAAACAGCAGCACCATCAGGAAGAGGCATGAAGTTTTCTTTTGTATTATGAATCACTGAACATTTGGCGTAAGACAACCCCAGCTTCTTTGTCATGGGTTTCGCTTCTGCATCGCCAAAATCAGATGAAACATAATTACTGATGTGACTTGGACTATCAGTAATATGAAGAATGTCCTGTACAACGCCATAGGTTTCAGAATCATCTATGGCGTTATGGACGCGAACGATATCGAAAGGGCTAAGAATAGTGCTATCTGTCAGCCAGAAAGAGAAATCATCACATGTAGATGGGTTTTTCTCTGTCGCAGATACTTTGCCAATAATCTTGTTCATGATGAATCCCCCTAAAAATTCTTCTTAAACTGATTGATAAAAGCCAAATCACCCATAAAGGACGATTTTACCATTGTCTCTGTCAGATAGACAGGGTAAAGGTGTGCAGCCCATCGTTCATCCTTACCATGACAGGTTGGAGTGCATTCTTCAAGCAGAGAGCAGGAAATGTTATCAATCACATCGCTCTCAAATCCGCTTTCAAACTCTTCTTCCCTTGCCATCTTCTCAACTTTGATAATGCCTTGAAGTGGACTGTTGACATGCGGCTTGGGTCGAATTCGTAAATACCAACATCCAAACACTCGTCCGCGACTGTTTTTTTTATAGAATACTGGCGTTCTCTCAGCATAATCAAGGTTCAACAATTGCGATCCTATTTGCTGACCACCCCTTGTTCTTTCAGAAATTGGGAGCATGGGATCAAAAGATTTAGATACACCCACAACATTGTAGAACAAATCTGCAAAATCCTTCTTCCCTGTATCTTCTTTCAAAAACTGAAGTGGTCCATCCACTATCAGCATTCTATCTGTATCAAGATCGTTTGATCTAACCATCTGGCTTAGAATGCCAATCTCCATCTC
This sequence comes from uncultured Eubacteriales bacterium, assembly GCA_902778995.1. Lineage (GTDB taxonomy): Bacteria > Bacillota > Clostridia > Christensenellales > Aristaeellaceae > UBA2862. The sequence goes on from CACYZW010000032.1 coordinate 5,722, forward strand.
GTGCATTATGCTGTTTGCCTTTGCTATGGCAGCATTCGTTGGCGCAAGGTCCTTCTGGCGATCATATTTATAGGCAATGACATCCAGCTGCAAACTTTTTGCCATCGCTGTTTTTAGGATTCGCATACGAAATTCTTCAAAATCATCGTCGTTTATGCGGCTTGTAACCAAAAGCAAATTCTTTTGATCAAGGATGTGTTTATGTACTTTCTTGTCATCGCCTCTATATCCACAACCAGCGCGAACCTGTGCAACAACGACAGGAAAAATCTTTGAGTTCTGTAAGACAATATCACCTATTTTGTAGGTTCGTCTTGACCCATCCATAAAAAAGCAGAAGTTGGACATTCCTTCCCGCACAAAGGACAGCTTTCTCTTCTGCTTGGTGGTTATACTCTCAAAGGGTGTCCCCATTTCATATTGATCAGGATTATCCTCATCCATGTCTTGATAAGGTTCCTGATAATAATGATCAAGGTCAAGACTCTCATTTTGATAAAGAGGAATCTTTACCTTTGCGAACATATCCTTCAGAGTGCTCATTTTCTTTTCCCCTCTTTTGTGGCATAACTCAGCATCAGGAATTGACATGCTCCATGATGTCCCCATAATCCGCTTTGAGCACATCACAGATTCTATCAAGGATGGGCAAGGCGACAACCTCATCCCTTCGCAGCTTTGTCATAGTGTTGGGAGCGATTGCCGCCGCCCTGCGAAGGTCTGCCGCGCTCATCTTCTTGTCTATCAATAGTTTCCAGAGCTTGTTATAACTGACTGCCATCTTGTACCTCCATTATTCTGTCTAATTATAGCACGTTTCTTTAACAAACGCAACTTATTATTCTCAAGATATTGGGAATTGCTCGCAAATAACGTACCTAGTCATAAAGCAGTGAGTTTATTTTATCTAACATACTTAAGATCAATAAATTTCTCAGAGTGTAGTCAAATCTATTTTTCGTTTCAGAAGAAAAAACCTGAATCCCATTCTAATCCAACCACCTATCCGATGGAGGTGAGTGAATGAAACAGTATAACACATTCGCAGAAACAGAAGCCTTGCTTCTAACCGCAATCAACATGAAGGGTAACACCGTCAAGGACATAGGAGCCGCAACTGGAATAAAGGCCGATACGCTCTACAAATGGAAAACCACCGAAGCGCATCTATCTCCCGCAAAGGCAGATGCCCTTCTTTTATACTTCATCCAAAACGAACCCCAGCGGCTTGAACTCGCAGAAACCGTTCTCGCTGCTAAGAATAATACTTTATAATAATATTATACTACTTCCATCCTTTCCTTTGATGGGAGGTATCTATAGGAGGAATAAAAATGTCTACTTTTGACGCTTTTAAACAATATCAATCCGAACAGGCGCGTATCAGGCAGAAGATACGCGATGAAGAAAACCCTTTCCATGCTGCCCACATCCAGGAATTCAATGAAATGATGGACGAAAAGATACGAACGCAGGTTCCCATGCTGATCCAGCAATATAACGAAAGGCAGAAAGTCAATGTTGACGCCTATTTCAACGGCAAGCCCGCCACAGACGCAAACATCGTCAAAGGAGTGCGGGATATGGTTGCGAAGGCACTCAAAAGCATTGGAAAACGGAGATAGTTCCAGTAAAGTTGATGATTGTTCTTCCAGAATTGTAAGAAGTTGTGGTATAATCATATCAAGTTGTTTGAAGTTGCAGAGAGTTGTAGGGGGTTACAGCATGTCCAAGAGGCAAAATCAAAAGTTGAAGCTTTTTTATCTGAAGCAGATTCTGGAGGAATACACCGATGCAGACCATGGAATTACCATGAATCGTATTCAGGAACTTCTGGGTATGCGCGGCGTCGTGGCAGAGCGCAAGAGCATCTATGACGATATTGATACCCTCATCAACGATTTTGAAATGGACATCCAGAAACCTTCTGGCCGCGATTTCACCTACAGACTGAACTCCCGAGACTTTGATATCGCAGAATTGAAGTTGATTATCGACAGCGTACAGTCTTCCAAATTCCTTTCCGTGAAGAGCTCGCGGGAAATCATCAGGAAGATGGAAAAGCTTTGCAGCAAGCATGAGGCATCCCAGCTTCATCGCAAGATCATACTGACAAACCGCGTGAAAAACGAGGAAGACCTGATCAGCAACAACGTTGGGAATATCAATGCCGCCATGGACAGCGGCGAACAGATCAGCTTCAAGTATTTCGACTACAACATCCAGAAGCGAAAGACCTATCGAAAGAAAGGCCAATTGTATACAGTCAGCCCCTATGCGTTGGTATATTCTGATGAAAACTACTATATGCTTGCTTATGCCGAAGAGCATGGTGAAGTGCGGCCGTATCGCGTGGACCGCATGGAAGGCGTGAAAGTGCTCGCTGGTGTCGTGCGGCAAGGAAAGGAAGTCTTTGACAAAATCGACCTTGCCCAATACCAGAAGTATACCTTCTCCATGTTTGGCGGCAAGGTGGAGCCTGTGACAATGGTCTTCCAGAACCGCATGATGAATGCTGTTATTGATAGGTTTGGCCGCGATATCATGGTGATGAAGGAGGATGACAACCACTTCCGCATTACCGTGAATGTCGCCGTTTCCAACCAGTTTTACGGATGGGTGTTTGGACTTGGAAATATGGTTAGGATTGTTGGTCCTGAGCATGTGGAGCAGGGGATGAAGGATCTTCTGGAGAGCGTGCATGGGAGGTATGATGATAAAAAAACAGAAGCCTGAGCAGCCCTTTCAACCGCACAGACTCAGTATTATATTCCATGGCTTTCAAATCTTAATTGTGTAAAATAGAGCCTTAGTAGCTCAATGGCAGAGAGATTCGAATGCTGAGCATCCGCAGGATGCGAGGCATTCATTCGGCTTCTGTTAACCGAAGGGTTGTAGGTTCGAGTCCTACCTGAGGCGCTCCTCAAAATCGTGCATTTCGTACAGAGATGCACGATTTTTCTATGGTATTTGCACAAGAATCATTCAGCTTTCACTTAACCGCGATTCAATCAAAATCGCAATCGGCCGATTCACGCACAGAATTTGCACAAAACCAGTTGGAAAAATGGCCGAAAACCCTTGCGGCATTTTTGTTGTCGCGGGGATGGACATATCGTTCGGAAGTATTGAGCACAAAGGGACCGTCTCTGTGTGTTTTGCATTAATCGTAAAATGAAGAGGCTGCCTCAAATTGACCTTTTCATGTCATTTTGAGACAGCCCCTGATTTTTGGAGAGAGAGGGTTATTTCCAGGAGAAGGCGATATATTCACCCTTTTGGGCCAAATCGGACAGATAGGCGCGTTTGATTTCCAGATAGTAGGTGCCCTTGGGCTGCATGCCCTGAGTCACGCATACGTTTCCACGGTCTGAACAGCTGAGTTCATTCAGGTTCCTGTCGTAGAGGGTAAATCCATATTGATCAATGCCATTAAATGTGATGGATTGTGTCTTCTGTAGTTTGATCCTGTACCAACGATAGTAATTATTGCTCTTGGTCTGGGCGATTTCCACCTTCTTCCCGGCCTTGACAGTGACGGCCTTGCCCATGCAGTAGTTGGGCTTGTTGACGGTCACGGCTCTTTTGGTGCTGAACTTCACCTTGCCACTTTCTTTGTTGTCATACATGCTGATGTAATAGGTGCCAGAATAGAGGACGTATCCCAACGTTCCGGAAGAGGTATCGTATATTCCACTGGAAGCGATAGTATCATCACAGGATTTATCACGGTTTATGGAGAGATAGGCAAAATTATCGTTTGTCTTAATGTTTTTCCAGTTGATGCTGACAATGGTATCACCGGTTACTTTCAACTTATAGATCGTCGTGTTTCCGGAATAATCTTGCAGTCTGTACCATTGATTGAGTTTTAGGGTTTCAACCTTGTAAGAATCTGCCAGTCCGGCGGCGGGAAGGGTGGCGAGCAGTAACAGAACGGTCAGCATCAGTGCAAGGAGTTTTCGGGTACGGTTCATATGGAAGCCTCCTTTTTATAATATATATGCATTATAACATGGAAAATTCAAATAGTCAACTATATTAATATCGAAATCAACCAACCTAATATTCACTGCCTGCATACTTTTTGTGGAATGGAGTGTGAATTCAGTGGATTTTGGAAATAGGCTCAAGGCTCTCAGGACGAGTGCCGGGTTGACCCAGGCACAGCTGGGAAATCAGGTTGGGGTGACCAAATCAGTGATATCGTACTATGAATTGCAGGAGCGCAGTCCGTCCCCGGACGTGTTAATCAAGCTGTCGCAAATCTTTCATGTCAGCACGGATGAATTGCTCGGAGTTTCAAAAGGGGAATCGGTTGATGTGACCGGCTTGAGGCAGGAGGATGTACTTTTGATTCGAAATCTTGTGGAGCGACTTCGCGGGGAGGGCCATTGAAAGAAGGTAACGAGGGGCGATTCCTAACACACAGTGACGGTCCTTTTGTGTTGACGTGAAAGGGCAAGACATGATACAATCTGGTCGGTGATCGCAATGGCGCGAAAGGCAGGCCGCGATCAGGGGTATCCTTTGGTATCGTGCGGAAGTATTGAGCACAAAAGGACCGTCCCCGTGAGTTTTTAAAGGAGGCAGCGAAATGAGAAACGAAGAGAAAGAACCGTCAACGGAAGAAGAAGTCTGCAAACCCCTGACGGATGAGGAATTCAAAGAATATCAGGAAAAAGACGCGCGTACAACCAAGAAAGTGATGGGGGTTTTCTCAGCTGTCTGGGATGCGATTACCACGTTTTTCAATTAAAGAAATAATAAATAATACAAAACCCGGAGTCAAAACCATGGCGACAGATTCAGGTATGGCGGGGTGCATCGGTTGAATTGGGGCGCATGACAGCCCTGATGTCGGACAGGACACGATCCCAGGTCGAAAGGCCTGGGATACTTTTTGGTTCTTCACGTTTTCCTGTGGGTTTTTGGGGAACTCCCTCAGTCATGCTGCGCATGCCAGCTCCCTCAGGGAGGGAGCCTTCAGGCGGCGAAGGCGGTCATCCTGCCTCCCTCACCGAGGGAGGTGGCCGATCACAGAGAGGCCGGAGGGCGTTTTCATTCCACTACTTTCTGTGAAGCGCCTGTTTTTTGCCCTGCTTATAGGACGATAGAGGATTTGTGGAGGTTATGTCATGCCAGCCAGGCGTCCTGCCACCGGATGGGATGGCCGATATCAACGGCATTATTGCCCTCCCCTTCGGGCCTTTCCCCGGATACAACAGGCCCTTTCAGTCAAGGCCCTCCGCCGCCGGTTTCCCGTCGCCTCCCAAGGGCGTCGCCTCTCCAAGGGACGCGCGCACAAATCCTGTAAACAGGGGGTGCGGCCTGTTGGGGCGGCTCTTGAACTCGGGATGGAACTGCACGCCGATGAAGAAGCGCTCGCCGGGGATTTCCACGGTCTCCACCAGCCGCCCGTCGGGGGAGAGGCCGGAGAGGGTGAGGCCGGCGGCCTGCAGCGCGTCGCGGTAGGCGTTGTTGAACTCATAGCGGTGGCGGTGGCGCTCGCTGATCTGCAGCGCATCGTAGCAATGGGCGATGGCCGTGCCCCGTTCCAGCCTGCAGGGATAACTGCCCAGCCGCAGCGTGCCGCCCTTGTCGATCTCGTCGTTCTGATCGGCCATGAAATGAATGACCTGATGCGGGCTGTTCTCGTCGAACTCGTGGGAATTTGCCTCGGCGAGGCCCGCGACGTCGCGCGCGTACTCGATCACCGCGATCTGCATGCCCAGGCAGATGCCGAAGTAGGGCACATGGTGTTCGCGGGCATACTTTGCCGCCAGGATCATGCCCTCGATGCCGCGGTTGCCGAAGCCGCCGGGGACGATCACGCCGTCTACCGCCCCGCAGGATCGCGCCTGCGGGCCCGCTTTGCCTGAAGCCCCGGACAGTATGGCCTCATAGTTCTCCGCGCTCAGCGCTTCCGAATCGATCCACTCGATCTCCACCCGCGCGTCCAGCGCGTAGCCCGCGTGGCGCAGCGCCTCGGCTACGGACAGATAGGCGTCGTGCAGCTGCACATACTTGCCGACGAGGCCGATTTTCACGGCTCTGGACTGGTGGTGGATGCGCTTCACCAGCGCCCGCCATTCCGCCAGGTCCGGCGCCGGCGCGTCGATGCGCAGCTCCCGGCAGGCGATGCCGGACAGGTTCGCCTGCTCCAGCATCAGCGGCGCTTCGTAGAGGTTCGGCAGCGTGCGGTTTTCGATCACGCAGTCGGGCTTGACGTTGCAGAAGTGGGCGATCTTGGAGAAGATGCTCCCGTCGGTGATTGGCTCGTCCACCCGCAGCACGATGATGTTCGGCGCGATGCCCATGCCCTGGAGCTCCTTCACGGAGTGCTGGGTGGGCTTCGACTTGTGTTCGCCGCTGGCCTTCAGGTACGGCACCAGCGTCACGTGGACGTACAGCGCGTTCTCACGGCCCACCTCCAGCCCCACCTGGCGGATGGCCTCGATGAAGGGCTGGGATTCGATGTCGCCGATGGTGCCGCCGATCTCGGTGATCACCACGTCGGCGTCGGTCTTCTTGCCCACCTGATAGATAAACGTCTTGATCTCGTCGGTGATGTGGGGGATGGTCTGGACGGTGCTTCCCAGATACCCGCCCCGCCGCTCCCGCTGAATGACGTTGGAATAGACCTTTCCCGTGGTCAGGTTCGAGAACTTGTTCAGGTCCTCGTCGATGAAGCGCTCGTAGTGGCCCAGGTCCAGGTCGGTCTCCGCGCCGTCCTCGGTGACGTATACCTCGCCGTGCTGGTAGGGGCTCATGGTGCCGGGGTCCACGTTGATGTAGGGGTCCAGCTTCTGGGCGGCCACCACCAGGCCCCGGGCCTTCAGGAGCCGCCCCAGGGACGCCGCCGTGATGCCCTTGCCCAGGCCGGACACCACGCCGCCGGTGACAAAGATGTATTTCGTCAATGCATATCACCCTTTCAGAAACGCGTGAACCTCCATCGCCGCCGCCCGTCCGTCCGCCAGAGCGCGCACCACCAGCGACTGGCCCGTGCGCATGTCGCCCGCTGAGAAGAGGTTGTCCCGCAGGCGATGGCTGCCGTCGGCGGGCAGCAGGTTGCCCCGCGAATTGCGCTCGACGCCAAAGGCGGCTGCCGTCTCCGCCTCGCACCCCACGAAGCCCGCCGCGATCAGCAGCAGGTCGCAGGGGATGACCTGTTCCGTGCCGGGAATGGGATCGAAGCCCCTGAGCTTCACGGTTTCGACTGCGCCGGGGAGGGCGCGCCTGACCGTCGTCTCATAGATTCGCGGGTCGCTGCCCTGGCGGTGAATCGCCTCCAGCTGGCCGTAGTCGGTGCGCAGCGTGCGCGGCCACTCCGGCCAGGGGTTGTTCGCTATGCGCTCTGCGGGCGGCGCGGGCATCATTTCCAGTTGTACGACACAGGCGCAGCCCTGCCGCAGCGCCGTGCCCACGCAGTCGTTGCCGGTGTCGCCGCCGCCCACGACGACCACGTGTCTTCCCCCGGCGTCAATGACCGGTTCGCTCCCGGACAGTACAGCCCTGGTCGCCGCCGTCAGGTAGTCCACGGCGAAGACGCCCGCCACATTCAGCGCCCGCGGCTTCTTCGCGCCGCCGCAGAGTATCACGGCGTCGTATTCACCCATGATTTCGGGCGAGGCCTCCGTATTCAGCAGGAAGCGCACGCCCTCGGCTTCCATCAGCCGGATCCTGCGCGCGACGACGCCCTTCGGCAGCTTCATGTTGGGAATGCCGTACATCAGCAGTCCCCCGGCGCGGTCGGCGCGCTCGATGACCGTGACCTCGTGGCCCAGCCGGTTCAGCAGATCCGCCGCCGCCAGGCCGGAGGGGCCGCTGCCGACCACGGCCACGCGCTTTCCCGTGCGCGCCCTTGGAACGCGCGGCTGCACCCACCCGTTTTCAAATCCCGTTTCGATCAGGTACAGCTCGTTGTCGCGGTTGGTCAATGCCTCGTCTTCCAGGTTGCACGCCTTTTCGCACAGCGCCGGGCACACCCGGCCCGTGAACTCCGGGAACGGCGCGGTCTGCAGGAGCCGCTCCAGCGCCTCGCGCGCCTTGCCCCGGTACAGCAGGTCGTTCCACTCCGGGATCAGGTTGTGCAAGGGACAGCCGAAGTCCGACTGGCAGAAGGGCACGCCGCAGTTCATACAGCGGGAGGCCTGCGCTCGCCGGGCGTCGGCGGGCTGGGAGATGTGCAGATCCTCAAAGTCGCAAAGGCGCGCTGCCGCATCGCGGTATGGATTCTCCCCGCGGGCGACTTCCATGAATCCTGTAGGCTTGCCCATCAATCACGCCCCCTTAAATAATCCAGGTATTCGTCCGATATGACGGCCTTGAACTTCGGCAGCCACGCCTCGAAGTTCGCCAGGATGTCCCTGGCCCTTTGGGAATCGGTGTGCCGCGCGTGCATTTCCAGCAGCTGCCTCAATTCCACGGCCTGTTCCCGGGTGAGCGCATGCACCCTCACCAGGCCGCTGTTGATCTGCCGCTCGAGGGTGCCGTCCGCGTCCAGCACCCAGGCGATGCCGCCGGACATGCCCGCGCCGAAGTTGTCGCCCACGGGCCCCAGCACCGCCACGCGCCCGCCGGTCATGTACTCGCAGCCGTGGTCGCCCACGCCCTCAACGACGGCCCACGCGCCGGAGTTGCGCACGGCAAAGCGCTCGCCGGCCACGCCCGCGATGAACGCATAGCCGGAGGTCGCGCCGTAGAGGGCGACGTTTCCGATGAGGGTATCGTCCGGATTCCACACCGCGTCCGCGGGCGGGCAGATGGCCAGCCTGCCGCCGGAGAGCCCCTTGCCCAGGTAGTCGTTGGCCACGCCGTACAGCGTGATCGACTGCCCCTTCGGCAGGAACGCGCCGAAGGACTGTCCGCCGCAGCCCTGGGCCTGGATGTGCCTTTCGCCCTTCAGCAGCGCGCCGAAGGCGCGGTCGGTGGTCGTGAGCTGTACGTGATCCTGGACCAGGCGCGCGTCCGTGCGCTCATAGAGCCTGAAATCGTGCCTGGATTCCGGCTGGAAGTGGGTGTTCCGCGCAAAGCCGATCAGGTCGGAAAGGTCGATGGGCGCGCCGTCCTTCATCTTCAGAAGGTCGCTCCGGCCCACCAGCTCGTCCACCGTCCGCGCGCCGAGCTTCGCCATGATGCCGCGCAGCTGCTCTGCGATGAAGATCATGAACCGCGCCACGTACTCCGGCTTGCCTTTGAACCGTTTGCGCAGCTCCGGGTCCTGCGTGGCCACGCCGAAGGGACAGGTGCCCAGGTGGCACACCCGCATCATGCGGCAGCCCATGGCGATCAGCGGCGCGGTGGCGAAGCCGAACTGCTCCGCGCCCAGCAGCAGCGCCACGGCCACGTCGTGCCCGGTCATCAGCTTGCCGTCGGTCTCCAGCGTCACGGTCTGGCGCAGCCGGTTGCGGCAGAGCACCTGATGCGTCTCCGCCAGGCCGATCTCCCAGGGCAGGCCCGCGTGGTGGATGCTGCTCATGGGCGCCGCGCCGCTGCCGCCCTCGCCGCCGGAGATCAGTATGCCGCCCGCCCCGGCCTTGGCCACGCCGCTGGCGATGGTGCCCACGCCGGTGGAGGACACCAGCTTGACCGTAATTTTGGCGTCTTCGTCGGCGCATGGGGCGTCAAACCCGCGGTTTCGCGGTTCAGCGCTTTGGGCTGAACCGGCCTGGCATAATCCGGGATCATGGCAAGCTGCCTGCAGGTCGTAGATCAGCTCGGCAAGGTCCTCTATGGAATAGATGTCGTGGTGGGGCGGGGGAGAGATCAGCGATATGCCGGGCGTGGCGCAGCGGGTTTTGGCCACGCTCTCGGTCACCTTCGCGCCGGGCAGATGCCCGCCCTCGCCGGGCTTCGCGCCCTGGGCCATCTTGATCTGTATCTCCTTGGCCGACAGCAGATAGGGCCGGGTCACGCCGAAGCGCCCGGAGGCCACCTGCTTGATGGCGGAGTTCAGCTCCGTGCCGAAGCGCTCGGGCAGCTCGCCGCCCTCGCCGCTGTTGCTCCTGCCGACCAGACGGTTCATGGCGACGGCCATGCACTCGTGGGCCTCCTGCGATATGGAACCGTAGGACATCGCCCCGGTCCTGAACCGCCTGACGATGCTTTCGACGGGCTCCACTTCATCGATGGGCACGGGATGGCATACGTCATAGTTGAAATCCAGCAGGGCGCGGATGGTGCGCGGGCCGTCATGCTCAACCAATGCGGAATACGCGTCGAATTTGGCTTTGTCATCTGTCCATACCGCCTGCTGGAGCAGGTGGATCACCTTCGGGCTGTAGAGGTGCTCCTCGGCACCCGCTCCAGTGCGCAGCCTGTGGCGGCCAATGCCGGGAAGGGATGCCTGGATGGGGTTCAGGAACGCCTCGTCGTGCCAATACCGGCTGTCGGCCTCCACGTCGTGCAGCCCCTTCCCGCCCAGGGCGGCGGGCGTGTTGGTGAAATACTGTTCGACAAACTGCGCATCCAGGCCCACCGCCTCGAACAGCTGGGCGCTCTGGTACGCCTGCAGCGTGGACACGCCCATCTTGGAGGCGATCTTCAAAACGCCCGCGGTGAGGGCACGGTTATAATTTGATATGGCGTCCCCGGACAGGCTTTCCCGGATGACTGCGTGCGCCAGGTACGGGTTCACCGCCCGCGCGCCGTAGGCGATGAGCATGGCGAGCTGGTGGGTGTCGCGGGGCTCGCCGCTCTCCAGAATGACGGAGACCTTCGTGCGCTTCTTGATGTGGATCAGATGCTGCTCCAGCGCTGAGATTGCCAGCAGCGAGGGAATGGCCAGATGTTCGGCGTCCACGCCGCGGTCGGACAGTATCAGGATGTTCGCGCCGTCATGGCAGGCCGCGTCGCAGGCCGCGAAGAAGGCCCCCATGGCCTGGCGCAGGCGGGTTCTGACCGGGTAGAGCAGGGAGATTTCCCGCACCCTGAAGGACGGATGGTCGATGCAGCGGATGCGCTGCAATTCCCCTTCCGTCAACACCGGCGAGGGCAGCTCCAGCACGGCGCAGTTGTCGGGATCGTGGGACAGGAGGTTGCCGTCGTCGCCGATATAGATGGCGCAGTCCGTCTTGCAGGCCTCCCGCAGCGCGTCGATGGGCGGGTTCGTCACCTGGGCGAAGCGCTGCCTGAAGTAATCGAACAGCGGCGGATGCGCCTTTGAAAGCGCCGCCAGCGGCTCGTCCGCGCCCATGGAGGCGATGGGCTCCTGGCCCTTTTCGGCCATCGGCAGTATAATGTCCTGAACGTCCTCGTAAGCATAGCCGAAGGCTTTGCACAGGGTTTCCGTATCTTCAACGGCTCCATCCATTTGGCCTTCGGGGAGGTCGCTCAGCCGGACGATCTGCTTCACCCACGTCTCATAGGGATGCTCTGCGGCAAAGCGGGATTTCAGCGCGTCGCCCTCCAGCAGCTCGCCGGTTTTGAGGTTCGCCGACAGCACGTCCCCGCCCTTCAGCTTCCAGCGGCGGCGGATGTGGGCGTTTTCCTCGAACAGCACGCCCGCCTCGCTGGACAGGATCAGCCGCCTGTCGTCCGTCAGCGCGCAGCGCAGCGGGCGCAGGCCGTTGCGGTCCAGCGACGCGCACACGCTGTCGCCGTCGGAATAGAGGATCGCGGCGGGGCCGTCCCAGGGCTCCATCATCGTGGCGTAGTAGCGGTACAGGTCGTGCCAGATTTTCGGCGCCCGCTCGCCCTGCCACGGCTCCGGCAGCAGCACCATCCCCGCCAGCGGCAGCTCAAAGCCGTTCATCGCCAGGAATTCCAGCGTATTGTCCAGCATCTGGGAATCGCTGCCGTCGGGGTCGACCACGGGCAGTACGCGCTTCATCGAATCGCCCATCACGGCGGAGCGCATGGTTTCCTCCCGGGCCTTCATGCGGTCGTGGTTGCCGCGGATGGTGTTGATCTCGCCGTTGTGCAGCAGCATCCGCTGCGGGTGGGCCTTCGACCAGCTGGGGAAGGTGTTGGTGGAGAAGCGGGAATGCACCATCGCCATCTGCGACACGTAGCGCACATCCTGCAGATCGTCGTAGAAGGACCGCAGCTGGCTCACCAGCATCATGCCCTTGTAGACGATGGTGCGGGACGACAGCGAGCAGATATAGGTGTCGGTGTCCTGCTTTTCAAATACCCGGCGCAGTATGTACAGCTTTCTGTCGAAGTCCGCCCCCGGCGCGACGTCGGCGGGGCGCTTCAGGAAGCACTGGCGAATGCGCGGCATCGTCCGCCGCGCGCCCGCGCCCAGCTGGGCGGGATGGCAGGGCACGTCCCGCCAGCCCAGTACCGTCATGCCCTCGGAAACGGACAGCTGATCGAATATGCGGCAGATGTTTTGAACGCCCACCTCGTCTTCCGGCAAAAAGAACATCCCGACGCCGTAGTCGCCGGGCTTGCCAAGCTGTATGCCCTCCTCCCGGGCCCACACGGAAAAGAACTCGTGGGGCAATTGGGTCATGATGCCCACGCCGTCGCCGGTCGTCCCCAGCGCGTCCGAGCCCGCGCGGTGGGCCAGGCGCTCTACGATGGTGAGCGCCTGGTCCACGGTGCGGTGCGTCGCCCTGCCGCTCAGATCGACGATCGCGCCGACGCCGCAGGACTCGTGCTCCATTTCGGGATGGTAGAGCGGATATTGTCGATCACGCATCGTCCATACCCCCTTGTAAGATTGTCAATGCGTATTCCGTCATTTTAATGCCGTGGCGCATGGCGTAGCGCTGCATGCGCCGGTGGGCCTCCGGCTCGTCGATGCTCCATTTTTGCATCAGCAGGCCCTTCGCCGCCTCCACCAGCTTCCTGTCCTCGCCGCTTCGATGGGGCAGGCGCATATAGTGCAGCTGGGAGAGCATCTCGATCGCGCCGATGACCGCGCTGCCGGAGCAGGGATAGCTCAGCTTGAATACCTGGGGCGACTCGCACGCTTCAAGCGCCTCCGGCCTGCCGATCAGGAGAAACTGAAAGAGGGTCCCGAAGTCGGCGGCGATGTCGTCCGGCCGGGCGTCCATGAGTCCACCCGTGATGATGACGATGCCATCCTCGCATTCCGTGAGCGCCCGCCTCAGTTCACCGCTGAACGCGCACAGTCGGTACACCGAATAACCGGATGAAGCCAGCAGTCGGGAAAGCTGTGTGCGGCTGGCTTCGGACGCGCCGACGATGATGATCCTGGCCACTGGCTTCACCTCGCTGTCTTGCCTGGGGTATCGGGGGCGGCAGCACCCCGATTATCAATCGTGCGCGGCGGCGTGTACGCCGCGTGCGGGGCCGTTTTTGTGGCAGGGAGCCTGCCGACCAGAACAAAAACGGCTTCTTTACAGATTTTGCGACCGGAGGCTTCATGCCTCAGGCAAAATCTGGTGGGGTGGTCGTGGCGGGGGCGCTTGCTCCCCTGACCACTTTAATACATCACAAGATACCTGTCGATCTCCCATGAACTGACGTGGGTCCTGTAGGCATCCCATTCCTTTTCCTTGCCCTCGACGTACTGGGAAAGCACGTGCCCGCCCAGCGCCTCGCAGATCACCGCGTCGGCCTTCAGGCACTGCACGGCGTCGTGCAGCGTGCCCGGCAGGCTCTCGATGCCCTTGGCCGCGCGGGTGGCGGCGTCCATGGAGAAGATGTTTTCGGTGGTTTCCTCCGGCGGGGTCAGGCCCCTCTCGATGCCGTCCAGCCCTGCCGCCAGGCAGACGGCCATGTTCAGGTAGGGGTTGCAGGACGGGTCGGGGCAGCGCAGCTCCACCCGGGTGGCCTGTCCGCGGGCGGCGGGGATGCGGATCAGCGCGCTTCGGTTGCTGGCCGACCATGCCAGATAGCAGGGCGCTTCGTAGCCCGGCACCAGGCGCTTGTAGCTGTTCACCAGCGGATTGGTGATGGCCGCCATGCCCCGGATGTGGGCCAGTATGCCCGCGATGAAGGCGTAGGCTTCCCTGCTCAGGCCCCTGGCATCGGACGGGTCGGCGAATACGTTCCTGCCGTCCTTGAACAGGCTCATGTTGGTGTGCATGCCGCTGCCGTTGATGCCGAACACCGGCTTGGGCATGAACGTGGCGTGCATGCCGTTCTTCTGGGCCAGGGTCTTCACCGCCAGCTTGAAGGTCATGATGTTGTCGGCGGCGGTCAGGGCGTCGGCATATTTGAAGTCGATCTCGTGCTGGCCCTGCGCGACCTCGTGATGGCTGGCCTCGATCTCAAAGCCCATCTGCTCCAGCGCCATGCAGATCTCGCGCCGGGTGCTCTCGCCGTGGTCCAGCGGGCCCAGGTCGAAGTAGCCCGCCTCGTCGGAGGTCGTGGTGGTGGGCCTGCCCTGTTCGTCGGTCTGGAACAGGAAGAACTCCATCTCCGGGCCCACGTTGAAGCTGTAGCCCATGTCCGCCGCCTTCGCCAGCACCCGCTTCAGCGTGCCGCGGGGGTCGCCCGTGAAGGGGGTGCCGTCCGGGTTGTACACGTCGCAGATCAGCCGCGCCACCTTGCCGTGCTGGGGCCGCCAGGGCAGTATGGCGAAGGTGTCCAGGTCGGGGTACAGGTACTGGTCGGACTCGTTGATGCGGACAAAGCCCTCGATGGAGCTGCCGTCGATCATGATCTCGTTGTTCACGGCCTTCTCCACCTGGCTTGCCGTGATGGCCACGTTCTTCAGCTGGCCGAAGATGTCCGTAAACTGCATGCGGATGAATTCCACGTCGCCGTCCCTGACGAGCCTGACAATATCTTCCTTCGTGTACTTGCTCATAATCACACCTCCGAATGGTTTGGTCGGGCAACGGGCCCGACAGGGCCGTTGACCGGGTCACCGGGCCGCCGTGGCGGGCACGGCGACAACCAAATAAAAAAGGGGCAAGGGAATCGTTCAACACGACTCCCTTGCCTTGTCACGCAAAAAGCATAGCATATCCATGGGCGGGCTGTCAAGTGGTTTTGAATGTTAAATGAATTGTTTATGCGAATTTGGCGCAAAAACGGCCTGTTATAATGAAATATTGCAAGTTTACAAATTCTTAATTGCATAATGCTATTGACAATGCTGCTTTACCATGATAAAATGCACGCAAAATTCCAAAGCGAAAGCGTTGCGGAAGCAGAGTAACCCGGCGGAGCCTCACCCTTGCGGGGCCCCGACGGCGGCATCCCAGAGAGCGGGCGACGGTGAAAATCCCGCATGAGCCACCGGGCGAAAAACCCTTCCAAGTCCAAACTGAAAGCAGCGATGTCATTAGGGGCGGCGTGGCGGCGGCACGTTACAGCGGCCAGGGTTTGTCAGCATCCCTGCCGGGGGCAGGGTGTCCGCGCCATTGGCGCGGATGGCACAGGCCGAATCAAGGATTCGGGCTTTGCCGCTTTAGACCCGATAAGAGAAGCAAATCAGGTGGCACCACGGAGCGGCGGCCTTCGTCCTGAAATAAATATCATGACGATTGCCGACCCTTTACGGAGGTGCTTTTTATGTGTTCCATTTTCGGCGTGACGAGCAAGGCGATTCCCGAAGCGACCCTGCGCGCGTGCTTTGACCGAACGATCTCCCGAGGCCCGGACATGAGCCGGTTTGTGGAGATTCCCTGCGGCTGGCTGGGCTTTCACCGCCTGGCCATCATGGGGCTGGACGCCACGGGCATGCAGCCCTTTCAATTGGGCGATGATTACGTGGTCTGCAACGGCGAGCTGTACGGCTTCCGCCCGCTGCGCTCCCGGCTGATGGAGCGATACGACCTCATCTCCCGGTCCGACTGCGAGATCCTTCTCCCCCTGTACCGCGAATACGGCGTGGAGATGTTCAAGACGCTGGACGCGGAGTTCGCGCTGATCCTGTACGACGCAGCCCAGGACAGGCTGATTGCCGCCCGCGACCCCATCGGTATCCGCCCGCTCTATTATGGCAAATTGCCGGACGGCGGCATGGCCTTCGCCAGCGAGCCGAAGAACCTGGTGGGCCTGTGCGAAACAATCCTGCCCTTCCCGCCGGGATGCTACTGGGTGGACGGGGAATTCGTCCGCTATGCCGACCCGGCCCACGTGGACCAGTTCACCATGAAGGACGAGGACTACATCTGCGCGAAGCTGCGCCGCCTGCTGATCGACGGCGTGGAGAAGCGCCTGGACGCCGACGCCCCCATCGGCTTCCTGCTCTCCGGCGGACTGGATTCCTCGCTGGTGTGCGCCATCGCCCAAAAGCTGCTGAAGCGGCCCATCCGCACCTTTGCCATCGGCATGGACGTGGATGCCATCGACCTGAAGTATGCCCGCATGGTCGCCGACTACATCGGCAGCGACCACACCGAGGTCATCATCTCCGAAAGGGACGTGCTGGACGCCCTGCCTGCGGTGGTGGAGCTGCTGGCCACCTGGGACATCACGACCATCCGCGCATCCATCGGCATGTATCTGGTTTGCAGGTATATCCACGAGCACACGGACATCCGCGTGCTGCTGACCGGCGAGATCAGCGACGAGCTGTTTGGCTACAAGTACACCGACTTCGCGCCGAACGCCGCCGCCTTCCAGGAGGAGGCCGAGAAGCGCATTCGGGAGCTGCACATGTACGACGTGCTCCGCGCCGACCGCTGCATCAGCGTGAACAGCCTGGAGGCCCGCGTGCCCTTCGGGGATTTGAAGTTCGTGCGCTACGCCATGAGCATCGATCCTGAGCTCAAGATGAATCGCCACAACATGGGCAAATACCTGATCCGCAAGGCCTTCGCAGAGGATCACATACTGCCCGGGGAGATCCTCTGGCGGCAGAAGGCGGCCTTCTCCGACGCGGTGGGCCATTCCCTGGTCTCCGACCTCAAGGCGCTGGCGGAAAGGACCTACACCGAGCAGGAATTTCTGGACAGGGCGGCGAAATACGACTACTGCCGCCCGTTCACGAAGGAGAGCCTGCTCTACCGGGAGCTCTTTGAGCGATACTATCCCGGGCAGGCGCAAATGATCGCGGGCTTCTGGATGCCCAACAAAAGCTGGCCCGGCTGCGACGTGGACGACCCCTCGGCGCGGGTGCTTTCCAACTACGGGGACAGCGGAAAGTGAAGGAAGGTATTGATTGTACCGCCGCTTCGTGGTATGCTGGTGGTGTTCAATCAGTATTTGACGGAGGTTATCGGGGTGATCAGAGCATACAGGCCATCCGATATGGCGGATATGATCCGCATTTGGAATGAAGTCGTCGAAGAGGGCATTGCCTTTCCCCAGGAAGAATGCCTGAATCCGGAAAGCGGGTCGGCCTTCTTTTCCGGGCAGAGCCATACGGGCGTTGCTCAGATCGATGGCAGAATCGTCGGATTATACATCCTTCATCCCAACAATGTCGGAAGATGTGGACATATCTGCAACGCCAGCTATGCGGTCTCATCGGATGCCCGAGGTCGGCATATCGGCGAACAGCTGGTGCTGGATTCCCTGGCAGTGGGAAAAAGGCTGGGCTTCCGCGTCCTGCAGTTCAATGCGGTTGTCGAGAGCAATATCCATGCGCGGCATCTCTACGAGCGTTTGGGCTTTCAACAGCTTGGCACGATTCCGGGCGGGTTTCGCATGAAGGATGGCCGCTACGAAAACATCTGCCCCTATTATCGCGAACTCTGATGCCAAATATCAACTTATCCCCCCACAAGGAGGCAAACATGTCCCATCGCCAGACCATACTCATACTCGATTTCGGCGGGCAGTACACCCAGCTGATCGCCCGGCGCGTGCGGGAGTGCCGCGTCTATTCGGAGGTCGTGCCCTGGCGCATCTCCGCCGATGAAGCCAGGGCGCGCCAGCCGATGGGGATCATTCTCTCCGGCGGCCCGGCCAGCGTCACCGACCCGGACGCGCCCCACTGCGACCCGGCTGTCTATGATCTGGGCGCGCCGGTGCTGGGCATCTGCTACGGCATGCAGCTGACGGCTCAGACACTGGGCGGTCAGGTGAAGCGCGCAAGGGAACGGGAATACGGGCGCGTGACGGTGCGCATGAAGGAACAGACCGGTCTGCTGGAGGGTCTGTCCCCGGAATCCGCCTGCTGGATGAGCCACACCTGGCAGGTCAGTCAATGCCCGCCGGGCTTTCATCCCATCGCGGAGACGGACAACTGCCCCGTCGCGGCCATGGCGAATGACGAAAGGCGCATCTACGGCGTGCAGTTCCACCCGGAGGTGACCCACACCGACGGGGGCCGCAGGATCATCGAAAACTTCGTGCTGAACATCTGCGGCTGCAAGGGCGACTGGACCATGGAGGCCTATGCCGACGCGGCGGTGAAGGGGATTCGGGACATCGTCGGCGACGCCGGCACGGTGCTGCTGGCGCTGTCCGGCGGCGTGGATTCCTCCGTGGCCGCGGCGCTCATCCACCGCGCGATAGGCAGCCGCCTGACCTGCGTGTTCGTCGATCACGGCCTGCTGCGCAAGGGCGAGAGCGAACAGGTCTGCCGGGTGTTCAGCGAGCTGTTCCCGGTTCGGTTCGTTCGCGTGGACGCCGCTGAGCGCTTCTTCCGCGACCTCGCGGGGGTGACGGAGCCGGAGCAGAAGCGGCACATCATCGGGCGGGACTTTATCGAAGTGTTCAAGGACGCGGCGAAGGAACTTGGCAGGCTGGACTACTTCGCCCAGGGCACGATCTACCCGGACGTGATCGAGAGCGGCCAGGGCGCCAGCGCGGCGGTCATCAAGAGCCACCACAACGTCGGAGGGCTGCCCAGGGAACTGGGCTTTACCGAGCTGATCGAGCCGCTGAGGATGCTGTTCAAGGACGAGGTGCGCGCCCTCGGCGAGGCGCTGGGCCTGCCGCGCGAGCTCGTCTGGCGGCAGCCGTTCCCCGGACCCGGCCTCGCCATCCGCATCATCGGGGAGGTGACGCCCCGGAAGGCGCAGATCGTCCGCGAGAGCGACGCCATCTTCCGGGAGGAGATCGCCGGGGCCGGCCTTGCCGAACAGGTCAGCCAGTATTTCACCGTGCTGACCGGCGTGCATTCCGTGGGCGTGATGGGCGACGAGCGCACCTACGACTACACCATCGCCCTGCGCGCCGTCACCACCGACGACTTTATGACCGCCGACTGGGCGCGGCTGCCCTACGACCTCATCGCCCGCGTCTCCGGGCGCATCGTCAACGAAGTGCCCCACGCCAGCCGCGTGGTGCTGGATGTGACGAGCAAGCCGCCCGCCAGCATCGAATGGGAGTAGAGTGTGTTTCTAAAATGAGGCATGTGTAGTTTCGAGTGGATTTGCCTGCAGTTCAAGGCGATTTTCCGCAGGCTTAGTGGGGCTAAGTCAAGGGAAATCAACGCAGAAATAAAGGCAAAGACGCCGAAAATGCATCTTGGCGAATTTAGAAACACACTCTAGGCCAAAACGCCCATCGTCGGGCGAGGCGGTCATCCCTACAGGTAATCAAAAGGAACCACCGCACAATGCGCATGGCGCATTGTGCGGTGGTTCCTTAATGACATGGCTGGCCGGGCAGCGACGGTTATTCTATGATCGCGCCGCCCAGGCACACCCGGCCCTGATAGAATACCGCCGACTGTCCGGGGGTGACGGCCCGCTGGGGGACGGCGAATGCCATATGGGCCCGCCCGTCGCGCAGCGTCAGGCGGCAGTCCTGCAAGGGCTGGCGGTGGCGCAGGCGCACCTGACAGTCCAGGGGCTCGCCCTCCGCCGCCGGGGGCCGCTCCGCAAGCCAGGTCAGCTCCGAGCCCACGGCGCTGCGGCTGAACAGGGCGTCGTCCTCGCCCTGGCTGACCACCAGGCGGTTGTGCTCCAGATCCTTGGCCAGCACGAACCAGCGCTGGCCGTTGCCGCCGCCGCCGATGCCCAGGCCCCGGCGCTGGCCGAGGGTATAGTACATCAGCCCGTCGTGGCGGCCCACCACCACGCCCTGGGGCGTGACCATGTCTCCCGGCTGCGCCGGCAGGAAGCCGGAGAGGAACTGCTTGAAATTGCGCTCGCCGATGAAGCACACGCCGGTGGAATCCTTCTTTTCGCTGACGGGCAGCCCCGCGTCCCGGGCGATCTGCCGAATCTCGGCCTTGGTCAGCCCGCCCACCGGGAAAAGCGCCTTCGACAGCGCCCGCTGGCCCAGCATATACAAAAAATAGGTCTGGTCCTTGTTTTCGTCCGCCGCCCGCAGCAGCCGGTATTCTCCGCCGACGCAGTCGATGTTCGCAAAGTGCCCGGTCACCAGCTTTTCCGCGCCCAGGCTCTCGGCAAAATCCAGGAACACGTTGAACTTGATCTCCCGGTTGCACAGCACGTCCGGATTGGGCGTGCGGCCCTTGCGGTATTCCGACAGGAAGTGCTCGAACACCCGCTCGCGGTACTGCCTGGCGAAATTGACGGCATAATAGGGAATGTCCAGCGACTCGCACACCAGGCGGACGTCCGCCCAGTCCCGTTCGCTGGTGCACACGCCGTTTTCGTCCTTTTCCTCCCAGTTTTTCATGAACACGCCGATCACCTCGTGACCGGCGCGCTTCATCAGCAGCGCGGCGACGGAACTGTCCACGCCGCCGGACATGCCCACTACTACGCGCATGGGCGCCTCCTCGGTTGTCTTGATTGGCGGGGGACGCGCCCCCGCCAAATATCGATTTACTGCACCAGGACCTCCGTCTCCAGGCCCTCGTTGTCCTCCTCCGGCTCCACCAGCACGGTCTTTTGCTGCATGCCGATGATCTTCCACTGGCCGCCGGTCTTGACCAGCGTGATGTCGTAGCGGCCCCCCTGCCAGCGGGGGATGCGCTCGGAAACCTCGTTGCGGCGGCTGGAGATGACGCTGCCGGAGATGGAGGGCACGCGCTCCACCACGGTGCAGTTGGCGTAGGCGTCCCAGGGCCAGGCCCACAGCTTTTCGATGGTCAGTTCGTACTCGAAGCCCGTGATGTTGTAATCCGAATAGACGCTGTTGCCGTTCAGCGCGCCCTCCAGCGCCGCGTCGGCGATCAGGAAATCGGCGTGGAAATACTTGTTCAGCTCCTCGGCCTGCTGGCGGGTGAGGATCACGTCCACCCGCTTTTCCATGCCCTCGTTGAGCACCACATAGATATTCGCGCCGTTCATGGCCATGAAGAAGCCACACACCAGCATGCCCAGCAGCGCGCAGATCAACATCATGCGCGAGGCGACAAACCAGATCAGTCTTCGGAAGTACAGCACGTTCTTTTTCTCTCCTGTCAGTTATGCGTCGTTTGCCTCAAGGATATTTTTCAACTGCTGGATCATCTGCTCGTCGGTCAGGCGGAACTTGAATACCACGCGGCGGGAGGCGTCCATGTCCTCGAAGCCGTTGGCGTCCAGCACAGGGTCGCTGAAGGAGCGCCCGTTGGCGGTGACCACCGCGCGCAGCTGCTTCTTCTGGGCGGTGTTGATGCCGCGATAGTCGTCGTCCAGCACATAGGAAGCCACGGCCAGCGCGCGCTGCTGGGACAGGGCCAGGTTGTCCAGGTACGTGCCCAGGGAATCGGTATGGCCTTCGATGATGATTTCAGAGACGTATTCCCGGTATTCGTCGGAAAACAGCACGTCCAGATACACGGGCAGGAACCGGTCGATGAACCGCTCGCCCCGCTCGGACAGGTCGTACCTGCCCAGCTCGAACATCACGTCGGATTCCAGGGCGATGGAGCCGTTGGCGGGGTCCACCTGGGCCGATATGTTGGCGGCCTTCAGGGCGCTGGACAGCGATGTGATGATGCGGGTGCGCATGCCCACCAGCGCTTCGATCTGGTTTTGCTGATCCTCCAGGACCTGCTGCTGCCGGTCGATCTGGGTCTGCTGGGCGCCCAGCTGTATGCTCAGCGCGTCCAGCTGCTCCTTCTGGGCGGCGATTTCGTCCTCCTTTTCGGTGAGCAGCGACTGGGCCTTGCTCAATTCCTCCTGCTGGCTGGTCAGCACGCTCTGGGCGTCCTCCAGGCCCTTCTGGGCCGCCTCAAGGCGAATCTGCTGGGCGATCAGCTGGGTTTCCGATTCGGTCAGCTTCGTCTTCTGCTCCTCCAGGCTTGCGTTGGCCTGATCCAGGTCGTATTGCTGGCGGGCGATTTCAGCCATGTTGATTTCGTACATATCGAAATACTGATACATGATATAGAACATGATCAGTATGAATATCAGCAAAAGGGCGCTCATCAAATCCGAAAAGCTGAGCCATTGCACGCCGTTGTTGCTCACCCTGCGATGGGTGTGGGCGCGAGCGCTTCTCATGGGCAACCCTCCTTTCAGAATAATGGGGAATGGGGAATGGGGAATGGGGAATGGGGACAGCGAGCGCCCGGGAAACAGTCCGGTGGACTGTTTCCAGTAAGCTGGGGCCGGCAGGCCCTTGGGGTGGAGGAAATCCTTGCGGATTTCTTTTTTCATTCAACCGTGTACGCGGGGTTGGAGCATGAATCGAGAATCAAACAAATCCCGCAGGGATTTGCACCTTCATTCCCAATTCCCAATTCCTAATTTCTATAAAGTCTGTCCGCCGTGTCCTCCAGCGCCCGCTGGGCCTGCACCATGGCGTCGGTCAGGCGATCCACCTGGTCCAGGAAGCGGTTGCTGACGTCGGTGACCTCTGCGGGAAGCCCCTGCAGCGCGCCGGAGATGTTCGCGGCCAGGTAATCCACCCGCTGGGTGAACTGGTTGACGTAGTCGCGGTAGGCGTCCATGGTGCTGTTGAACTCCTCCTGAAGCTCGCGGCTGGCCTGCATGTGCACCTTTTCGATGCTGGCGGCGGAGCCGCGCAGGTCGTTGGTGGCCTTCTGCATGGCGTCGACGATGCGGTTCAGGTCGGCCTGCATGGAGCTGACCGTCTTCAGGTAGTTGTTCTGCTGGCGGGAGACCAGCTCCATCTGCTCCACGGTTTCGGCCATCTGCCCGAGGGCGTCGTCGGCCTGTCGGCTGGCGTCGTTGAGCCGGCCGACGTATTTGGACATGCCCTCGACGGTCTCGCGGGAGAGGGCCTGCATCTTTTGCAGATCCTCCAGCGCGTCCTTGGCCCCGGCCAGCGAGGCCCGCACCACCACGCAGCTCTCCTGCTGCTGGCGGCTGGTCTCGTCAAGCACCTCGCCGAAGCGCTGCAGGCGGCTGCGCATGGATTCGTCCAGCCGATCGGCAAAGCGCTGCATCACCGCGTCCATAAAGCGCATCTGCTCCTTGGTGGATACGTTCACGAAGTTCTTGAAGGACTGGTTCAGCGGGTCGATGGCGTCGTGGACGGCGGCGGCCATGTTCTCGGTGAAGGCGCCGTTCAGATCCTTGGCCATGGTCTGGATCAGGGCGGTCTGCTCCTGCTGGTAGATGGCGATCTGGGTCATCGGGTCCACGCTCAGCACGCCGGCGTGGCGGCTCATGGCCCCGTAGAACACCTTCAGCGTGTGCTCGCTGGAGCCGTACACCGCGCGGGTGATCAGCGTGAACAGCACGCTGCCCACCACGCCGAACAGAAAGCCCAGGGAGGTCATGAGCCCGGGCAGCGATTCCGCAAAGGACGCCCGGCCGGGGCCGTACATGACGGTCTCCTCGTTGATGTAGTCCTCCACGTTGCTGGCGTTGTGGTATACGCCGTCGGCGAAGAACAGGTTGTTCAGGTATTCGCTCCAGTGGGGATACAGCGCGCCCTTGCCCAGAAAATCGTCCTGTTGCCAGGCGTATTTCTTGTCTCCCTCCGAGCGGATGCTGCGGATGGCCCGCCGCAGCGTGTTCCGGGTGTGCACAACCGGCGCGATGCAGCGCACCAGCCCCACCACGAACAGCGCCACGATGGCGACGTACACCACCAAATTGGACACGCCGCTCAGGGCATTGGAAAAGAAGGATTGAAAGAAGTTCATACGCACCTCCGGGTCCGGCGGGCTGCCTTCGCGGCGCGCCCGCGCCAGGGTCTGTCCGCCATTGGACGCATGCGCGCCGGCGGCGGTTCCATTTATTGTCAGCGGGATGTGGGTGTAATCCCCCCAAGCATAATTACTCAATTATCAGTATAGCATCACAATCGTTTATTAGTACGTAGAAAAGTTGACTAAATAATGACAAATGACGGTTCACATTCGCCCCGGTTTCGTGTATAATGGGAACGGTTACCAGAAGCCTTGGAGGGAAGAGGAAAATGAGCAAGGTCGTCATACTCACCGGCGGCACCAGCGGCATCGGCCTGGCGACGGTCAGGCTCTTGCGGGAGAAGGGCTGCACGGTTTACGAATTCAGCCGTCGCCCGGCCCCGGAGGACCCATTCCATACCGCCGTGGACGTGACCGACGGCGCGGCGGTGAAGGCCGCAGTGGACGCCGTCGTCCGGAAGGAAGGCCGGGTGGACATCCTCGTCAACAACGCCGGCTTCGGCATTTCCGGCGCGATGGAATTCACCGATCCCGCCGATGCCCATCGGCTGATGGAGGTGAACCTGTTCGGCATGGACAACGCCATCCGCGCCGTGCTGCCCCACATGCGCCGGGCCGGGGCGGGGCGCATCGTGAACATCAGCAGCGTGGCGGGCGTGTTCGCCATCCCCTTCCAGGCCTGGTATTCCATCTCCAAGGCCGCGGTGCGCTCGCTGACCATGGCGCTGTACAACGAGGTCGCCCCCTTTGGCATCGACGTGGCCTGCGTGATGCCCGGGGACATCCGAACCGGCTTCACCGACGCCCGGAAGAAGAGCGTGGCGGGGGACGATGTCTACGGCGGGCGCATCCGCGCGTCGGTGGCGAAGATGGAAAGGGACGAGCGGAACGGCATGCGCCCTGAGGACGCCGCGAAGACCATCGCCCGGGTCGCCCTCAAAAACGGCAGGGTCAAGCCCTTCTACGCCATCGGCCTTTCCTACAGGTGCCTGGTGCTGCTGGACAGCCTGCTGCCCTGCCGGGCGGTGCGCTGGCTGTTGTTCCAGCTGTATGGGAAGTGACGGAGGAAGGGATGAACGGCATGAACGAGAGGACCCGCCGCCTGGCCGTCGGCGGCATGATGACGGCGCTGGCGACGGCCATACTGCTGATGGGCGGCGTGATTCCCGCCGCCACCTTTGTCGGCCCTGCGCTGGCGGGGATCGTACTGCTTCCGGTGCTGATCGAGGGCGGGCGGCGCATGGCGCTGGCGGCCTGGGTCGCGGTCAGCGCATTGAGCCTGATGCTGTGCGCGGACAAGGAGGCGGCGCTGCTGTTCGCGTTCCTGGGCTGGTATCCCGCGGCGAAGTGGCCGCTGGAATCGAAGCTTCCGGGCTGGCAAAGCCTGCCGGTGAAGCTGCTGCTATGGAACGCCTGCGCGGGGGCGCTGGCGGCGAGCATCTTCTTCGTATTCCGCATGGATCAGGTCATTGCCGAATACAGGGAGATGAGCCTGGCCATGCTGGTCGTGTTTGTCGTATTGGCCAACGTCACACTGATGCTGTACGACCGGCTGCTGAACACGATGGCGGTGGTGTACGTGAAAAAGCTGAGGCCGAAGCTGTTCAAGGGCTGAGGCTGCGAAATAGGGCGAAATTGCGCCTTATTACGGGGACCTGACAATTAAATACGCCCTCTTTCAATACAGACTGCGGTCTGTATTTGTTTGGGCGGGCGCGCATCCGATGGGGCCAGACGCCCCCGCCTACGGGGCGTCCGGACCGCTGAAGGCAGGGTCACAATTCCGCCGCAATCCCCGGAGCGCCCGCGCCATGCCGCAGTTAACAAACGACCCCGGTCGTCTTAACAATTGGATTTTTGCCCGTTTCCCCTAAGGCCCCCTTCGGCGCACCCCATTGAGTCCAGCCGGGCATTCGGGGCCATTTTGGCCTTCCCGATTTCGGTTAATTGAATCCGGTCTGTTAATGTGCATATCAAAACAATATGTGCTACGATCACACCTGGCGCATATTGGCGTCATACTTCGCGGGAACTTGCGGGCGTTTGGGCCTGTGTGCACACATTGTTATATGCCCATTATAGGGTGGACAGTCCCCGCAATATCCGGTATAATAGACCATACAGGCGCCCCAACAGCGGTTGGAATTCGAAGCGCGGGCTCACCTGGCCGGCCCGCACGGCCGCAACCGCCTGGCGGAACGGCAGGAAGCGTATGGCCCCGGACGGCGGCTGCGCATGGTGGCATTTGGAAAGGAGACAACGGGCATGGATAAGGCGTTGTATGTCAGGGAAGTGCGCCCGGGCATCTATCTGATGGACGAAGCCCACGAGGCCACGGGGTATCTGGTGATCGGCCGCGATCGCGCCTGCGTGATCGATACGATGAACGGGTATACCGACCTGGGCCGGACCGTGAAAGGGCTCACCGACAAGCCGGTGGTCGTGGTCAACACGCACGGCCATCCCGACCACATCTTCGGCAACGTGTACTTCCAGGAGGCGTATATGAATCCCGGGGACGGCGCGCTCGCCCGGGGATTTATCGAAGATCCGGCCTTTCAGGCGGCCTGCCGGGAGCGCGGGCTGGCCATGCCGCCCTTCCGGGACATCCTCCCCGGCGACGTGATCGACCTGGGCGGCAGGACCCTGGAGGTATACGGCCTGCCCGGACATACGCCCGGCGGCATACTGCTGCTGCTCAGGGAGGACAGGATACTGTTTACCGGCGACAGCGTCAACCACCATCTGTGGATGCAGCTGGACGGGTGCCTGCCGCTGCATGCGTTCCTGGAGGCGCTGGACAGGGTGATGTTCCTGCAGGAAGAGGCGGACATCATACTGCACGGGCACGCCCGGGACGTGGACGACATCTCCCTGATGCGCTGTATGCGGGAGGGCATCGCGGAAATATGCGCGGGAAAGACCCAGGACGACGCGCCCTACCGGTGGTTCGACGGCGTGGATCTGCAGCACGCCTACCGCTGCGACCCCGACGGGCGCTACCAGCAGAGCGAGCATGTGATCTGCTATCGGGCGGACAACGTGTGACGGCCTGCCACCGGTTCTGAATCGAAGCGTTCGCGCCCCGGCGCGTCGCAGGGATAGAGTAACGACACTTGGCCTGCTATGGAGGAATTGGGAATGCGTTGGGATATCGGCATAG
The DNA here is from genome assembly GCA_902778995.1 of uncultured Eubacteriales bacterium. GTDB lineage: Bacteria > Bacillota > Clostridia > Christensenellales > Aristaeellaceae > UBA2862. The sequence goes on from CACYZW010000032.1 coordinate 32,679, forward strand.
ACCTCGGCACCCGGACCGCGCGCATGGCGGAGCTCAGGAACGGCCCGGTGCTGAGCGCTCCGGCGGCGCTGGCCTTTCGCGAGGGCAACCCCGTGCCCATCTGCGCGGGAGAAATCGCCCAGCGGCTGATCGGCCGCACCTGCGAGGGCGTGCGCGTCGTGCGACCGCTACGGGACGGCGCTCTGGAAAACAACCTGTACGCGGCGCGGATGTTTCAATGGCTGTTCAAGCGCTCGGAGGGCGTGAACACCCGGCGGCGCTTCGGCGCGATGATCACCTGCGTGCCCTTCGCGCGGCCCGTGCAGCGGGAGGCCATGCTCACCGCAGCCATCGACGCCGGCGCGGCGGAGGCCATGCTCGTGCGCTCGGACGCGGCGGCGGCGGTGGGCGCGGGCCTGAACCTGAACAGCCCGGAGGCCAAATTGGTGGTGGACGTGGGTGCGGGCAAGATCACCGCCACGCTGTTCACCTTCGGCCGGGTGGCGGCCTTCGGCTATTTGCCCTACGGGCTGAACCGCATCGACGAGCGGGTGCGGCGCCTGCTGCGCAGCGACTTCGGCTATCGCGTGGGAGAACTGACCTCGGAGGAGATCAAGAACACCCTGGGCACGGCCATGCCCGACAAGGCCCCCAGGGACGTGATCATGCACGCCACAGGCATCAACCTCGCCAAGCGCATGCCCATGAATTTCGACGTGGAGACCAGGCCGGTGCTGGACGCCTGCGAGGATGTGGTGGGCGAGCTGGCCCGGATGGTGAACACCGTGGTGGACAGCGCCCCGGAGGAGCTGTCCGCCGACCTGACCGACGCGGGCGCGGTGCTGACCGGCGGCGGCGCGGCGATGAGCGAGCTGGACCGGCGCATCGGCCAGGCGCTGGGCATCCCGTGCCGGGTGGCCGACGCGCCCGACACCTGCGCCGTCCGCGGCCTGCACCGGATCATGGAGCATCCCGACGCCTATCCCGCGGTGCTGATGGAGCGGCAGTCGAGGCAGGTGTGGTAGACAATCAGAATATGAAAGGCGGGTCTTGCCATGAAGCGGGCAGTCGTCGCAAACGGTCGGCGCGTCGAATACACCCTGATCCAGTCGTCCCGGCAGAACGTGCTGTTCCAGGCGCTGCCGGAGGCGGGCCTGCGGGTGTACGCGCCGAAATACCTGCGCCTGCGGGATGTGGACGACATGGTTCGCCAGCGCGCGGATCAGCTGCTGGACATGCAGCGCCAGAGCGAGGCGCGGCTGGAGGCGGATCGCCGGGCCCATCCGGTCACGGACGGCAGCCCGATACTGATCGAGGGGAAGCGCTGCGTGCTGCGGCTGCGCCAGGGTTCGCGTCGCACGGGCAAGCTGGTGGGGGACGAATACCACCTGACCCTGCCCTGCCCGGACAGCGATGCCGACGTGCGCGCCGCCATCCGGGCGACGCTGTCCACCGTGGCGCTGAAGCGCATCCGGGAGCGGCTGGATTACTATGGGCCTCGGATCGGCAGGGCCCCGGGCCGCGTGGCGATACGCGAACAGAAGAGCCGGTGGGGCAGCTGTTCCCGCAAGGGCAACCTCAACTTCAACTGGAAGCTGATCATGGCCCCGCCCCAGGCGCTGGACTACGTGGTGGTGCACGAGCTGTGCCATCTGCACGAATTCAACCATTCGCCCCGCTTCTGGGCGCTGGTGGCGGCGCAGCTGCCGGACTATGCGGTGTGGAAGAAGTGGCTGAAGGCGCATGGAGAGGATTTGTATTTATAGCAGGAGGGAATATATATGTATAGAAAAAACGCATGGGAGCAGTATTCCGCAGAGGAGCGGGCGCGGCTGAACGCCTTTTCCGACGCCTACCGGGCATTCCTGGACAACGCCAAGACCGAGCGCGAGGCTGCGGCGGAGGCGGAGCGCATCTGCCGGGCGGCGGGCTTCCGCAATCTGGACGCGCTGATCAAGACCGGCGAGCCCATCGGCCCGGGGGACCGGGTGTACCGCAAGTGGATGAACAAGAGCTTCATGGCCTTCGTGATCGGGCGTCAGAGCATCGAGCGCGGCATGAACATACTGGGCGCGCACATCGATTCGCCCCGCATCGACGTCAAGCAGAACCCGCTGTTCGAGGATGAGTCCCTGGCCTACCTGGACACCCATTACTATGGCGGCATCAAGAAATACCAGTGGCTCGCCCTGCCCCTGGCGCTGCACGGCGTGATCGTGAAGCGGGACGGCGACACCGTGGAGGTGAGCATCGGCGAGGCGGAGGACGACCCGGTGCTGTGCATCACCGACCTGCTGCCCCACCTGGCCCACGAGCAGATGGAAAAGGCCGCGTCGAAGTTCATAGACGGCGAGGCGCTGAACATACTGATCGGCAGCCAGCCCGAATGCGGCGGGGAGAAGGACGGCGAGAAGGCCGAGGCAAAGAAGGACGCTGTGAAGCGGGCCGTGCTGTCGGTGCTGAAGCGGGACTGGGGCGTCGAGGAGGAGGATTTCGTATCCGCCGAGCTGGAGGCCGTGCCTGCGGGCCGCGCCCGGGACGCGGGCCTGGACCGCAGCATGATACTGGCCTACGGCCACGACGACCGGGTGTGCGCCTATCCCAGCCTGATGGCCCTGGCCGACGTGGACGACGTGCCCGAGCGCACGCTCTGCGCGGTGCTGGCCGACAAGGAGGAAATCGGCAGCGTGGGCGCTTCCGGCATGAATTCCCACTTCTTTGAAAATACCGTGGCCGAGCTGACCGCACTGCTGGGCTACGAGGGCGAGCTGGCCGTGCGCCGGGCGCTGCAAAACAGCCGCATGCTCTCCAGCGACGTGAGCCCCGCCTACGACCCCGCCTATCCCGGCGTGTTTGAAAAGAAAAACCAGGCCATGCTGAACCTGGGCGTGTGCTTCAACAAGTACACCGGTGCCCGGGGCAAGAGCGGCGCCAGCGACGCCAACGCCGAATATATGGCCGCCGTGCGCCGGGTGATGGACGAGGCGAACGTGTGCTGGCAGACCAGCGAGATCGGCAGGGTGGACGCCGGCGGCGGCGGGACCATCGCCTGGCTGTGCGCCAAGTACGCCATGAACGTGATCGACTGCGGCGTGCCCGTGCTTTCCATGCACGCGCCCTGGGAGCTTGTCTCCAAGGCCGACCTGTGGGAGGCGTACAAGGGATACTGCGCTTTCCTGGGGATTTGAAGCATGCGAAAGCCCATGCCGGTGAAGCCGGCATGGGCTTTCGTTTTACCGCTCGTGCTCGCCGGGGCGCGCGCGCTTGATCTTGTACAGCTCGCTGTCGGCGGCTTCGATCAGGGCGTTGGCGTCCATGCCGGGATGGAATTCGCCCACGCCGATGCTGAAGGCCAGCTTGTAGGGCTTGTTGGAGGATTTGTTCAGGTTTTCCAGGTTTTCGTGAATGCTCGCCAGCAGGGCGTCGGCCTCCGCCTTGGTGGATTCGATCACCACGATGAATTCGTCGCCGCCGTAGCGGGCGATATACGGCCTGCGCCGATAATTCCCGCAGGCCATCTTCAGGGCCTTGGCGGCGCGGATCAGCGCGTCGTCGCCCTCCAGGTGGCCGTAGGTGTCGTTGATCTTCTTGAAGTAATCCAGATCCATCATGAACAGGAACAGCCTTTCAGAGTGGTTGAGCACCTTGTAATCCAGGAAGCTCAGCAGGTTCTGGCGGTTGTTCACCTGGGTCAGCTTGTCCATGGAAATCTGCTGGGTGGAGGTGCCCATGTAGAGGCACAGCAGCTCTATGGTGATGGCCACGCAGATGATCGGGAAGGCCTCGCCCGCCAGCGACAGCACCCAGGCCACCGCCAGGCACAGCGGGAACGATGCCACCAGGCGCATGTGTCCCCGCTTGATGGGGTCGGTTTCATGGGAGGCGTATATCAGCAGCTTCACGCTGAAGGCCGCCGTCACGGCCACCAGTATGCCCATCTCCAGATGAAACAGCATGCCCCGGGTGTAGCCATGCTCGTCGATGACGAACAGGCGATGGGTCCACAGGTTGCTGACGATCAGCCCCGCCATGGCCAGAAGCGGTATGGACGAGAGCACCACCCGCTTGCGGGTGATAAACAGGTTGCCCCGGCATTCGGTATCGGCGTAGCCGCACCAGGCGAACACGCCGAAGCAAAGCATGACGTGGTAGACCGTCTTGAACAGCCAGGAGGCGTGGCGGGTCAGAAAGAGCGGCGGCAGGATGCGGTCGAACAGCGTGAACAGGAAATTGGCGATAAAGCTGACCAGGAAGCCGATCAGCGCAGCGTGCAGCCAGCGCTCCGACGCAGAATGGGAGGAGCGCTGGTCCGACCAGTATTTGCACAGCCAGACGATGATGATGCAAAAAAGGTATATCTCTGCGTAAAGTATTGCTTCCATCTGTGTTCCTTCCAATATATATGATCGGGTTGAAATACAAAACCGGCGTCCTTGCGGTATTGCGGAAACGCCGCGCCGTGCGCCATGCGCCTTGCGCAGAATCTCCTTAATCTATATTATACTACATTTACTTGGATTTTTAAATACAGTGGAACATGTTTTCTGGCGGAATACCGTAAACTATATGTAAAAGATGCGCCGTAACCAATATATGTAATTAGCGTCGGCGACGATTTTTTTTTATCAAGCCGTTGCATTGTGTCCGATGACATGGTATAATTTATCGTGCCAAATTATGAAAGGAATGACAACCATGCGTCGATCCAATTTGCTTCGTGTGGGATTTGAATTTGTTTTGCTGATGCTGCTCCTGTTGGCTGCGGGCGTGGCAGCGCACGCGTCCTCCGAGGACGCGGTGTGGCCGGAGAGCTCGGGTACGCAGGTGGCGACGGACGGCAAGCTGGTCATCGATGCCAGCCACATGGATCAGGGCTACGTCATGTGCTGTGTATCCGCGCCGACCAAGCACGGGCTGAAGGTCCGGGTTACCTTCAACGGCGCGCAGCTGACCTACGACCTTGACAACGCCGGCGATTACGAAGTCTTTCCGTTGCAGCTGGGCTCCGGCAAGTACGAATTCTCCCTGTTTGAAAACGTCAAGGGCTCCAAGTATTCCGCCCAGGGCAAGGTCGTGCTGTCGGCGAAGCTGTCCGATGAAAACGCCGCCTTCCTGGTGCCGAACCAGTACGTCAACTACGTGCGCACCACCAACGCGGTGCTGAAATCCGACGAGCTGGCCACCCAGGGAGACGTGTACAACGCCGTGCTCGATTTCATGCGCGATGAATTCGCCTATGACTTCGTCAGGGCCAAGACCATCCCGGCCGGCACGCTGCCGGAGATCGAGGAATGCTTCGACAACCGGGCGGGCGTCTGTCAGGATCTGTCGGCCATCATGGTGTGCATGCTGCGGGTGCAGGGCATTCCCGCGCGGCTGATGATCGGCTACGCCGACAAGTATTATCACGCCTGGACGGTCGCCCTGGTGGACGGGAAGGAAGTTTTCTGCGACCCGACCCATGAGATCGGCTGTCTCGACGCCAAGAATTACACCACAGAGCGATTCTATTGATCTGCGGCCCCGCCGCAAAACATGAAAACAATACGCAATACATCAATAACGGGAGGTTTTCACATGGCCGGTAAGGTGAAACGTGGGCTTGATTCTGCGGAGCTGTCCAGCTTTTGCAGCCAGGTGGCGCTGATACTCAGCGCGGGTTTGCCGCTCTATGACGGCATGGAGACGCTGGCGGAGACGACAAAGGGCAGCGAATACGCCGACCTGTATGAGAACGTCAGCAAGGCCGTCAACGAAACCGGTTCGCTGTACCAGGCCCTGCAGCGGGACGACCGCTGGCCCACCTACCTGGTGGAGATGACGGGCATCGGCGAACAGACCGGCCAGCTGGAAAACGTGATGAACGACCTGGCGGAATACTACGCCCGCGAGGATCGCATACGATCCTCCCTGATCGGGGCGATCACCTATCCCCTGGTGCTGGGCGTCATGCTGGTGCTGATCATCGCCATCATGCTGTGGAAGGTGCTGCCCGTGTTCCAGCGGGTGCTCAACAGCATGGGCGCGGAGCTGTCCGCCTCGGGCAGCGCGCTGATGCGCCTGGGCTCCACCATCGGCTGGGTGGTGCTGGCCCTGGTGGCGCTGGTGGTGCTGGCCGTGGTGGTGTGCGCCATACTGATGAAGACCGGGGCGCGGGAGAAGGTGCTGAACCTGGTGCGCAAGCTCTTCCCGCCGGTCAGGAACCTGAGCATGAAGCTGGCCGCGTCCCGTGTCGCCAGCGTGCTTTCCATGATGCTGCACAGCGGCTTTCCCACGGGCGAGGCGTTCCGGCTGCTGCCCTCGGTGCTGTCCGACAGCGAGGCTGCCGAAAAGGTGCAGGGCATCCAAAAGGATCTGGACAACGGCGCGTCCTTTGCCGACGCGATTTCCAATTCCAAGCTGTTCGACGGGCTGCACGACCGCATGATCCGCATGGGCGTGGCCGCAGGGCGCGAGGATCAGGTAATGGGCAAGATCGCCGGTCTTTACGAGGAACAGGTGGAGGACGGCATTTCCCGCCTGGTGGGCATCATCGAACCGACGCTGATCGCCCTGCTGGCGGTGGTCATCGGCGCGGTGCTGCTGTCCGTGATGCTGCCCATGGCCGGCATACTGTCCAGCATGCTGTGACGGATTCACGCATTGCCGAATAAGGAGGCGACGGGCGAATGGCATACAAGCGGGAGATTGCGATCGTGCTGCTGATGATATTGCTGCTGTGCGGGGCCTGGATATTGATTACCCGCGTGGGCAGCAGCAGCGGCGCGGCTCAGACGGAATTTGTAACCAAGGCTGTGCACAACGCCGCGCTGACCTGCTACGCGGTGGAGGGGGCCTATCCCAGCAGCCTGGAATACCTGCGCTCCAACTACGGCCTGGCCTACGATCAGTCGAGATACATGGTTCGCTATGATTCGTTCGGTTCGAATCTGATGCCCGATATTTCTGTGACGGAAGTGGAGGCGAGCGATTCGTGAGCGGAAATCACAAGACGGTGCAGCACAGCATGCAGGGCGTGTTCGTGTTCGTGTTGCTGGGGCTGTTCGCGGTGATGTCCACGCTGATGGTGCTGCTTGGGGCGCAGATGTACCGCAACACGGTGGATCGGGCCGCGGCGAACAACGAAGACCGCGTGCTGGGCGCGTATGTGCGCAGCATGATTCGCGCCGAGGACGCGGCGGACGCCATGGAAACCGGCGAATACGACGGCGTAAAGACGCTGGCGATGCGCGAGGATCTTGACGGCGAGGTCTACGTCACCTGGCTTTACTGCTATGAGGGCCAGCTCTACGAGTGGTTCACCAGCGACGACGGCTACTTCAACCCCACGTCCGGCACGGCCATCTGTCCGGCGCAGCGCTTTGAGCCCCGGCTGGAAAACGGCCTGCTGACCGTGGACATGACCAACGGCAAGGGCGAGCAGGAGACGGTGTGCGTGGCCCTGCGCTGCGCGAAGTAGAAGAGGTGCGAGATGAGAAACAAGAATCGATCCAACGTGCTCTTGGTTGAAATCCTCATCGCGGTGCTTTTCTTCATGCTGTCCGCCACGGTGCTGGTGAAGGTGTTTGCCGCGGCCAGGAACATGACCGTGCGCGCCGGTGTGGAATCGGTGGCCGTCGCCGATGCCCAGAACGTGGCTGAGAAGCTGTACGCCGCCGGGGACATCGACGCCACGCTTTCGGAGATGGGCTTCTTCAGCTCCCACGGCGCGTGGACCCTGGATCGCGGCGATTATACGCTGTACGTCGCCGGTCAGAGTGCGCCCACCGAGGCGGGCGAATTGTGGAGCGGTACGGTGAGCGCATTTTACAAGCTGCGCAATCTCGATGCCGCCCGTGCCGAGGATGAGGAGCTGTTTTCGCTGACCTGCACGCGATACAAGGGGGTGGCGATGCCATGAGGCGCAAGAGCAACGTGTCCTTCGGTCCCGGCGCCGCTTCCCTGATATTGATCGTGGTGATACTGAGCATGGGTGTGCTGGGCATGCTGGCGCTGATGAACGCCCGGAACGACGCCCGGCTGAGCGACCGCAGCCTTGAGGTGGTGGCCGCCGGCTTTGCCCTGAACGACCAGGCGGAGCGGAACGTCGCAGAGCTGGACGCCGTGCTTGTGCGATGCGCGGCGGCGACCTACTCGGACGAAGCCTATCTGAACGCGGTGCGCAGCAACCTGCCGGACGGCATGCTGATGGGCGAGGGCGAGAGAATCGTCAGCTGGGAGCTTACCGACGGCCTGCGTACATTGAGCTGCGCCGTGGAAATATTGCCCCAGGGCGAGGCGGAACGGCTGCGCTGGCACGAGCACCGGCTGACGGCGGTAACGGAGGACGTATGGAACTGAGAGAATTATTGCGCAAGGCCTATGAATTGGGCGGATCGGACATATTTATCATACCGGGTGCGCACGTGACCTGCAAGGTCAAGGGCGATATGAAGCACCTGACCGACGAAATTGTGAAGCCTTCGGGCACCGAGGCGCTGGTGCGGGAGGCCTATGAGATGGCGCACCGCGACATCGGCAAGCTGTACGAGGATGGGGACGACGATTTCTCCTTCGCGCTGGCGGGACTGAGCCGCTTCCGCTGCAACGCCTATGTGCAGCGCGGCACCATAGCGGCCACCTGCCGCATGGTGGCCTTCGGCCTGCCGGATCCCCGTTCTCTGGGGATTCCCGACCTGGTGATGGAGCTGACCAAGAACCTGAACGGCATGATTCTGGTCACCGGCCCCGCCGGCAGCGGCAAGAGCACCACGCTGGCCTGCATGGTGGACCGCATCAACACCACCCGCCACGGCCATATCGTGACCATCGAGGATCCGATTGAATACATCCACAATCACAGGCAGTCGCTGGTCAGCCAGCGCGACGTGCCCAACGACGTGCCCACCTTCGCCCGCGCCCTGCGTGCGGCGCTGCGACAGGCCCCGGACGTGATTCTGCTGGGCGAGATGCGCGATCTGGAATCCATACGCATCGCCATTACCGCCGCCGAAACCGGCCATCTGCTGCTGTCCTCGCTGCACACCACCGGCGCGTCCAAGACCGTGGACCGCATATTGGATACCTTCCCCGCCGAGCAGCAGGCCCAGGTTCGCATGCAGCTTTCCATGGTGCTGCGGGCCGTGGTTTCCCAGCGCCTGGTGCCCAAGAAGGAGGGCGGCCAGATCGCCGTGTTCGAGGTCATGACGGTGAATCCTGCGGTGCAAAACCTGATCCGCGACGGCAGGACCCATCAGATCGACAACGCCATCTTCGGCGGCGCGGGGCAGGGCATGATCTCCATGGACGGCGAGCTGCAGCGCCTCTATCGCGCGGGAACCATCACCCGCGAGGTGGCGCTGACCTACGCGGTCAACCCGGAAACGCTGGCAAAGCGGCTGTGACGCCTGTGCGATAACAGTCGGCATTGAGCGCCCGCGGGCGCTTGGATATATACATACCTATTTGATTGGAGGATTGACCACATGGCGGATACCGTGCGGATTACGATGATGGGGAACTTCCTCATTTATATCAATGAACAGCGTGTTGAAAACCCGGTCAGTAAATCCCGCAAGGGTACTGCGCTGATGGAGTTCCTTGTGCTTCACAGGGGGCGCTCCGTGCCCAATCCCCAGCTGTTGCATGCCCTGTGGCCGGAACACAGCGTTTCCAATCCGGAAAACGCGCTCAAAACGCTGGTCAGCCGCATGCGCACGCTTTTGAACCAGATGTCCGACGGCATGGGCAGCTGCATCGTATCCGACCGAGGCGCCTATCACTGGCAGAGCCTTCCGGATATGAAGATCGACGCGCTGGAGCTGATGGATCTGTTCGACGCGGTGCCTCTGGAGCGCGATCCGGCGCGCCAGCGGGAGCTTTACAAGGGGATACTGGAGCTGTACCAGGGCGATTTGTATCAGACCGGTGATTTGGACGGCGACGCGGGCTTTGCCCAGCAGCTGCACACCCAGTATCTTACGTCGGTGTACAACTATATCGAGCTGTTGCGCAAGGCGGAGGACTACAATGAAATCTGCAGCGTGTGCCGCTCTGCCCTCGAGGTGGACAGCTTCGACGATCGGCTGCACATCGAGCTGATGAAGGCCATGATCAGCATGAACCGCACCAGCGACGCTCTGGTGCAGTACAAGCACGCCACAAACCTGACCTATCGCTATCTGGGCGCGCCCCCCAGCCCCGAAATGGCGGCCTTCTATCAGGAGATGAGCCGCACCCGCCAGACGCTGAAGGAAAACCTGGAGGCCATTCGCCAGGAGCTGCACAACAGCAGCGACGAGCGCGGCGCCTTTGTGTGCGACTACGAGATGTTCAAGGCCATCTATAACCTGGAGATGCGCAACCTGGAGCGCCTGGGCACCACGATGTTCCTCGGTATCATCATGGTGGGCGAATCAGAGGACGGCAACTACGACAGCATTCGCCAGGAAAACATCATGAACGGCCTGGTGGAAATATTGCGCGACAACCTGCGCAAGGGGGACATCATCACCCATTTCAGCACCAACGTGATCGCGCTGCTGCTGCCCACCGTGAATTACAAGACCGGCAACATGGTGATGGACCGCATACGCAAGCTGTTCTTCCAGCGCTTCCCCAATTCCGACATCCCCTTCAACTACCGCCTGGGTCTGTTGGGTAAGGACGCCTTCACCGTTCCCGCAAAGGAAGCGGAGGCCGAACAGGGATAAAGGCCGGGAAAACAGGTTAGGAGGGAGGGCAATAGCCCTCCCTCCTGCCGTTGTACCGCACATACCCGTCGGGCATACGGCGCTGCGTCGCAGCATGGATTCAGGTATTTTATAGTCACATTGTCCGAAAACGGTCATAGATATCGGAAAAGTCAGCGGGAGGAGCCGATTCGGAAGGAGAATCATTCTCTCCCATTTCGTTAGCAGGCTTTGGAACAAATGGACGTGTTTTCAATCCACCACCAAAAAAATACTTATACAGTTTTGAGGATTCCATTTCTTTAATTAGAGTTTGAGGAGATACCTCGTCTACTATTGTAAAATCAAAACTCTGTATGTACTCTTTTAGATCATTATCTAGTTTTACTCCATCACTGGTTATCTTATTCTTTTTTCTGCAATATTTATCCCAGTTACTAGTAAGGTATGCATTAATACGTTCTGGATGCTCTATAAGAGTTCTTAAGCTATCACCAATACCATTACTTCCAACAATATAGTACTTCTCAGGAACTCGATATGTTCCTTTCCATGTATAATAACATAGCTTTCCGAATTCGACACAATATATAGCAGGACTTAAAGGTTTATTACAGTGTTTACATTGATATATATCAATCTTGTCGGTAGGAGAGGCATAATAGGCCACAATATCTCTTCCTGCGTCTTTTGAACCGCCTACTGTGCATACATTAGCATAATTTTTCACCTTTAAAACCCAAGCTGCCGTTAAGTCTTCGAACTCAGTATCAGACATTGTTCTTATTCGATCATAGGGGGAGATCGATTCATCAAAAATACGATTGCATTTACCTGATAGAGAAGGCATCTCTAAGGCTCTAAGCGGAAAAGAATTATCCTTTGACATCGAAACGCTCCTCATATGTAATTCAACTAGAATAGCAAGTTCATCGCCAGAATCGCCTATACCTATTTTAACATATTATTCAGATTACATCAACGATGTTTTTGGGGACATGCTTGTCGGTCAAACGAAGAAAAACCCCAAGTCTTTTGACCTGGGGAAGTGTCCTTGCACGACTTATAGCATACGATTTTACGTGTTCACACGTATTCCTACGTATTGGCACGTGTTCCGACCTGTTCACACGTGTTCCGACATTATAGGTTCTACTGGATATCAGTTATTGTCTGGCTTACTAGCGGACGGTGAGTCATTTTTTTGGTGGTTTCGTAGCGAAATATGCGATTATGTAGAAAAACTGCGCGTGCCCGATTATCGTCGCGAAGAAAGACAAGATATGATAAAATAATGTTGAAAGGAAAAAACATATGGCAATAGCTTGAGGAGGCTCGGTTGAATCTGCTCAGCAATCTTATCGCCGCCGGCCGCATGGAAATCAAAATTGCTTTCATGGAAGATGACAATACCATTGGTATGTTCCACGAAAAACTCGGCCTCATGTACGACGCTGAGGGAAACATTATCTTGACTTGATGCTCCTAGATATGGACATGGAGGTCGATGATAATCCCTTCGGTGAAGATATCGAAGATGATGACCTTGATTCCGATGAGGATGACTTCCTAACCCGCGACGAGTACGAATTTGCCGATGTTGATCCGGAAGTGTTCAGAGATCCTACTTTGCTCGTCAAACTACTAAAGAGGCAGGCACAAGACAGTGAGGAAGGCAGTTCTTCCAACACAGTAGCTTTATCCTGATATTTCTCCATAATTGGATATACCGCTCCGTGAGTGCACCAAAACCGCCCGAATTGAGCACCGATTCCGCTGGGATTGAGCAGCATCGCCGGCGAGATTGAGCAGTGTCACC